>JBFZFB010000038.1:0-9190 GCA_041306605.1 Lentisphaerota bacterium | reverse complement strand
ATACGTTTGGATGTACCGTGGCACGTCAAACGGCGGGACGAACAAGGGCGGGTGGAATACGAATGAGTATTTTGGTGAAAGGTCGGCGGGCTTGTTTTCGAAGAATGTTGAAGATTTGACACTAGGTACGCCGTACTACTACCGCTGTTATGCCAGCAATTCCTATGGTGACGCGTGGGCATCGGATACCACCAATTTCACTACAATCTCTACACCGGTGACAGGCTCAATTTTCAGCTTCAGGTGAGGGTCCGCCTACGTCAAGAGACTTCGGCGGATCCTCGTTGCACTGCGAGAGTAAAGAAGACAAGAATTAAGAAGGCTGAATTGCGGCAGTTGACCGGAATAGAAAGATCTACAGGATACTGTAAACATACTCTATCCAGTCCTATGGACCTGAGGGAGTACACGAGGGTAATCACGTCATCCCATCATCACGTCATTCGACATGACTGGTTCGATAGGACTGGTTCGACATGACAGGTCACGTCATTCGACATGACAGGTCACGTCATTCGACATGACAGGTCCTGTCTAAATTGGATGCCAAGAGTGTCAAATCGAAATCAGGAGTGCATCCGGATGCTCAACGGCATGAACCTCTTGTGGATTTCCTGACCCCCGAACCCTGATACTTGAGTAGTCACATTTTTTTTAAAACTCGTGAAATGTGCAGGCGGTAATGCCGGATTCTGCCGCGGTCAATTTTCCGAAAAATCGCATTCTATAAATTATTGAAACATAAACAGATAGTATGTATTATGATTCGTGTTTCAAAAAAGAGTTAAGAGAATATGATTAAAATCAGGAAAATTGAGAAGACAGATACTGAAGAGGTGAAAGGTCTCATCAAGAGCATAATGCAGGGGGAATTCTCTGTCGAAAACAATGCTTACGCGTATGGTGATCTCGACGATCTGGTGGAGCATTACAGTGGAGATAGGGATGTTTTTCTTGTCGCTGAGCAGGACGGTAAAATAGTGGGAACCGTGGCTGTGAAAGAAGGCGATGACGGATCTGCCTTGTTAAGGCGTGTTCTTGTTCATAAGGATTACAGAGGGAAGGGATATGGCGACGAGTTGATCGCGGAAGCGATGAAGTTCTGTCTGGATCATGGATATAAAACAGTTTGTTTTAGAGGAACGGGCAGGATGAGAAGTGCGTTACAGCTTTGTTTGAAACACGGATTTGAAGAGGAAGATCGTTTTGAGGCTGATGATATGGATATGGTTTTATTGTCCAAACAATTGGATGGGGAGTAAACAACGAGGGGAGAATCATTGTGAGAATAAAAGCATTTCAAGCATTGCGTCCGTCTGGTGAAAATGCTCAGCGTGTTGCTGCCGTTCCTTACGACACTGTGAATACCGCGGAGGCCCGGGTGCTGGCCAAGGGGAATAAATACAGTTTTCTCCATATTTCCCGTCCTGAAATTGATTTGCCTGAAGGTGTTGATATATATTCCGATGAAGTATACGCGAAAGCGGCTGAGAATTTCACTGCGTTTCAGCGTGAAGGATTTTTACTCAGGGAAGACAGTGATTGCGTTTATGTGTACCGTCAGAAGATGGGTGATCATGTTCAGCGCGGCGTGGTTGTGTGTTCTCACATAGAGGATTATGAAAATAATTTGATAAAAAGGCATGAAAAGACACGGGCTGATAAGGAAGATGATCGTACCCGGCATGTAAAGGTGCTGAAAGCTAATTCAGGTCCTGTTTTTCTGACATATCGTGATGATTCAGGGATAGACCGGATGGTTGCGCTGATAGAAAAACAGGCGCCGTTGTTTGATTTTAAGGCTGTGGATGGAATTGTTCATACGGTATGGCGTGTGCAGGGCGGTAAAGATCTGATAGCCGCTTTCAGGGCAATCCCCTGTACTTATGTCGCGGATGGCCATCATCGCGCGGCCGCGGCTGTGAGAGCTGGCGTGGAAATGCGCGCTTCGAATAATGCGCATAAAGGGGACGAAGAGTACAACTGGTTTTTGACGGTTCTTTTCCCGGCAAGTCAGTTGAAGATTCTGCCTTACAACCGGTGTGTGCTTGATTTGAAGGGCAGAACTGATAAAGAGTTTATGGCGGAAGTGAAGAAGGTTTTCAGCGTGACTGAAAACGCGCCGGATATGCCGCTTAAGCCGAAGAATGTCAGTATGTATATTGGCGGACGGTGGTGCGGACTGAGCTGGGACGCAGGGCGGGAATCGGTAGATCCCGTCAAGGCGCTTGATGTCAGTGTACTTCAGGACCGTTTGTTATGTCCTGTTTTAGGGATTGATGATCCTCGAACCAGTAAGCGGATTGATTTTGTAGGAGGCATAAGGGGTACCCGTGAATTAACCGGAAGAGTTGATTCGGGCAGGGATGCGGTTGCGTTTTCAATGTATCCCACTACAGTTGAGCAGATGATGGCTATTGCGGACGCAGGAATGTGCATGCCGCCCAAAAGCACATGGTTTGAACCCAAGTTGAGGTCAGGCCTGCTTGTCCATACACTGTAATACGGTGTATGTTTTCATTATAATAATTTCTGCAAAAGAAGGAATTTTATTGTGCGCTTATTGGACTTAAAGGAAATGATCAGGACGTTGCGGTTTTCCCGTAAAAGCTTGATAGTTTGCGGAGGGTGCGGCAAGAAAATAACGGAGAGCGTGCGGGGCCTGCCGCGCACGCATTTTGTTTTGTGTCCATGGTGTAATTACGAAAATTTTGTTCCATTCAGGTTGGGTCGTTTCTGGTTGTATAAGCCATTGGGTGTGGGCGGTGTAGGCTGTGTCTGCAAGGCGTTTGATGCCAAAAAAATACGTTTGTGCGCGGTTAAAATTCTGCGTCATGATGATATATCGGCGGAGACTGAAAGAATAGAATCGTACAAGCGCGAGATCAGCGCGCTGGCGTCAATAGGCAGGCATTCTTCAATAGTCCGCATGCTGGCGCATGGCAACATCAATAATGAATATTATTGCGCCATGAAATTCATTAACGGCTGGCGGCTTGATGAATTAATTGCGGATGGAAAACATTTTAACGAAGAGAATGTTGTAAAAATCATTCTGCGTCTGATAGCAGTGGAGAAATATATTTACCGGAAGGGTTTTTTGTACCGTGATATAAAGCCGGAAAATATTATAATTCGACGGAATTGGCGGCCGGTTCTTTTCGATTTTGGGCTTTGTCAGCCCAAGGAAAAGGTGTCTGCTCATGTTGATGCTGATTTTGTTGACGGATCGGCGCATTATATGCCGCCGGAACGTCTGAAGTGTGACCCGGAGGGGCCATGGAGCGAGATATATTCATTAGGCATGCTGATGTATGAAATGCTAACCGGCGAGAAATTCATCAAGTCCACTGTTTCGGAAGAAGCTCTTACAAAGAAACATGTTGCAGGTCTTCGAGTGTCTGCGGCTGAATTGTTAAAAGATTTATGCACGCCATCGCTTGCAATGGTTATAGACAAGATGACGCATAGGGAACCGAAAGAGAGATATCAGTCGTTTGATGAACTGGAGCAGGTTCTTGCCGGAAAAAAATGGTTTCTGTTTTTTAAACAGAAAAAGCATGCCGGCAAATGATGTGTTTTAGTCTGAATATTGCACCAGTTCAGAATGTAGTAGATGCGAGGCGATGACCTTCCCCTTAGGTCCGCCCTCAGGGCCGGAGCCCTTCCGGGGCGAGGCGAGGACCTTCTGGGTCCGAGGACGGGTCAGAGGACAGGATTTATCATGTTAATCTTTTGGGACAGAAAGCCAAAGGGATGGAACATAATGATATAACTGAAAAGATCATTGGTTGTGCTTACAAGGTTATAAAAAAAGGGCTTTGACTTTCTGGAATCTGTATGCTAGGAATGTTTGTTGCTGGGACTTCACCGGGCAGATTGAAAACAGATCGTAAAAAGGCTCTTTCGGTGAGTTGGCGCTGTAAAAGTTGCGAAACATGGTAAAGAAGATTGAACATTGAAAAAATATTATCCTGTTATCCTGTCTGAATATTTGAAAATATTTTCTTCGGATAGCTAAATAGATACGAAAAATATATGACTACCAATTGCAATGCTTTTACCATGGCGCAGGCTCAGCTGGATGAGGTTGCCGATCTTATCGGGCTTGACGCTGTGACGCACGAATTTCTGCGCTGGCCTCAGCGTGAATTCGCGGCACGGCTTCCGGTCAAAATGGATGATGGATCTGTTCGTGTTTTTGAAGCGTTCCGTGTTCAGTACAATACGGCACGTGGTCCTGCCAAAGGCGGGGTGCGGTGGCATCCTAATGAAACCATTGACACGGTTCGCGCGCTTGCCGCGTGGATGACGTGGAAATGCGCTGTTGTTGATATTCCGCTTGGCGGCGGAAAGGGCGGTGTTATTTGTAATCCCAGAGAACTTTCGAACGGTGAAAAAGAACGTCTTGCCCGCGCCTACATGCGGGCATTCGCGGGGGTTGTAGGTTTCGACAGGGATGTTCCTGCCCCGGATGTTAATACTACTCCGCAGATTATGGCGTGGATGATGGATGAATATGAAGTTATCTGCCGGCATCATTGTCCCGGAGTGATTACGGGAAAGCCCCTGCCGTTGGGTGGCAGTCAGGGCAGGGTTGATGCTACCGCGCGCGGCGGAATGATCGCGTTGCGGGAAGCGGCCGATGCGCTGGGTATCAAGCTGGCAGGGCGAAAAATGGCGCTTCAAGGTTTTGGGAACGTGGGCCGTTTTGGCGGTCTGCTGGCTGAAGAAATGCTGGGCATGAAAGTAGTGGCGGTGTCCGATGAATTTGGCGGCATTTACAACGAAAAAGGCATTGACATGAAAGATTTGGCGGTATATTGCGACCGGACTGGTTCCGTAGTGAATCTGGACGGAACAGCGCCTATAAGCAATAAAGACCTGCTGGAGCTGGACGTGGAAGTGCTGGCGCCGGCGGCGCTGGAAAATGTCATTACGGATGACAATGCCGGTAGTGTAAAAGCAAAAATTATTTTAGAACTTGCCAATGGGCCAACCACGCTGAAAGCCGACAAGATGCTTGAGGATAAAGGCGTGTTTTTTATTCCTGATTTTCTTGCCAATGCGGGTGGTGTTACGGTTTCGTATTTCGAACAGGTGCAGAATAATTATAATTTCTACTGGCCGCTTCCCGAGTTGCACAGGCGGCTGGAGGACAAAATGACGCTGGCGTTCCGGGCGGTATATGATATACATGTCCGGCGCAAGATTAATATGAGAAAAGCGGCTTATATGATAAGCGTCATACGTGTGGCAGAGGCTTGCCGTCTGCGCGGATGGGTTTAGAAATTTTTTGTTTAAATGGTTAATGTAACAACAATGAAGGGGATGGAAGGATGGAAGCGTACAACGCGTTTGCAGTGTCGCAACAACAATTGGATGAAGCGGCCGGGATATTGGGGCTTGAGCCAACGATGCACGAATTTTTGCGCTGGCCACAGAAGGAGTTCACGGCGCATTTTCCAGTGAAGATGGATGACGGGTCTGTGCGTATATTTCAAGGTTTCCGCGTGGAGTACAACATGGCGCGCGGTCCGGCAAAAGGCGGGTTGCGCTGGCATGTGCAGGAGACCATTGATACGATTCGCGCGCTTGCCGCGTGGATGACGTGGAAATGCGCAATTGTTGATATTCCGCTTGGCGGCGGAAAGGGCGGCATTATCTGTAATCCGAGAGAGCTTTCGAACGGCGAGAAAGAGCGGCTTGCCCGCGCGTACATAAGGGCATTCGCGGATATTTTCGGACAGACCAAGGATGTGCCGGCTCCTGATGTTTATACCACACCTCAGATCATGGCGTGGATGATGGATGAATATGAAACCATTATGCGGCATCATCATCCGGGTATGATTACAGGCAAGCCTCTTGCGGTAGGCGGAAGTCAGGGGCGTGATGACGCGACGGCGCGTGGCGGTATGATTGTGACGCGCAAAGCGGCAGAAGCGTTGAAGATAAATCTTTCCGGCAAGACAATGGCCATTCAGGGGTTTGGCAATGCCGGTCAATTCGCGGCCCTGCTGGGGAGCAAGCTTCTTGGTCTTAAACTTGTGGCCGCCAGTGATTCGCGCGGCGGAGTTTACAATCCCAAGGGAATAGACGCGCAGGCGCTTGTTGATTACAAGCTGAAGACGGGAGCGGTTGGTGGTTTTCCGGGAACGGAGCCGATCAGCAATGAAAAACTGCTGGAACTGGATGTGGTTGTACTTTTCCCGAGCGCGCTGGAAAACGTTATAACCAAGGACAATGCCGCTAACATCAAGGCCAAAATCGTCTGTGAACTGGCCAACGGTCCTACGACACCTGAAGCGGACAAGATTCTATGGGCAAACAATGTGTTTGTCATACCTGATTTTCTTGCCAATTCGGGCGGAGTAACAGTTTCATACTTCGAGCAGGTGCAGAACACTTATAATTTCTACTGGCCGCTGGCTGAAGTGCATAAGCATTTGGAAGACAAGCTGACTCGGGCGTTTGACGCGGTGTATGATATGCATCAAAAGAAGAAGGTGCAGATGCGGACAGCAGCTTACATGATCAGTATTATGCGCGTGGCGGAAGCCTGCCGTCTGCGCGGGTGGGTTTGATTCTCTGAATAAATAAATGGATCTTAAAACACATATTTTATATCAGAAAGTTATTGTCCATAGTCATGCTTACAGCACGATCCTGCAGGTGTTTGAACGTGTTTTGCGGGAAAAAGGTTTGTGGGATGCGGGCAAAGCGCGTCAGCTGGCCGCGCAGACAGCCGCAGAAAAAAGGGAGGGCGGAAAACAGGATGAATTTTACAACGCCCACCTTTGTTCAGTGTTTTTTGAAAAAACTGATTATGATGATGTTATCGAATACATCAATCTGGCCCGCAAGGAACTGCTGGCGCGGCGTATTCTGGAATGCCTGAATGTCACCGCGGCTGATACAGCAAGCGTGCTTAATTTTCTGAATGAATTCTGTGAAATCCCCGTGGGCAAGTATCATGTTTCGCCCACGGTCACGCTGGGTATACGCGTTGATCTCATCAGCCGGTTTATAAGTGATCATCAGGAATATATCAGCGCGGCGAAAAATCATATCAACATGCGCGATGTGGCTCTGCTGTTGAGCAAGTCTGTAGGATCGGTTTCCCAGCCGGGACTTGTTGGCGGAAAAACCGCCGGCATGATTCTGGCAAACCGTATTTTGAGACCCACGCTGGAAGCGGTGGATGCTAATATGGCACAGGCCATTGAAGAGACGGAATCATATTTTTTAAAATCCAGTGTGGCGGCGGAATTCCTCAGCAAGAATAATCTTCAGGACTGTCATAGTCTTAAATATCTGGATGGCGAATCCGTGGGGGTGGTCAGGCAGACGCTGGAAGAGCGGTTTATGGCCGGAAAATTTACCGATGAAACGAGTGAGAAATTCAGGGATATTCTCGCTAAAACAGAAGGATATCCGCTGATTATGCGTTCGTCCAGCTATCTGGAGGACAGCGCCGGTCATTCTTTCAGCGGCAAATACGATTCGGTGTTTATTTCCAATCAGGGCACTTTTGAAGAGCGTTTTGAAGAGCTTACCAACGCGATTAAAAAAGTTTATCTCAGCGTTTACAGTCCGTCAGCGATTGAATACCGGCGTGATAATAATCTTCTGGATTATAATGAACGCATGGCCGTGCTGATCCAGAAAGTGGTCGGGTCCAGATACGGTAAATATTTCTTCCCGTTGATATCCATCGTTGGTTTTTCAACGAACATGTATTGCTGGAGCAAGCGCGTGAAGAAAGAAGACGGCATGCTTCGTATTGTGATGGGGCTGGGCACGCGTGCGGTGGAGCGGGTGGGGGATGATTATCCCAGAATGGTGTCGCTTTCCGCGCCAGCTTTGCGCCCTGAATCCACCACAGGCGAGCAGATTAAATATTCTCAGCGTTATATGGATGTGCTCAATCTTGAAACCCGCAAAATAGAAACCCATAATTTCGTCGATTTGATTAATGAAATCCGCACGCAGGGAAATGAAATTGATCTTCGCGACATTGTTTCGATAGCGGAAGACGGTGTGTTGAAAACGCCGATCATGTTTCCTGAAAAACTGGAATACGGCAAATGCGCCATTACTTTCGACAACCTGTTGAAGGGAAAGAAATTTCCGGAGCTGATGAAGAATGTTCTGAAAAAAGTGGAGAGTTCCTCCGGTATGCCTGTTGATATGGAGTTTGTGTATCATGGCGGCAAGCTGTATGTTCTGCAGTGCCGTCATCTTTCACAGCCGGCTGAATTTGAAGGCGGCATAACAATTCCGAGAGTTGCGGAAGAGGATATTCTGTTCACGGGCCGGCGCGGATTTTCCAACGCGATTGTGAAGGATATCGAATATATCGTTTTTGTTGACGATGAAGCCTATTCAAATCTGCCGAGCGCGGAAAAGAAGGTGGAAATCTCCCGTATTGTAGGCCGGATAAATACCGCACTTGAGAAAAAGCGTTTTATATTGATGGGGCCGGGACGCTGGGGCAGTTCCAATATAGATCTGGGTGTTCCGGTGAAATACAATGACATCAACAGATCGCGCATGCTGATAGAAATAGCGCGCAAGAAGGGTGGTGTTACGCCTGAAGTGAGTTATGGAACGCACTTCTTTCAGGACCTCGTTGAAGCCCAAATCATTCCTTTGCCGCTGTATCCGGATGAGGAGGGGACTGTTTTCAATGCAGGATTTTTCGCGAAAGCAAAAAATCTGTTATCCACCATAGTTCCGGAGCGGGCTGAATATGAAGGCGTGATAAAGGTGATTGATGTGCCGCGAGAATGCGCCGGCAAGCGCCTTTTTGTTTATCTTGACGGAGAAACTCCGCAAGGCGTAGGTTTTGTTCAATAGCTTCATGTTGTCTCGTCCAGCTATAGGTTGACACCTGACTTTGAGATAGAGAGGACGTGACAAAATCTCCTTTAAAGACGGGGCAAGCTATTTTTAAAACGCAAAATACGGGATAAATCTCTGACGATGAGACGAGCCGCCAGTCAGGGGAATCTGCCTGAAAATCAACATACAAAAGTTGACTGAAAGGTCGGATTGTGGCAGTAATTAGAGCCTGTCCCAAACCGGGGTTTTTGAGCGAAGCGGTGGTGGCAAAGATTTTTCGGCATTTCATTTCGGCGTAAATCATGAGATCAGCCTGTTATGAATGTGAATTTGTTTAGTTGAC
>JBFZFB010000037.1:0-23310 GCA_041306605.1 Lentisphaerota bacterium | reverse complement strand
TTGAGCGGTGACTACTGGTCCATGTACCGGCTTGCAGGTCTTCGTCCGGGGCGTCAGGACTGCTTTATGCAATAATCCAGCTTGCTGGAGCGCCAACCTGTGTGTAGCACCGCTCACTTCCTTTCCCTATCCAGATTGAGGATTCAGAAGAATGAAAAGGGTAGTCATCGCGATAATTCTGGCTCTTGCAGTCGTGTTCATAATACTGGGCGTTGCGATCCCAAGGCTGGGGGGCCACGGCAAGCATCCACGACTCGATGCCGCACGTGATGAAATCCATGTCATCCGTTCAAAGCTGGAAGAATATCGGAACACGCACGGGGCCTTCCCTTCGGAAGAGGCCGGACTCAATTTCCTTCCGCCCGACCTCTTTGTTAAGGGAGTGGCTGAGCAATACCGCCCCAAAGGTGTCACCGATCCGTGGGGCACGCCGTTTCGTTACCGGCTGATCGCAGGGAGACCAGAAACACGCTCTGCTGGACCAGATGGCCATTTCGACACACCAGATGACATAACGGACTAAAAAGAGATGACCGTGGGTCAGTATCGCACTTGGACATTAGACAAAACGCTTGAAAAGACAGCTATTTCATATTTGACAGAATCAGAGCCAGGCACCATCATGATTCAAACTTAATTTTGTTTATATTGACGTCAAACTGATATATGTTGGGGGCACAAAGAAGATATTGAAAACTAATGCAATACATGACACAGTAATGGCATGACGACAACAGAACTACCACAGTTTATTCAGGATAATTACGAGGTTCATGAATGGCGGCACGCTTGCGCCATTCTGCGGCAGGATTTCTCACAAGAGTACGATGATATTTGTGACGTTCTGACGCATTTTCGACTCAAGAAAAGCCACATTGCGGTCGGAGGAGGCAGAAAGTCTGAGGTTTCAGAATGGATTGACTCCAGACTCTCGAAGAAGGGATGGATCGAGAAGAACTTTCAGACAAGTATTACTGTTGATCAAAACGTGATGGAGTCACCGACACATGCAGTCGACTGCTTCAAAAACAGGATTGCGCTAGAAATCGAGTGGAATAACAAAGATCCGTTCTTTGACCGGGATCTGAACAATTTTCGTCTCCTCTTCGATCTTCGCGCCGTTTCCGTGGGAGTAATTGTCACGCGTTGTGATGAACTGCAAGATATTTTTGACTCCCTTGGTCGTGGATCTTCCTACGGAGCATCCACGACACACATGGGAAAACTTATCCCGCGCATACAAGGCGGCGGTGGTGCAGGTTGTCCGCTTCTGGTGTTTGGAATTAGGAGGACTCTCTATGTCGAAGATATTTAATATTCCACAGACTTCTGCTGCCGAGGATCTGAGTGGCAGAGTACAAGGCCCATTCTCAACGATTCTAGCCGATCCACCATGGCGATTTCAAAATCGAACTGGGAAAATGGCGCCGGAACATCAAAGGTTGCTTCGTTATCCCACCATGACAACAGAAGAAATCTTTGAGTTGCCAGTGAATCGGCTCGCGGCTGCGCGAGCCCACCTGTACCTATGGGTTCCGAACGCTCTCATTTCTGAAGGACTTGAAGTTATGAAACGATGGGGGTTTACTTATAAGACAAATCTCATCTGGTACAAAATTCGGAAGGACGGAGGTCCGGACGGACGAGGCGTAGGATTCTATTTTCGCAATGTAACAGAGATTGTGCTTTTCGGCATCAGAGGAAGCATGCGCACGCTCGACGCCGGACGAACTCAAACAAACATTATTTTAACGCGAAAACGGGAACACTCCAGAAAACCTGACGAACTTTACGACATTATCGAAACGTGTTCTCCCGGCCCGTATCTTGAATTATTCGCCCGACATTCTCGCAAAGGTTGGGCGCAATGGGGCAACGAGGAAGTTGAAGACGTTTCCTCCTACCCACTCCATCATCGCACTGATTCTCGGCAGATGGTCATGCTTGACAAGCCTAAAAAGAAATACGGATAAGTCTGGCAGAACCAGTTTTTGCACCGTACCATGAACCCTGCGAGTTCATGTTCGCTGAAAACGACCGCGTTGCCAAGTGGAGGGCGGTTGCTCCGCATGGGTTGATGCCGGACTGTTTTTAACCCGCATTTTGCGATAGATCAATTTGCCGTAGATGTGAGGCTGTGGAACTGGCGTGGTGTTTGTGCTAATCGGCGAACACTGTGTTTATGTATGTTTGGATTATGGAATCCCATTCGAAATTTTTCAGGACGTATTGGCGGCCGGATTCGCCCATGTTTTGCCGCATGACGGGTTGATTCAGGAAGTAATTAAGACATCCTTCAAAGTCGGAATAATTTTCAAAATACAAGCCGCCGCCCGAACGGACGACATGTTCGCGTGTTACCGCGCATTTGCCGTCAACAAGACAAGGGGTTTGGCAAAGCCAGGCTTCCATTATGACTATGGAAAAGCTTTCGTTGCGGGAGGGCTGACAGAAAACCGTGGCGGCTGAATAGGCATCGTTTTTGTCCTGTTTGGGAATGAATCCCAAATCCAATATATCATTTTTCATGTGGGAAGGAATCGGCAAGGCGGCAGGGCCGATCAGAACCAATTTCAAATCATTCCGGTGTTTTTCCTTGTAAGCTGTAAAGTAGCGTATGAGTGTGTGCACATTCTTTTCATGGCCTTTTCTTCCGGCATAAAGCACGAACGGGGTGAAGATCTTGTATTTTTCGAGAAAGCGGCTGGCGTTGGAAGAAAGGTGAGTATCGACTCCTTCGCCGATTACCATTGCTTTGCCCGGAAGCTGGCCGTAAAGGCTCTTTGCCAGCTCGTATTCCGCGTTTGTGTGGAAAACTATCCGCGCGCAACGCTGGAATAATTCCCGCACAGCCTGCAGGCGGGCGTATCCTTCGTCGTGAAGGCATGGGATCAGAATGGTTTTTTCCGGTTTGATCATTGAGCCGTAAACTGTGAGTCCGAAAAGGTAGGGAATAAAGCAGATCCACTTATATTCGTCGCCGTGTTCCGCGAGATAACGGTAAAGGTCGGGGCTGTTCAGAAACATGGCCATGAACTGCTTCTGCTTTTCCGGTGTCAGCACGGCACCGTGTATGATCTGGGTGTTCAAGTCGCAGAATTTGTCAAGGTCTACATGTTCTGTTTGGAAGCGCCGGACGGTGAGGCCGTCTTCTTCACGTGTTTCATGCCGGTGATATTTAAAATTCCAGTTATAACCGAGGTCGCGTATGCATGAAGTCAGGATATCGACGCTGATGCCTGAAGAAGCGAGGCGGATTGCAGTATTGCGGCATTCTGATTCAGCGCCGCCAGCGGTATCAGCGCCAAAGAAAGGGGAGACGAAAGCAATTTTCACTGTTTCTCCGTGGAGCGCGGTTGTTGACATTGTTTTTCCAAAGCCGAAAGCCGTTCCGCGATATTCTGCTTATCGCATTCATCCATGCGTTTTCCGAGCTGAACAAGCATATCGTTTGTACGACGCTGGTTGTTGAGGAAGACACTTGATTCAGGGGTCTCCTCTCCGTTGATTATGGAAATTATTCTGGACAGAATTGAGACTATCCGTCTGTTAAATTCCTTCATGCCGAGGATCCGGAACATGACTTTGCGGAACAGTGCGGTGATGCCGCCGGAAGGCCAGTGGCCGCCAGAAAAGTTGCGTGAGACATATTGAAAATCGTCATGGATGCTGGGGTCCGGGGAGGTAGTTTCTTCTGCCGGTTCTCCGCTTGTGTTATTTTTTCTGATGTCGGCGATAATAGCTTCGACATCAATAGGTTCGTTATCTTTCGGCTGTATTTTTTCAGTCATGGCGGGGATACTTTGACATCTTTTTTATGGTTCTGTCAAACAGCAATTATCACAGGCTGTAAGGAGGCTATGAAAATGATTTTTTCTCGATTCGTTTCAGGAAGAGATAGGTTAGCAATCCAATGATTGTCAGTCCGAAGCAGAAAATGGCGTAGGCGAGCGGCCATGGTGTACCGCTGGTCATCATGGTGTATTCCGACATGCCGCCGATACCGGCAAGAACATTGAGCGGCATGAAGACCACGTTTATGACCGTTAGGCGTTTCATCAGAATGTTCAAATTATTGCTTACCACGGAAGCGCGCGCGTCCATGAGGCCGGTTAGCACGTTGGCGTATACCTGAGCCTGCTCGAGACACTGGGCGTTGTCTATTGCAAGGTCGTCGATGTATTCCAGTTGTTCGACCGATAGACCGCCGGTTTGGGTGTTTTTGGCATTGGCCTTGAGTTTTTCGATGACGCGTCCGTTGGCGCTGATGGCGTTAACGTAATAAACGAGACTTTTTTCGATTGTGAACATGAGCAGGAGGCTGCGGTTTTCCATGGATTTGGAAAGCTTGGTTTCCAGTTCATCTGTGATGTCGTTTATGACGTGCAGATGTGACATGAAGTGGGTAATGCATGAGGAAAGCACGCGCAGAAAAAGCATCTGGATGTTATGTATTTTTTGAAAAGAACGCCCTTCCAGTGACAATGTGTCGCCCGGTGAAACTATTATGAGGCGGTCCTGGAAAAGGAAAATTCCTACGGCATTTATCCGGAAGACGAAGTTATCGAGGGAGGAATATCGTTTTGGCTGTTTAAAGATGACTGCCAGATGGTTTTCTTCCAATTCCAGGCGCGGGAGTTCATGCGGATCCTGGGTTGATGCGAGGTTGTGTTCATCAATTTTAAATTCATTTACGAGCCGGGTGTTTTCTTCCGGTGTAGGGTCTGTTACCAGAAGGACAGGGGCGTTGACGTCGGATGTTTCAACAACCATACCTTTTTCGATTTTATAAGTTCTGATCATAATGACCTCTATGGTTGACCGGGTTACCGGATTTGGCTGTTAAATTGGAACCAAGTCCATTTCCGGTTACTTATACCTTGGGTCAGGAGTGTATAACCATTGTGGTTAAAGTCAAGAGATGAGTCTCGTTTTTCCTCAGCTTTTGGTGTGGCAGAAGTTACGGGGCAGGGGTTCCGGGATTGATTTCAAAGGAGTCAATGTACAGGGTGATATCGCGCGGGCGGTGCAGGGTACATTCTATTATAGCGCCGTTTTGGGGAACCGTGAAAGGTATGTCTATGGCTTTAATAAGGCCTGTTTTCTCTTGAGGCGGGGTCCATTCGCTGGTGGCAAGCACTACGCGTTTCCGGGAATCAGGCTGTAGCTGGCTGGCGATTTCGAAGCGTACCGGCTGGGTATTTTGTTCTGTGTTTTCAGTCATAAGATTTACCCGCATGATATGATTGCCGGGCGGCAGGAAGCGGTAGGGGCCCCGCACGATGAATGTTGCCGGGTCTGAACTTGATGTGTGGACAAACGCGCCGCCTGACATATCAGGGTTTTCCTTGACGCGTCCGACGTGGAACATGTCTTCAGCTTCAAACACCGTGTTGTTTTCCTCTTGCGCGAAGACCATGTGCCAGAGGTCGAAAGTGAGCGGGATATTGGTGTTTGACCATGCTTCGAATCGTACGCGGGCGGCGGATTGAATGAGCAGGGGGAATTTAGCCCATGTGTATTTGCCGGGTGGCGGGAAGTTCTGGCGCGGCATATTTAGTTCCGCCAGAGTCCGGCCGGATTCTGTTTCCACGGCTTTCAGAATGAGTATGCCGGCGGCGCTGGTGCCGGGGATCGGGTCTGACTTGAATCTCAGCGACAGAGTGTATTTGCCGGCGGGGTATATTCGTCCGCGGTTGGTGAACAGGCATGATAGCTGGTGAGGTGTTCCCATAATGGAAAGGACGTTTCCCATGATGCTGTTGGTATCTTCGATAACGATCCCGTTTGTTTGTGCGCCGGTGGAGGCCGGCACGGATATGCCGATCGGGCTGGTTACCGGCTGAGAGTATGTTTTTTTAGGGGCGTCAAGTACGCGGAACAGATGGATTGGGTCGTCGTACATTACATATTCGAGGTAACGTGATTGTTTCAGAAGTTTAAGGGTTAGGTCGCCCGGGAAGACGCTTATCCATTGCGGAGCGGGAAAAGATTCAGGGTGGAAAGAGACGTGGGAAACTTTCAGGTTCCGCGCTTTTTCCATTTCTTCTTTATTAAATTGGCCGACGTTGACCATTTGAAGGGGCTGGAAAACTTTTTCCTGATAATCAAGCGAAGCGAGCGGGCTGTAGCCGTTAATGAAATGCACTCTGCTCAAGGTGATGTGATAGAGGAGATTGGCGGACCAAGCGCTTTCGCCGGGCCATACTGGCACGGCGAGCACGCGGGCGCTGGGTTTTTCTTTAACCGCGGTTTGGAATACAGGGGATTCAGAGGGGAGCATATTGATGCCTCTGGGGCCGGGCAGCCAGTAGTTGTGCAGAATGAGAGCGAGGCACAGGATCCATATCGGGTAATAGATGAAATTTTTTCTTGATAAGATCAGGAGGCGGCGGATGGATGTCAGGGCGTAGGCGGCAAGGATGCTTGCGGCGGTGAATGTTATTATGGTGGCTCTGGCGGGTGTGCGGGAAAGGCCGATCAGCGGAATTTTCTGGATGAAGGACGCGAACGGCTGGCTGTGGCCGAGGCTGAGAACCAGGCCCATGGTCATGGTGAGGAAGCAGAACAGAGCGGTGAGCGCGTGTTTTCGTTTATAAGGCGGGAATGTATTGGTAACGCACGGGAGCAGGAGGCCGAGGATGGAAAGGGCGATTACCCATGGTCCCATGTAGATTCGGCGTTCGCCGGCAACACTAATGTCCCAGAAATCGCTGAAAGCAGGGGCAATTTTACTAACAGGACCGCCGGTTGAGTGGAGAGCTGATTTGCTGAGTAAAAACAATTTCACTCCGACAAGAAAAACAATACCTATGCTTGCGCCGATGGCTAGGCCGGTAAGCCAGCGGGCTGCTTGCCGGTTGAAAAGATATCTGTTTTTCTGTGCTTCGACGAACCACAACATAATGAGGCGGCATGGAATGTATACGGCAAGAAGGAGAGACGAAAAAAACGCGAGTTGCATATCAACCATTGCCATAGACGAGAAAGAGAGACCGGCCATTAATGAGGGAAGGAATTTTCCGCGTCGCATGGACAGTTCAGAGAACAGCAGTATGAGCGGGAGGAATGCCACGCCTGTGCCGTTCGGGTGGCCGGCCATGAGTTGAGGCAGGCGGAACGGCATGATGGTGAAGATGACGCCGGCAATGAAAGAGGCGGAGAGGTCGCGTGTGAAGAGATGGGCGAGTTTCATCATGAAGAGTCCGCAGGCCAGGAAAGAGAGGAGTATGATCGCATTATAGCCGAAGAGAGGTGATATGGCGCTGAAGACGGCGTAGAGGAGGCTGATGGGGAATTGCTGGCCAGTGAATCCGCGGGCGTCCGGTATGGCAAACTCATAAGGGTCACTGAAGAGCGGGATATTGCCAAGCATGGATTCCTTAAAGAGCCAATATTTATAGTAGAGCTGGAGGCAATCGTGGGAGGTCAGGTGGGTGATTTGGACATCTGGTTGGGGGCCTACCTCGTAAGGTATGCCGGAGAACAGGTAGTTATACAGCGGGCGTGTCCAAACCAGCGCTATGATGGTGAAAGCCAGTGCGGCCAGCAGCCAGAAACCGGACAAATTCTGTGTTTTTTGAGGCATAGGCTGTGTATTAATTACCATACAGGTGCAATATATTGCCCGCAGGTCTTTTGAGCAAGGAAAGAAAGAGGTATACTGGAATAGTTGAAAGGGGCACGGTTTTCATGTATGCTCCATAACAGTTGGATTTTCCGGGTGGTTATTGCGGCCGGATTTATCTTTTATGAAAAGGGGTAATCTGTGATAGACGGCAAAGTACTGGTTACCGGGGCGGCTGGCTTTACGGGCGGCGTTCTGGCGTTAAAGCTGAAGAAGATGGGTTATGATGTGCGCGGCACGGCCCGTTATGGAAGCAAAACGGATTTTCTTCGTGAAGCCGGTGTGGAGCTTGTTTTTGGCGACATCGGTAACGCGGAAGATGTCAAGCGCATGGTAGCTGGTTGTGATTACATTTTTCACATAGCGGCGCTTTACCGGCAGGCCAATGTCAGAGACGAGGAATATTACAGGGTGAATGTTGACGGGACGCGCCTGCTTCTGGATACTGCATGTGAGAGCCGGGTGAAAAAATTTGTTCATTGCAGTACTATGGGTGTTTGCGGGCATCTTGCCCATACGCCGGCAGATGAAGGCGCGCCATACAATCCGGGTGACATTTATCAGATCACCAAGATGGAAGGCGAGAAACTGGCTTTGAATTGTTTCAGAGGCGGCAGGATGAACGGGGTGGTGGTGCGGCCTGCCGCGATTTACGGGCCGGGCGATATGCGGTTCTGCAAATTGTTCAAGATGATAAACCGCAGATGTTTTTTTGTTATCGGAAAGGGTCAGCATTTCTTTCACACGGTGTATATAGATAATCTGGTGGAAGGTTTTATTCTCGCGATGGAGAAAGATGTGCCGAGCGGCGAGGTATTTATCATAGCCGATAATGAATATATGTCATTGAACGATTTCTTCGAGATGATAGCAGATGAGCTGGGGGCCAAGCGGCCGACAATACATATCCCGGCCTGGCCGGTGCAGATTCTCGGCAGTGTTGTTGAGAAAATATGCATTCCTTTCGGGATTACACCGCCGATCTACCGCAGGAGAGTGGATTTCTTCACCAAGAACCGCGCTTACGACATTTCAAAGGCAAAAGAAATGCTTGATTATACCCCGAAAGTGAGCGTAATGGAGGGAATCGCGCGGACATCTGAATGGTATCATGAAAAGGGGCTGTTGTGAGCAAGCGAATCTGCATTATCGGTTCCAATTCGGGAAGAAATGCCGGTGACGCGGCACTGCTGTCTTCGATAATCCGCAATATTCTGCGGTTGAGACCGGGCACCAACTTTGAGGTGCCGGTTCCGAGGAAAAGAGATTTATACAAGCGCTACAGCAAAGACATTGCACGTGCAGTGCCGATGATGCCGTGGAATCTAAGTCTGCGTCTTCTTGGAGTGCCGACGTTCCTTTCGATTTTACGGTCAGACATTATATTGATCACGGATGGAATTATTTTTGATGTAAGGCTGTTCAATCCACTGTTTAATTTTCTGATACAGCTGGTTTTTATTGTTCCATTCGCGAAGATGTTCGGGAAGAAGGTGGTAGGTCTGCTGGTCGGGATCGGGCCGCTTCACACGCGGGCCGGGCGGATGCTCACCCGGTTTGTAGGTAATTTATGTGATGATATTTTCGTGAGGGAACAGGATTCTGCGGCTCTTTTGAGGGAGGTCGGGGTTGATGCCGGGAAGATAAGCATTTACGCGGACGCGGCGTTTGTGAATGTGCCGGTGCCGGAAGAGCGCGTGAAGCAGATACTTGCCGAGAACAGCATAGCTGAGGATGAGCGGCCGGTCGGGATGAATGTTAATGTTTATCTGCGCAACTGGCTGGTTGGTCGTGGCGGTGTGGATGAGGACAAATTCGCGGTTGAGATAGCAGATGGTGTTGACCGGATCATAAGCGGCTTGAACTGCAGGGTGGTATTTGTTTTAACGCAAATAATGGATATTGATTTTGCGGAAAAAGTTTTAGTGAAGATAAAGAATCGCGATAAAGTTGTGGTTATCGGAAACGACAGATATTCCTCCGAGGAACTGATGGGAGTGATGGCGAAGATGCGTTTATTTGCCGGCATGAGACTGCATTCACTGATTCTGGCGAGCGCGATGAACACGCCGTGTATAGGACTGGCTTATGCGCCGAAAGTCAGGCACTACATTAAATTGCTGGGAATGGACGAGTTAAAGCTGGAGATGGCCGGGCTGACAGGCGAGGCGCTTGCGGCAAAGGTTTTGGATATAGCAAAGCGCGATGCGGAAATAAGGCCTCGTTTTACCAGAAGAATAGACGAGCTTAAGAAACTGGCTAACGACGGCTTTGAAGCCTTTTGCGGCAAATATCTATAATCTATATTAATCTGATGTTTAAAAACAAATTCTCAAGGTGTTATCAGCAGCAGATTATTTTGGACGGGCTTTTACAGGCATTGTCCAGCCTTCCGGGTTTATTGGTATAATAGTGTCTTTTTCACCAATTGATTCGCTTTGCAATTTCCAGTTGTAATCGATAAATTTCTTGCCATAAAAGTCCGATGTTAATGATGAAAACAGTATGGATATCAATGCGACTATTATTAAGGCATTTTTCCACTTTTCTTGTCTTCCCAGCAGAGCGATTAAAGACCAAATCATCATAACATATGGAATGTAGAAATATCGCTGACCGTTTTCTATTGGAATCAAGGCTTCTGGCATTGCTCTGAGTCTGTAAAAAGAGCCTAATAACATCAACAGTTGTATGCTCAAATAAATATTTATAAAATTATTTTTTAGCGATGAAGATTTCAGAATCGCGAACAATAAACAGAAATACATAGCACACAAAAAATAGTGGTTTATCTTATATGCGACAGTTTTCCCCAGAAACAAACCGCCAAAAACCTTGTGGCCCACAATTGCGCAGTAATCATTCATGCTAAAAACAAGGTGGTTGTTTTGCACGGCATGAGGAGTAAACAAAATAAGTGATAATTGTATGCATGAAGTAATAATTACGGCGGACATGATGCCGAAATTATATAAGTCTTTATTTTTAAACCATTTGTAAGCAAAAAATGGTGTCAGGAAAATCATAAATGGACCCGTTAGTCCGCAAATAATGACTATCAAAAAATCCAAAGTCATTTGAATATTAACATTGCCATATTTGCAATCAGGCCTTTCTTTCATCAGTATAATTATTGGTAAAATAGGAAGGATCCATTGTATGTTGGTAACACTCAAAAAAACTTCATTGATACAATGAGGCGCAAGCACAATTGCAAGCGCAAGCAATGGCTTATAGTTCATCTTTAACCGCGGGGAAAAGATGCTTGCAATAACAAAGAGGGTGATGGCAAAACAGGAAAAAATGTACACTGATGGAATTGCGGAGCAAGGAAAAAAAGAGTCGGCAAATAAAGCTATCAATCTAGGCGCTAAGTGAAGATAGCCGGAATATGGTTGGAATACCCCCCCCCCCCATATTGTTGCAGGAAAAACACAGAACCATCTTCTGCCCAGAATTGGGGATTAACAAACGAATCAAATCTTCTAATGAATAAGATTATGGTTGCTGCAACAAGAGTTAGCAAACAAGATCGTCTTGAGGTTAATATGTTTTTAATGCAATTCTTCAAGTGCTTCTCCTTGCAACTTACGTTTAACGCGGAAAGAATAAGACGTGATGATTCGTAAGACAAGTCAAAAGCAGGTTTAGAAGATAAGAGGAGAGAACCCAGACTTTTAATGTGTAACAGTTTGCGTATTATTTTAGCGCAGAGGAGCCAATCAGAAGGTGTAAAGGGCTGTGAATTTGATGGCGGTTTCGTTCAGGATGGTGGCGGTGAAGCTGGTGTTAATATTATTTAAGAAAGTGTGAGATATGCCGGCATGGATGCCGATGGTGTCATCAGGTTTTAACTTGCTTGAATCCGTGTGGTCGTAAAATGATCTATCCTGAGAAATTGATATACCGGTGTAATGAACGCCGGTGAAAAGGTCCTTATTGCCGGAGGGAAAATGCGTGGTGGCGGCGAGCTCGGTTTCCTTCCAATCCATTTCAACTTCTCCTCCGGAATTGAAAGCGCCCTTTGCCGTAGCGGATGTTGCAGGGTCGGTAACGGACAAAAATAAATAACCGGCATACAGTTCAAGAAAAGGATCGTTTGGAAGTGGCGTGACGGGCAGGATTTGAGAGACGCCCAGCCCGATGCAGTTGCGGGCATTGAAATATGTTGTTTCGCCTTCCGAAGAATGTGTTTGAATTGTGGCCTGACCCAATTTCAAGTGGACCGCTGATTTAGACGGGAATGAGAGTTTGCCTTCCATGAAATGCCGGCGTGACATTACGCGGTAGTGGTTGTATTCAGGCTTACCGCCGCCGGTTTCTGTCATTTTTGTTAAAAAATGTTTTTCAAATGAGAATATTGCAGAAAAATCCGGCTGATCATATTGCGCGTTTGTCCGGAGCGATGAGATTGTCATGAAGCATAAGGCGCATAGAATCAGTTTTGATATTTTAATAAGTTTCATATTTAGAAATGATAAGCGAGTTTCAGGCTTATTCCTTGTTGATCAATTGCTCTCAATGTTGTTGCAAGGGAAAACTCAGGAACAATGTACCATTCGCATCCGGCAGATAATCCGAAGCTGTTATCGGATTCATAACCGCCCTGACGTTTTCCAAATTGTCCGTTATCATAATACTTGAAATCCACTTGCGAGTGGTTGATTCCTCCGGACAGGCGGATGTTATCCATAACATAAGCGCATTGCAGGCCGAGGAGCCATTCCTGAATGTCGCTTTCGAATCCCACGGAAGCATGGTTGTCATCGGGTGTGCCGTGGTTATATTGCGCCACACATGTGACAATGAGGTTCGGGTATTCGATTTCCGCGATTTTAACATCAGCACCGATGCCCCATGCGGGGCCAAAATCGAAAATGCCGGCGCCACGCGGGAGCAGGTCCCAGGCCATTTGCCCATAGCGCAGGCTTAGGTCGGTAATTTCGTTGATGCCGAAGGAAGCGACGAGGAATCTGCGTTCCAGGGAAGATTCCTTGCGGACCATATCGTCGTATTCGATTGTGTCTATGTCATGTTTTGATATTTCCATTCCCAAGCTCACGCGGTTTTCGTTCATCACCTGAAGGAACGAATTATCGGCGGCGTGTACGTTAAAGGCAAAGCACAGGAGAGCCGTGATTATTGTCAGAAAATGATGGCGACAGTAGTATTTCATCAAAAGCCTTTTTATATAAGATCAATTTACCTGCATACAAAAACAGTTATTTAATGGCGAAATTATAGAAGAAGTCCGGCTATTTAAGCAATATTTTATATAGAAAGTTTTTCTGTGATATAAAGGTTAAAATGGGGTATGATACGGCTTCTAATTTTTGCGTGAGGTTTATTACCGGGGGCGGAGTCGATGCGGTTTGAGCAAAATAAGGTGTCTGGCGTGATATGGCGCTGGCAGGATGTTGCCGTGGATCAAGAGTGCGGCAAAAGGCCATCTTGCCGCAGGCATGCTTTTATTCAATTTCTGATTATGCTGATGGTGGCGGCTGTTCTGCGTTTTCTTTTCGGGCTGGAGCGGCTGGCGACTGTGCTTTTCTGTGCCGGGGTTATTCTGGTTATCGTTGGTTTTTGTGCGCCGGGGTTATTCATGAAAATTACCGGCTTAATGAAAAAAATCGGCCGGGTTGCCGGTTTGGTTATTACGTGGGTTGTGCTGGCGCCGTTCTTCTATCTTGTTTTTGTGCCGGGCCGGTTGATGATGTTGTTGAAAGGGGTTGACCCGATGAGCAGGCGTTGTCCTTCCAAGGAACCTACATATTGGGTTGATCGAAAGAGTGTTTTGCGCGGGCCGGAGAATTATAGAAAACAATATTAGCAGTTGGATTGAGTAAGAATGAACATTCTGGGTATAAGTGCTTTTTATCATGATTCGGCGGCGGCGCTGGTTCGTGACGGCGAAATCATAGCGGCGGCGCAGGAAGAGCGTTTTACGCGAAAGAAACACGATCCGTCATTTCCTGTAAATGCCGTGAATTATTGTCTGACAGAGGGCGGGGTGGGTGCTGACGGCATTGACGCGGTGGCTTTTTATGACAAGCCGATCATCAAATTCGCGCGCATTCTGGAAACTTATTTTTCTGTTGCCCCGCGGGGATTGGAATCATTTATGTCGGCCATGCCGGTATGGATGAAGCAGAAATTATGGCTGCCGCTGGAGATAGAGACTGCATTGGAAGACAGCGGTTACAAGATGCCGGCTGATTTATTCTTTCCGGAGCATCATGAATCTCACGCGGCTAGCGCGTTTTTCCCTTCTCCTTATAAAAGCGCGGCGATATTGACTCTGGATGGTGTTGGAGAGTGGGACACCAGTTCGATGGCGAGAGGAGACGGCAACAAAGTTGAGATATTGAAAGAGCTCAAGTTTCCGCATTCGCTGGGTTTATTGTATTCGGCATTCACGTATTTCACAGGGTTCAAGGTCAATTCGGGTGAATACAAACTTATGGGGCTGGCTCCGTATGGAGAGCCGGGCTATGTGGATGTTATTTTAAATGAGCTTTGCGATTTGCGTGACGACGGTTCATTCCGGTTGAACATGGAATATTTCGGGTACCTTGACGGCTTAAAAATGACGAACAGCAGGTTTGACGGGCTTTTTGGCGGTCCGCCGCGGAAGCCGGAATCAGAGATCACGCAGAGGGAGATGGATTTAGCGAAATCCATACAGGTTGTTACCGAGGAAATTATTTTGCGTATGGCCCGGCATGTTAAAAATATTACCGGTGAAAAGAAATTATGTCTTGCTGGCGGTGTGGCTTTGAATTGTGTGGCGAACGGCCGGCTTTTGAAGGAAGGGCTGTTTGAGGATATTTGGATTCAGCCGGCGGCTGGTGATGCCGGTGGCGCTCTGGGCGCTGCGCTTCTGGTCTGGCATATGATTGAAGGTAAGGAACGTAAAGCGGATGGGGTTAACGATTTCATGCGCGGCTCGTATCTCGGGCCGGATTTTAAAGATGAAGAAATCAAGGCGTTTCTGGATTTCAAAGGATATCCGGCGGTGAAGCTTGATGGTGATGAGCGGTGGGCTAGCGAGCTGGCCAGGCTTATTGACGAACAGAATGTTATCGGGCTTTTGAACGGCAGGATGGAATTCGGGCCGCGCGCTTTGGGCGGCAGGTCCATTATAGGCGACGCGCGGTCAAGAAAGATGCAGTCGGTGATGAATTTAAAGGTGAAATACAGGGAGTCTTTCCGGCCTTTCGCGCCGTCATGTCTTGCGGAGCGAGTGAATGACTTTTTTGAACTGGACAAGGAATCGCCGTACATGCTGATTGTGGCTCCGGTTAAAGCCGGCAGGTGTGATATGGGTGTTTCGGGGAAAGGCATTCCGATGAAGGAGCGAATAAACATGGCGCGTTCCGATGTTCCAGCGATCACGCATGTTGATTATTCTGCCCGTGTTCAGACGGTTAATTCACGGACAAATCCGCGTTATCACAAGCTGATAAAAGCTTTCGAAGATCGCACGGGTTATGGTATTATCATCAACACTTCATTTAATGTGAGGGGTGAACCGATAGTGTGCACGCCGGAGGATGCGTATCGTTGTTTTATGCGGACGGAGATGGATTATCTTGTTTTGGGTTCGTATCTTCTGAAAAAGACAGATCAGCCGCCGTGGCACGAGAAGAAAAACTGGCGTGAAGACTATGTGCTGGATTAAGGAGGTTTAAGTATGCGTTTTCTTAGACACATGCTTCGTTTACTGAAGGAAATAGGTGAATTTGCGTGGCACAATAAGGCATGGTGGATAGTGCCTATTGTCATTGTGCTGTTATTGCTGGCACTTCTGATAGTTGTGGGTCAGACGGCGGTTCCGGCATTCGTTTATACATTGTTCTGATTAATTGTCTTAATGGAGCTGGAAAATGTCTGATGTAAATGAAGGAGCATTGAAGCTTAGCATTGCTGGCAGGGATCGCAGTGATGATATCGGCAGAGAACTTTCTGATCAGGCCCTGCGCAGGCAGAACGCTGATATGGCTGGCTGTATGGCGCGGGAAGAGGATGTCCTTGTCCTTAAAAAAGCGCGTGACACGGCTGATTATCTTGATAAACACGTTGGTCTCATGCGGGCGCGTAATTGTGTTGATCCGTCATTGTTTGACATTCCTTCAGGCGGCGGCGTTAGAGGCGCGATAGTTCGTTTTGTCAGAAAAATTTTCTGGGGCATAACCCGCTGGCAGTGTGAACGTTCGGCCTTTGATCAGAACGCGATAAATATTCAACTGACTTACGAACTGGAGTTTGAAAAAGAAGCGCGCGCGAAAGATGTCGCGGAACTGTCGGCGCGTGTCAGGAAGCTTGAGGCCATGCTGGAGGAGAGGGGGAAGAAATGAAACCTCGCCGTGTGGATCAGATTCTGGCCGGCTACACAGACGGAGATGCTATTTCCAAAGAAGCATGCTGTATGCGCGGCACAATTCGAAAGCTGGGTTTCGAGTCGGAAATATTTGTTCCAGTTGACAGAACTTGTGTGAACACCAGAGATGATTGCAGACCGGTTGAATCGTATTCGGGGTCTTCCGGTGATATGGTGATATATCATTATTCGACGGCATCATCTGTCGCTTCGAGTATTTTTCTCCGGACTCCGGCGCGGAAGGTGGTGCGTTATCACAATATTACACCGGCTTCTTTTTTTGAGGGGTTTGACGACAGCGTGGCGGAAGAGCTGAAGCTGGGCCGTTATGAATTGGGAAATATTATTTCAAAAGCGGATGAATTGTGGGCGGTATCGGAATTCAACGCCGCGGAGCTGAAGGCCGCTGGTGCGGAAAGGGTTAAAGTTGTTCCGCTGTTTTTCTCTTTGGATGATCTTGCCCTGACTCCGGATCATGGTATTTTGGCGCAATTTGGCGGGCGGCGTCTGAAAAACATTTTATTTGTAGGCAGAATGGCTCCTAACAAATGCGTGGAGGATCTTATTTCGGCTTTCGGCTGGCTGAATAAATGCATAGACAGTGCGACACGTTTGATGCTTGTGGGGTCGGAGATGAGTTGTCCGCGATACTATGCGATGTTAAGGATGTTGGCCGGCAGGCTTGGGCTTTCCAATGTAGTGTTTGCCAGATTTCTGACAGGCGGCCAGCTGGCGGCGTATTATCAGGCGGCGGATTTATTTGTTTGTGCGAGCAGACATGAGGGGTATTGTTTGCCGCTGATTGAGGCGATGTATTACGGCGTGCCGGTGGTGGCGCGATGTATTGGCGGCATGCCCGAAGCGATGGGGGGCGCGGGTGTGATGTTTGATAATGCCGGTTCGCGCGTTCTGGCCGAACTTTTGCATAGAATGCTTGTTGATGACGGCTTACGGCAGGAGATAATCACGTCGCAGACAAAACGCATTTCGGAAATAAAGGCCCGTAATCCGGCTGAAGAGATGAAGGTTCTTATTGATGCGGTGTTCCGTTAAAATTTGGTGGTATTTGTGTAACAAGTGTATGGAGTTGAAAAAATAATAAAAAGATATGTGGTAGCTATGAAAGAACTTGCGGTAGAGGATTTTTCTTTTAATAACGGCCGTCTTGGATCAGATGGTGCGAAGATAGAAAAGATTGGTGTTAATCATTTCAAAATAGAGCTGGGCAAAGCTCCGGGTCATCCGGAATGGTGCAATCTGCTTCAGTTTGAAATATTAAGAAACGCAAAAGGAAACAAACTGCAGTTGGAAGTGACGTTTACGGGGGACCCGAAGTTCCGTTTTAATCATGACGCTTCAACATGGTCTTATGACGCCAAAAACTGGATGCCTGTAGAATGGAAATACTGGAACAAACCGGGTGGTGAAACAAGTGACACTGTTGTGTTTCCGGAATTCACGCAGGATAAAGTATATTTCGGAGCGCAGGTGCCGATGTCTTATCAGGATGTAGTTGAATTTATGGAGATTTACGGGCGAAGTCCGCACGCGAAGGTTCATGTTATTGGAAAATCCACTGAAGGCAGAAACATCTACCGTCTCGAAATAACGGATGCGAAAAGTGATGTTCCGCCGTCCAAGCGATGGGGTTTTCATGTTAATTGTCAGCACTGCGGTGAGCATCATGGTAAATGGCGCATGATAGCCATGATAGACTGGTTGTTGAGTGACGAGGGTGCTGATTTCCGGCGGAGAAGTGTGTGGCATTTTGTGATAGAGATGAATCCGGACGGTCCTTCTCATGGCTGGTACAGGGTTAGCTCTCAAGGTGTTGATCTGAACAGAGCTTATTTATCGGCTGGTTCTGATCCGGACAAGCAGCCTTTGGAATCGTTTGTTATGCAGAAGGATTTTGAGGCGCTCATGGCTTCGAAAACACCGATTACCGCTTGCTGGTCCATGCATACGTGGCCGGATGAGGCGCAGCCTTTCATGCATCCCGGTCCGGAAGTTGGTACTCTGATTGGGCCGTGGACAGAACTTCGTGACATGCTTGATTGTATGGATACGCGTAATCTGATCAAGCCCTTGAACATGGACAACAAAAAGATAGAAAACAGTATTTGCTGGCACAATGGACCGTATGCTCAATATGGAATCACTAACTATTTGTGTGAAGGCAGTGATTTCTGGACCGACAAGACTTGGAGTTTTGAGGTGGGCCGTATCTTCATTCAGGCAATGGCTCAATATTACAAGGGATGCATTCGGTAGCCCGTATAATATTGCCCATTTGGTAAAAAGAATTCTTTATTGATTCAGAGTTGGCCGTTGTTCTGTTGCAATGGACTGGGATACTAATTTGGCGAGAGACGGGGTTTGTTCGGTGGCGATGTCCAGCAGAAGCCATTCTTTTGCTTTTTCAACATCGTAAAACACTTTGAGATTGTGTCCATAATTACGAGTTACGGTTTCAAGAAAATAAGCTTCCTGAAAATTGGCGGGCAGAACAAGAGCTCTCTTTGTTGATTTTGA
The DNA here is from genome assembly GCA_041306605.1 of Lentisphaerota bacterium. Taxonomy (GTDB): domain Bacteria; phylum Verrucomicrobiota; class Kiritimatiellia; order UBA8416; family JAQBFJ01; genus JBFZFB01. The sequence continues at coordinate 4,768 of JBFZFB010000037.1, read as the reverse complement.
TACGCCGGAATTATTCATTACTTCCGGGCTACTATGAATGTCTGTGAATGACATATCAATAGAAGCTGTACTCATGTCATTCAGTATTTTGTAACAGCCGGTTTCCTGTGACATGCGGGCCACATGAGGTGCCATGTCTATGATGGCATTATACGAGACTCTTCCTTTAACCGTGAGAATTATACAGTCAGCGTCAGCTTCATGACGTAATGTGTACATATATGACATACATAACCTCCATGACTAAAGTAAATCTTTAATCTACCCCAGTATCCTAGCAAAACCACCTTTAATGGTCAATAATAATGGTGCAAAAAAGCTTTTAATTTGGCGCAAGACAATAAACATATGTTGTGATATAACTTATTACAGGAAAACATGAGTAAATTGACCAAAAGCAAGAATAGTGCCAACGTGGTTGTAATTGGTGCTGGACCGGCCGGTATGTTTGCGGCGTTAAGCGCGGCGCGTTCAGGCGCGCATGTGACAATTCTCGAGAAGTTACAGGCGCCCGGCAGAAAGCTACTGGCGTCAGGTGGTGGACACTGCAATATTACCAATACACTTCCTTTGAGTGATTTCATCGCCCGTTTCGGTAAAAAAGGCCGGTTTATAACGCATGCACTTCATGAATTATCCAGCGGGAAGCTGTTGTCACTTCTGAAATCATTAGGTGTTCCATGTCTGGCCATGGATGGTTTTCATTATTTTCCTGAAAGCAACAAAGCCGCTGATGTATTGAATGCCATAACGCGGGAGCTGAATCTGCTTGAGGTGAAATTGTTTACAGGAGTGGAAGTATTGGATCTGGTCGCGTGTAAAGAAGGTGTTTGCGTGAAGGCCTCCGGAAAGAATGCGTTTGATACCGATCGAGTGATTATTGCCTCCGGCGGGGCGAGCTATCCCGGTCTCGGCGGAAGCAGTTCCGGTTACCGGCTTGTTCGAAAGACAGGGCACAGCATTGTGGATCCGGTGCCTGGACTTCTTGGATTGCGGACAAAGGAATCATGGACTGCCGGATGTGCCGGAATAACTGTGTCAGACGCGGAGCTTATCGTCATGGATCGTTTATTTAAAAACCAGAAATGGCGAGGGGAGCTTCTGTTTACGCACGACGGTGTATCCGGTCCATGCGTGCTTGATGCGTCAGCTTCGATATGCAGACTGCTTCTTGATAATAAAGAAATTAAAATCAAGATTTGCCTGGCTGACTGTGCGCGGGGAAAGGAAGAATGGCATCGTGTGTTTACCGGCTGGCGCCAGGAGCACGGTAAGAGGACGGTTTATAATTCTGTAGCGGCTATAATGCCGCAACGTCTAGCTTCGGTGATATGTTCCATTTGCGGGGTTTCCGGTGATCAGATTATGGCGCGTCTGTCAAAACAAGAGGAGAAAGATCTTTCTGATGTGCTTGACGGAGTGGTTTTGACGATTACAGGGTCAGGAGGATTTGAGCAGGCGATGGTGACGTCCGGGGGTGTTTCTCTTAAAGAAGTTGATCCGGCCACAATGCGCAGTGAAATCATGCCTGAGCTTTATTTTGCGGGTGAAGTTTTGGATATTGATGGTCCATGCGGCGGATTCAATCTACAATGGTCTGCTTCGAGTGGCTGGCTTGCCGGCAGATGCGCGGCAGAAAAGGCTGTAAACAGATAATAACAGGAACAGAAGGTTGGAGCAAAGAAGCAGTTATTCCTGTTGTTGATTTTGTCTGCGTTGTCGTTTGCGGTCGTTTTCCGTGAGAAGTTTTTTTCGCAGGCGGATATTTTTTGGTGTTATTTCGACCAGTTCATCATCATTGATATATTCCAGCGCTTCTTCCAGGCTTAGTTTTATTGCCGGTGTTATTTTGAGATTCTTGTCGGATCCGGCGGCCCGCATGTTGGTGAGTTGTTTCCCGCGCTGGACATTTACAATCAGGTCGTTATCAATGCAATGTTCGCCGACGATCATTCCTTCATAGCAATTCTCCCCGGGGTCGATGAAAAATGAGCCGCGCAATTGCAGGGCATCTATGGCGAATGCCGCGGATTTTCCGTTATCCATGCTGATCATTACGCCGTTTTTGCGATGGATTATTTCGCCGGTATAAGGAGCGTAATGAACAAACCGGTGCGACATGATAGCTTTACCGGCGGTGGCTGTGAGTATTTTACTGCGCAAACCGATTGTGCCGCGCGTTGGAATGTGGAATTCCAGAAATTTGCGAGCGCCGTTATTATCCATGCGCATCATTGTGCCACGCCGTTGGCCGACAAGTTCTATGACTTTTCCGGTGTAATCCTCCGGCATATCAACAGTAAGCACTTCTATTGGTTCTTCCTTTTGACCGTTTCGTTCGTGCAAAATGACATGTGGTTGAGAAACGGTCATTTCGTAACCTTCCCGTCGCATGGTTTCCAGCAGAATTGAAAGGTGCAATACGCCGCGGCCGCTTACTTTGAATGATTCACCGCCTGTTTCTTCGACACGCAGGGCGACATCGCGCTCGGCTTCGCGGGCCAATCTTTCTCTCAAATGACGGCTTGTTGAATATTTGCTGTCTTTACCGAAGAACGGGGAGTCATTGGCTCTGAACAACATGGATATTGTTGGTTCATCCATGCTTATAAGCGGCAGAGCCTCAGGGTTTTCGGCATCAGCCAGAGTGTCGCCGATATCTATGTTTTCGATGCCAACCACGGCGCACAAATCGCCGCATGGCACGCTTTCTACAAGCTGTCGGGACAAGCCTTCAAACGTAAAAAGCTGTTTTAACTGTACCGGTTGCGCTGAGCCGTCATGTTTCAGGTTTTTCAAAGGCTTCTTAAGGTCGAGGCATCCGCGATAGACGCGGCCTATGCCGATCCGGCCGACGTAATCCGAATAATCGAGAGTCATAACCTGCATTTGAACAGGACCTTCTTTAATCACAGGGGGAGGTATGTGTTCAATGATGGCGTCCATAAGGGGCAGGATGGACGAGCGGTCTCCGTCGAGCGTGCTGGATGCCCAGCCGTTTCTTCCGCTGGCGTACAACACGGGGAAATCCAATTGTTCGTGCGATGCATCAAGTTCAACGAAAAGATCGAATATCTTTTCATGAACCACTTCAGGCCGCGCATCCGGTTTGTCGAGTTTATTGATGATTACAAGGCATTTCAGTTTTAGCTCCAGTGCTTTGTTCAGAACAAACCTTGTTTGCGGCATTGGTCCTTCAGCGGAGTCGACAAGCAGAAGAACGCCGTCAGCCAGCTTTAGTACCCGCTCAACCTGACCGGCGAAATCGCTGTGACCCGGGGTGTCGATGATATTTATTTTTGTTCCCTGATAACGAACGCTTACATTTTTTGACAGAATGGTAATACCGCGCTCCCTCTCGAGGTCGTTGCTATCGAGAAAGCATTCCTGGACCACATCGCGCACATTGAACAGTTGGGCCTGTTTCAATATTTCGTCGACCAGCGTTGTTTTGCCGTGATCGACATGCGCAATAATAGCTATATTTCTTATATCCTGAATCATCATTAGTTCTCCGTTCAAACACTGGGAATTGTGTTTAGTAGCGTGGCATAATAGCAGGAAAATCAAGAATGGAAACAAATCTTTTTGTCAGATTGTATTCTGTCAACTGCCGGGATGAGATGTGGCTGTGTTACAATCTTATCATTCTTCACTTGTTTTTTGCCGGGCTTCCAGTTCAAGCATCTTATTACGGACGGTTTTTACATGATCATAGGTGTCTGTAGAAAGTTTATCGGCGATAATTTTGAATTCCGCGGCATCTGATTTTACTATGTCGTAAAAATGCGCGTCAACAACGGATGATTCTATGGAGAGAGCTGTTCGGATGGCCTGTGATTGTGAAGCGTTGTTTTCTTTTGCGAGAGCATTAGCGCTCTGAATGGTATTGAGAAGCGATTGTATGGAGTTTTGATCGAACCGTCCGATATTATAAAAGATATTCCCATTGCTAAGTTGCTTGCGCAATGATTGAAGAAGGGCGGCATGATGCTTCTCTTTTCCTGACAGGTTGAGCCAGAAGTCTTTCCGGTCAGGGAAAATTTCGCTGTATGTCGCGTACAATTCTGCGATTGCGGTTTCACAGTTGGCGAGATTGTTGATTATTTCTGTCTGTGCTTGAATTATTTTTTCTTTCGCGTCCACAATTGTTCCTCCATTGGATGGTTTTCTTTCAGTTCGTTAAGACGTTTTTCAATCATGGCGGCATGTTGTTTTGTGTGGTTTTCAATCTCTTTCAGTTCTTTTTGTATCTGGGGTAAATCGGTTTCTATGATGCGGAAATATCCCGCCTCAATAAGGGATTTTTCAATATCAACTGCCTTTGCCAGCGCCTGACGCGGGGTGGCTCCTTCCGCGGACAGCTTTGTGATATATTTCTTTATGTGATCAATATTTGTTTGAATTGCCGTGATGTTGAACAATTGTTTATTTAAATGAACGTTGTTTGATTCGATCAATTCTGCAAGCATTACCATAACATCGGAATGCGCCTTTTCTTGCATGACGAGGTCATCCCAGAACTGCTTCATCTCCGGCAGTGTCTTGCTGAATGTGGCATAAAGAGCGGCTATGGCTAATTCCTGGCTGGATAGCATGGAGAAAATTTCTTTTGTTGATGAATCAGTCATGGCTTATGCTCCTGAATGTGTAGGGTTTAGTGCTTTTAACTTTGCCGGCGTTATGTCTGGCCAATCTTATATCGGTATTTTCGCAGGAGCCTTTGTATAAACGGCCTGTTTTTCCGGATCGTAAAATATAAGCAAAA
>JBFZFB010000036.1:0-6123 GCA_041306605.1 Lentisphaerota bacterium | reverse complement strand
CTCACAGCTATCGATTTCTGTGACTCCACTTTAAGCCCTGCCTCACGTAGCTCCATTAGTAAACATTTCTCGTATACTGATTCCAGAAAGCCAAAACCCATAGTGTTGTATACCGTGTAGGCACACCCTATTATCTTCTCAGTTATTTTTTCGCATTCCATAATTTTGGCTTTCTGTCCACGATTTACAAGATACTGATCAACATCCAATCATAGAAACTGTTCAAGAAATCTGCAATAAAACTAATGTTTTTGCAGATTTCTTGAACCATCTTATCCTGTTTTATCCTGTTATCCTGTCAAAAACTCTCCCTGTCCTTCCCTGTATCAGCAACGCACAGCCGATGATCAACAAAGGATCCACCGGCACCCTCATAAAACAGCCTTCCCCCAGCTCCAGCGCGTTAGCGACAACAAAAACATACACAACATTAAATAGCATATAAGCGGTAACCGGACACCACTCCCTGCGCCCGCTTTCCAGACCGCCGTTAACACGCGCGCCCAGCCTCCCGGCAAGCCCGGCGAATCCGGCAAGAAACATCACAAACAAAAATGCCGGAACCACGTATATATACGCTATCTTGCGCGCCATAACAATAAAGCTTTCACCACCCGTAATTCCCCATTTGCCGTAATCCCAGAAGTAAAGATACGGCGCAAGCCCGAAGAAAATATATGACGCGTTAACCACCGCCATGAAATATTTAGCCGGATGTTTTTTTACAATATACATCGTGTTTTTCTGATATTCCGCCGATGCTCGAACGCATATTTCATTGTTCCAGTTGGATTCTCTTGTGGTCTTTATAGGCGAATCCAAAACCGCCTCTCCTGTACAAGGCCGCGCCTGATAATACTTGAAGTAAGTTTCAGGCGAAGAAAAACGCGGTATCTTCACCAGCGGCGTAACAACACCCGAGACTATCATTTTATCCAGCTCGCCTTCACCCACATAGCCGGTCATCGCCGCCACGTTCATTCCCTGCCAGGTGCTGGCTGTAAACATGCCGTATTGAAAATAATTTTTCAGATAAATGGTGCCGGCCAGGCATAAACCAATTACCGGCACTATAACCGCATACACCACGCTCGATCTGCTCCGGTAAACCGCGTAACCAGCACCCAACACCGCCACCGGAATCATCCATAAAATCAAATGAAAGAAACTCCTCGTCAGCACAAGAACCGCGGCCAGCAAAATAAACAAAGCAAAATGAACCGCAGATCCTTTCTCCGCAAATCTCGCCAGACATACAGTTGACATCATAATAAGAAAAATCACAGGACATGAATAAAAAAGCCACGTTTCCGCCTTGATAACCGTAGGAAACAGCATTACCAGACAGGATGCCACAAAGCACAACCACGCCGGCGTTTTTTTAAATCTCAATATTTCATAAACACCCAGAACAACAGCCAACGTCATCAGCGAATATATCCCCTGACAAACCAAAGGCGCCATGCCTTCAGGACTGAATTTCAGCAGAAGCCCGAGAAACGCGTTGAATAAAGGCGGCTGTGAATGAAGATGCCAAAGCCCGTTCAGCAAATCGTTCTTAAGCACCACCGGATCAAGATACTGCATATAAAAAGTAATGGGATCAAAGTAGAACGGCCTGACCATGTACATCAGCACTCTGGTCACAATAAAAAGACATACCAAAATAAAAATATTTCGCCTATGGCCGTTCATAAATACCTTACTCATCTTGCAATCCAGAAATTAACCACCCTACTTCGCTCTTGGGAGCTACGAAGGGCAGGCGGAGTACACGGAGAAAAGACTATTCTAGACAGGATAACCCTCAGGTCCATAGGACCTTTCCGGGTCCGAGGACCCGAGGGTTATCATGTCAAAAAAGTCTCTCTTTATATATATACCCTTCCCCATCAGGAAAACTGTTTAGGAAATATGAACATAAAATTATTATTTTATTTCAGATTTCTTGAACCATCTCTTCTTATCCCATCCTGTCTTTATCCTGTCCATCCTGTCTAAAAACTCTCTCTGTCCAGCGTATTCGCGGCAGTTATTTCAAACGATAAACCCTTATCGCCGTAATATCCGAAGGGGTCGCATTGCGGATGGATTTAAGCATATCCGGAAGATTATGAGCCTGCGTTCCCTCCAGCAGAAACTCCACCCACATCGTGGTCAGATTATCAAATCTCCACTGCAGATCACCTCGCTCATTCACTCTCATCTCAAGCTTTTCAACACGTGCCGTGGATTCGGGATACATGTGAAATTTCTGAGCGTCAAACACAACATACGCACCGGACAACGCGTTGTTGTTCAACCGGTCATGAAGCCGGTGAATGGACTCTGTGCGCAAATCAGGCTCATGCCAACCGTATATACATGCTGTTTCAGGATCCACAAATATGTGCTGTGCCTTTTCCTGCTTCAGCCGCGCCGCAACATCACCATGCCCCATCCTGTTGCGGACCAAACGCAGATCCATGACGATATTCTCAACAAAAGAACCTGCAATAATAACACCGGCAACACAGACAACCATAAACCGCGCCAGAGAGTTAAATATCTTCTTTGACTCCCGCCAGCACATTACTGCGCCATACCCAGCCGGAATACAAACAAAAGGAATCATTAACGAGCCAGCCCGCTCAACCACCCAAACCTGAAAACTCAATACCAGTAACGGCACCATGATAAAGCACACCAGAGCCAATGTTTGCTTCCTGTTCTGTCCGTTTGAAAAACCAAATAGAAGCCCCAAAAAACACAAAAGCCCGGTGCACCATCCGTTGTTCCTTAATAAATAGTACAAAAACGCGATAATGTTCAACGGCTGAAACCCTGTTTGCGAAGCCCCTTCCCCGCCTTGATCGCCCGGCAGATATCTTTCCATCCACGCGCCTATCAATCCGGAAAAGGGTATATCTACTTTCATCAAAACAAATGCCAGCCGCAAAACACCAGCCGCTATCAGAATCATGCCCGCATACCCCAAGCCCACCCAGAAAGCTCCGGCTACCTTTTCCCGCGGATTTTCCAACATAACAAAAACCGCCAGACATAACGGCAACCCAATATATAACAGCCGGTAATGACACAACACAGAAAGCGCACCAACCGCACCGGCAAGTAACAGCATCATCCAGCGGCGCCGCACCATCAAACGCGCGTTTAAGATAAGATAAAATGATGCTACAACAAAAAATACCGCGTCAGCTTCCGCCCAGAATGAACGTGAATAAATCATCCAGTAACCTGACACCGCCAATAATCCCGCTGATACGACTGCCGCCTGACTGCCGAATATTTTTCCGCAAATTTTATACACCAGCAAAACCGCTGCTAAACTAAAGAAGGAAACAACTATAGCCCCGGCCCCGGCTTTTACCCCGAAAATCAACATGCCCACAGCCAGCAGAAAGGAATGAAGCCAGCACGGCTTGTCATACCAGTCTTCCTTGCGGACGTGCCGCCAGATCCCTGACTTGCTGTTATTAATTACCGGCACATCTTTCCCGCAAACATACTGCGTTAATGTAGCGATAAAACGACCCTGCCGCAGATACATAGCTTCATCTGAATTAACAGGCTGTATCGAATCAAAATGCACAACCCTTAATCCCGCCCCGACAAGCAAAACAAAAAAAAGCATTAGTACTGTTTTTTTATTACCCATATATTTACTAACCATCATTCTTACCACCCCGCCGGCAAAGCTGAATCCACTCTCTCCTCCGTGCCCCTCGTGGTGAAAATCCCCCCCCCATACAATTTTTTGACAGGATAACATGATTAACAGAGATAGAACAAGGGATTGGATCTGTTAAATATCAATAGACTGATAACTCTATTGATATTTAACAACCTGCTCTGATGTTCAGGAGCTGAACACTTCGGCATTCCGTGCCTGCTATGCATAAACTCTCCTTTCTCCCATCAGGAAACACTGTCCAGGAAATATCGATAAAATTATCATTTTATAGAGATTTCCTGGATAATCTTCGTATTCATCCAGTTATCCTGTCAACTCTTCTCTTCTCCCCTGTCCAGCGTATTCGCGGGACTCGTGTACTTCGTGGTAAATTTATTTTTAATTTAAATCAATAACACTTTAACTTCCTCAAGCCGAAAAGACACATCTCCGCCAGAAGAATTCCATGCCTGAACCGTTCTATTTTTATTTCACCGTAAGTACGCTCCTTGTACCTTATCGGAAGATCAACAATCTTAAGGTTCAGCCGCGCCGCGCCGAAAAGAAGATCAAAATCACCAAAAGGATCAAAATCACCAAAGTAATCCCTGTTTTCAGCTATCTTAAGATAGTCATCCCTCATAAGCACCTTGGTTCCGCAAAGCGTGTCTCTTATACGCTGTTCCAGCAACCACGAGAAAGCCATACCAAAAAAGTGATTGGCTATCTTATTCAGTGTGCGCATCGCCTGTTTTTCCATCGGATAAACAAGCCGGCAGCCGTTGATAAACTCCGCCTTCCCTTCAGCTATCAACTGGAAATACTTGGGCAAATCCTCCGGCGGCATCGTAAGATCCGAATCAAGAATCATAAGAACATCACCGCCGGCAATTTTAAAACCTTTCCTTACGGCATCAGCCTTGCCCCTGCCGTCACCCTGAGGAATGAATTTTATGTCGCGATCCGGATTTTCCGATATGACCAGCTGTATCTCTTCTACCGTTCCATCCGTGGAATTACCGTCAACAAAAATAAGCTCCGTGTGCTTTCCCATATCGGGCGTTCGCTTAATCGCATCCCTGATGTTGCCTTTTTCATTTTTAGTGGGAATGACAACTGTACATGACAATTCCTTTTCGCGACTCATCACATCTGCCTTTAACGGTCTTGCAACAACGTATTCTATCAAACATAACCTTTGAATAAACGGCAACGGCGCGATGCATGTATTCAAAAACCACGAAATAAACGGAATAAATTTTGGACACAACATCCTCCTCCCGCTCCGTACCACTTGGAAACCCGTTAAATTCAGCAGATTTTCCACTTCTGCCAGAGGGAGCCAGTTCTCATACGGCACAGGCGCCCTGAGATTCAGCGCCGCGGCCAACCGCAACACCGGCTCCCATAAATGGTTGTAATATATGATTACAATCCGGCCCCGTTCCGATAAAACTCCATGCGCTTTTTTCAACGAAGTGTAAACATCTTCCAGTAACCCGATAAGATTAACCATCAAAACAGTATCAAATTTTTCAGCAATATCCGGCTCTTCAGCATCACCCGCGCGAAATTCAAACCCGCCATATCGCTTCTTCGCCAATTCCACCATGCCACTGCTGATATCTATCCCAAGTCCTTTTTTCGGAGCCAGTGCCGCAAGCATCTCGCCGGAACCACTGCCAAACTCCACCACACGCCGGGGATCAGGAACCAAATGCTTCACCAGTTTTGTTAAATACCGGTAATAAGTATTTGACCTGCCAATCCACTGATTACTGTTCTCAGCGAATTGGTCGAACAAACGCGCGATCTTTTCTTTTTTCGACGATAATTTCATTAATCTCTCTCCACCCGCGCCGGAGCGTCCGAGAACACTCAAACTTTCATCAATTTTTTTGACAGGATAACAGGATTAACCGGATTTGTTTTTCAGTTAGTCAACTGTCTTACCTTTCTTTTTACATCCACCTTCGTCTCACCAAAATTAACCAGCAGTCCTGTCGATATGTCCGTTGCAACAAGGTAGTTGACCAACTGTATCTCATGCACCTTGACAAGATTCTGTACAGACTTTATTTCAACAATCACCTTGCCTTCCACCACGACATCGGCCACAAAATCACCTACAACCTCTCCTTTATACCTCACAGGTATCGGCTTCTGTGACTCCACTTTAAGCCCTGCCTCACGTAGCTCCATTAGTAAACATTTCTCGTATACTGATTCCAGAAAGCCAAAACCCATAGTGTTGTATACCGTGTAGGCACATCCTATTATCTTTTCAGTTATTTTTTCGCATTCCATAATTTTGGCTTTCTGTCCACGATTTACAAGATACTGATCCATGTCCCGTCAAAAAACCTCTTCTCTCTCAATCTTCTCATATCCAACCTGCAGGGTGTTGATTAAATTCGGGATGTCTATCCCGAATTTAATCAACCATTTCT
>JBFZFB010000035.1:0-4094 GCA_041306605.1 Lentisphaerota bacterium | reverse complement strand
AATCAGATTCTTTCAACATGCCTTTATGCTTTAAACACAATAGACCGCTCTCTCATAATAGTCTTTATTCTCGCCAAATCACGCCTTTGCATCCTTACTTCCAGCGGTTGAACAGATGTTTCACCTATGTTTTTCTTCACCTTGGCATCAAAAACCTTCTTGGTCAAATCAAGATACGTTTCCTTCAATTCATCATCGCTCTGCTCTCTAAAATGTTTTGCCTTCATAAAATCACCTGCTCCAGATTAATGATGATGACGGCTTACCAGCCGGGTTGGAATACTAAGCTTTGCAGCTGCGAGGCGCAACGCCTCGCGAGCCGTGCGCTCAGGAACTCCATCTATTTCAAACATCATTGTGCCCGGCTTTACAACTGCCGCCCAAAATTCAGTATTACCCTTACCCTGCCCCTGTCTAACTTCAATGGGTTTCTTGGATATCGGCTTGTCAGGAAATATCCTGATCCACAGCTTTCCCTTGCGCTTCATGTGCCGGTTAATCGACACGCGACAAGCTTCTATTTCAACGCCCTTGATCCAAGCACGATCCATAGCCTTTAAACCGTATTCGCCAAAACTCAAAGAACCACTTGTCTTGGTGTGGCCTTTTCTGCTACCCCTCTGACTTTTGCGAAACTTAACTCTTTTAGGCATTAATGCCATTTATGCACCCTTTCGTTAAGAAGCCTTAACCGTCGGCTCTCCTGCCGACTCGGCCTTCTTGCATATCCAAACTTTTATACCTATCCGACCTGCTGTCGTAATAGCCTCCGAAAATCCATACTGAATATTGGCTCTAAGCGTATGCAGCGGTATCTTGCCTTCTTTATACCATTCAACACGAGACAACTCCGCTCCCCCAAGCCGACCACTTGCCCTTACTTTTATACCTTCAACACCCATATCCATAGCTATCTTTATCGCACGTTTCATGGCGCGCCGGAAAGAAACCCTTCGCCCAACCTGCAAAGCAATGTTTTCCGAAACAAGCTGAGCATTCGTGTCCGGATCCTTGACTTCCCTGATCTCCGGATATATTTCTTTGCCTGTTTTCTTGGCCAAATCAGCGCGCATCCTTTCAACATCCTGCCCCTTGCGCCCAATCACTATTCCGGGACGAGCCGTGTATATATTAATCCTTACTCTCTGCGCATACCGCTCTATCACTATGTCTGAAATAGCACCATGCTCCAATCTTTTCTTGACAAAATCACGAATCATCAAATCTTCCGTCAACATCTGGCCGAAACCCTTCTTCCCGCTAAACCAGCGCGAACGCCAGTCCTTGTTAACGGCTAGTCTCATTCCTATTGGATTTACTTTCTGTCCCAAAGTTTATCTCCTTCAAAAAAATTACAACTCACAATCACTTTCTATTTTCATCACTTAAAACTATCTTTACATGCGACATCCGCTTCAATAACGGACTGGCGCTGCCGCGAGAACGCGCATGAAACCGCTTCATTCTCGGCCCTTCACCAATAACAGCTTCTTTCACCCACAAGCTGTCCACTGCCAATTTTGCATTATTTTCAGCATTGGCCACCGCTGATTTCAATGTCTTGCCAACATACACAGAAGCTTTCCTTTTGCTGAATTGAACCGCACGCAAAGCCTCTTCCACCGGCATGCCGGTTATCTGCCTGGTCAAATCACGCGCTTTGTCGGCAGACATCCTAACATATTTTGCTGTAGCTGTTATCTCCATTACCATCTTCCCCGTTAAAAAATTACTTTATCGCCTTAGCTTTATCAGTATGAGTACCATGCTTGCGGAAGATTCGCGTAGGCGCAAATTCACCAAGCCGATGCCCAACCATGTTTTCCGTTACAAAAATAGAAATGTGCTGCTTCCCATTATGAATCGCCAGCGTATGCCCCACAAATTCAGGAACTATCATGGATCTGCGCGACCACGTCTTAATAGGCCTCTTTTCTCCAGACCGATTCATCCGCTCTACCTTCTTGAGCAACTTCTCATCTACATAAGGTCCTTTTTTTATGGATCGCGTCATGATTTCTTTCTCCGTCTTTCTACTATGAACCTCCAGGAAGGCTTCCGTTTCGACCTGGTTTTGCCACCCTTTGCAAGCTTGCCCCATGGCGATACAGGATGCCCACCACCGGAACTTCTGCCTTCACCACCACCCATTGGATGATCAACCGGGTTCATAACAACACCACGCACAGTAGGACGTATACCACGCCACCTGCGCCTGCCAGCCTTGCCCTCTTTAATACCACTGTACTCCACATTGCCAATCTGCCCAACAGTAGCATGACAGTTAATGTTAATCATCCTGATTTCACCTGAAGGCATTTTGATCTGCGCAAAACGGCCTTCACTCGACATCAACTGCGCACTGCCACCCGCTGACCTTACAAGCTTGCCGCCACCTCCCGGCACAAGTTCAATATTATGAACAAATGTACCAAGCGGTATCTTCCCCAACGGTAAAGTATTTCCAATGCCAGGCTCAATTTCGGAACCCGACAAAACCTCATTACCAACCTGCAAACCCACCGGAGCTAAAATATACCGCTTCTCCCCATCAACATAATTAAGCAATGCTATATTCGCGGTACGATTAGGATCATATTCAATCGCCGCAACCTTGGCCGGAATACCTACCTTGTCACGCTTGAAATCAATTATTCTATACATCCTCTTGTGCCCGCCGCCACGATGACGAATTGTAATACGCCCGGAAGACTTGCTTCGTCCGGCCATCTTCTTCTGAGATTCAATAAGCGAACGCTCCGGCTTCGTCTTTGTAATCTCTTCAAACGTCAACGCAGTAACAAATCGCCGCGTCGGTGTCGTAGGTCTATATTTTCTTAACCCCATATCTATCGCCTCTTCTCTCTATGTCAAATCAAGCTTACTGCCTTCTTTCAGCGTAACTATAGCTCTCTTCCAATTGATACGCCGGCCAAAATTGGCTGTGCGCTCCCTTTTCTTCTTTCCACTATAATTCATTGTATTAACTTCCATCACAGAAACGCCCAGACTCTTCTCTATAGCACGCTTTATTTCCATCTTATTGGCACAAGGATCCACATGAAAAAGATACTTATTCAGGCTCTCGCCAAGCGCAGTACCCTTTTCTGTAACCTGTATCTTCTTTATTATCGAATCATGCTTCATTTGCTGCCTTCCGTTTCACACCATCATCCGCAACATCACCAGCAAGCCGTGTCTTAACCTTTTCCATGCCTGACTTATCCAATACTACAACCGGAAACCGCACCAAATGATAAGTGTTCAAATCATCTGCCTTAACAATAATCACGTCCGTCAGATTCCGTGAAGCTAAAGCCACATTCCGGTCCACCTCATTAACCACAAACAATGCAGGACCTTTAATACCAAGCGATTTCAATAAATCCGCAAATAAGGACGTTTTAGGTTCAGTAAACATAATCTCATTCAAAATCATGACTTTCCCTTGAACCAGTTTGTCGCTAAACGCACGCTTGAACGCCAGCTTGGCAACCCCTTTATTTATTTTCATGGAATAATCACGCGGTCTGGGACCAAACGCCACACCACCGCCCCGCCATACAGGAGACTGACGATAACCAGCACGAGCGCGGCCTGTTCCCTTTTGCTGCCATGGCTTTTTATTGCTACCGGCTACTTCACCCTTGCTCTTTGTTGAAGCAGACCCGGCACGACGACCAGCCAAATATGCAACAACAACATCATGCACCGCCTGACTGCCTTTGCTCTTTTCAATCAGTGTGTCGGCAACATCAAGCTTGCCCACCTCTGATCCCTTCATGTCGTAAATAGCAACCTTGCTCATCATGCCTTACCCCGCTTTGCACCCTTACCTGAAATACACTTCTTTAATGATTTTCTGATCACCACTATGCTTCCTGTAGGACCAGGAACAGCACCGCGTACCATTAGAATATTATCATCCTTCTTTAATTCAATAACTTCCAGATTCTGCTGTGTCACCATAACATGCCCCATGTGTCCCGGCATACGCTTACCTTTCGCTATGCGCCCGGGATACGACCTCTGACCAATGGATCCGACACGACGCTTAGAATGACCACCATGTGAAATCGGGCCACCTCTCATCT
>JBFZFB010000034.1:0-2796 GCA_041306605.1 Lentisphaerota bacterium | reverse complement strand
TGTATTTTCTGGTTTCCGCTTGCTTCGGCAGTCCAAATCCGGAAATAATATCACCAACTTAACTTTAACATTTTGAAACAGAACATGGAGCCTGCAAATCAGTTTTTCGACAGGCTCGTTGTTGCAAGGGGACTTATGAAGAGAACTAGGGGAGCACTGAAGAGCGGGACAACAAACCCGTCGCCTGGTATTGAATTGTGGTTGCCTGAGAAGGATCACAAAGGGATCGGCCTGGTGATCCTTCCCGGCGGCGGATACGGGGGGCTTGCCGAACATGAGGGACGAGGGTACGCGAAATTCTTCGCCGGGGCAGGCATCGCCTGTTTCGTTGTCTCCTACCGGCTTGGCACCGAAGGGTTCAGGCACCCCGCCATGCTCGAAGACGCCCTCTCGGCAATCAATACCGTGCGTTCTGCGTCCCGGGAGTACGGAATAGATCGAGATCGTGTCGGCATTATGGGATCGTCAGCAGGCGGCCATCTCGCTGCACATGCACTTGTCGCGTGGAACAGCCGCGAGAGCGATGTGTCGTTGCGCCCCGACTTCGGCATCTTGTGCTATCCGGTGATTACATCCCGTGGTCCCTATGCCCACACGGGTTCAATGCGCAATCTCGCCGGCGACAACCCTTCGCCGGAGATCCTGAACGAACTTTCGTGCGAACAACACGTATCACCCGATACGCCCCCCTGTTTCATCTGGCACACTGGGGAGGATTCCGGCGTGCCGCTTGAGAACAGCATCCTCTTTGCTTCGGCTCTGAGAAGACACGGCGTTCCCTTCGAGTTGCACCTGTATCAGAAGGGTGGTCATGGACTTGGACTGGCCACTACTTTCGACTGGGGCTCGGAATGCTTGAGATGGATTGACGAGATTGCACAACAACCGGAGTGATAGAGGGGGCAACCCCAAATATCTCTCGCAAAGACGCAAAGACCGCCAAGAGCGGGGGGCTTTCCCCGGCTGTTTTATCTTGAATGTATCAAGCCGTCAGTCATAATATTTTCAAATAGAAGATGATGAGAGAACAGTCCGAATAATAAATGGTCCCGAAAGAATGCAAAAATAATATATTGACGATGTGTTTCGTTTGTGACACACTGTTCTCATGAAATCAGCAATTGTTCACGCAAGAATTGAACCGCAGATCAAACGACAGGCAGAGGGAGTTCTTCACGGGCTAGGGCTTAGCCCTACAGAGGCAATCAGGATATTTTACCGTCTGATTACTTTGCGGCGAGGTCTGCCTTTTTCCGTAACTATGCCCAACGAATGTACAACAAAGACCTTGGAGAAGAGCCGACACGGTGAGGATGTGCAGAAATTTGAATCCTTGGACGCCATGTTCGAGAGCTGGGAGAAATGAAGAGGGTCTCTCAGACCATACAGTTCTCTCGTGATATCAAACGGATGCGTAAACGCGGTAAAGACTTAAACAAGCTTCAAGAGATCGTTCGTCTCCTCGCTTCCGGGGCATCGCTTCCGTCAAAGCATAGAGACCACCCGCTCATTGGTTGGTGGAAACCATCTCGCGACTGTCACGTTGAACCGGACTGGGTCCTTATCTACACGGCAGATGCAGAATCACTGCGATTGGAACGTACCGGCACTCATTCCGATTTGTTTAAGAAATGAGAACGGCCGACCATTTTTTTGCAGGGTACCGTCGCTAACCGCGCGGTTATGAAAAAGCAAGACAATGGAAGAAGAGAGGCAATATCTCTCGCAAAGACGCAAAGACCGCCAAGAGCGGGGGGCTTTACCCCGGCTGTTTTCTACTGCCGTTTTATCTTGAATGTATCAAGCCGTCAGTCATAATATTTTCAAATAGAAGATGATATTGAACCCGGAATATTTTCCGTGTTTTGCGGTCCAATATCATAATATCACGGAAAAAAGTCAAAATAATAAATGGTTCGGCGTGATGAAAGAGATGAAGAAGATCATTCCATCAATCGCAATCTGTTGTCTCATGTGCGGGTGCGCAACGTCGCCCTCGTCTCCGGAGAATAGGCCGTATTCCCAAACCGTAGGTCCTTTCGCACCGACCTACGCGCAGATCACTCAAGGCATGACAACCTCACTTGCGGCTGGCGACACCAACGCATTAATCACACTTTCCGAGAACATTGCTGCCATGACGGCATTCTCACTCTGGGCCTTCTACCCCACGAACGGCACATTTACAGGCACGGCCGATCGGCAGTTCACGGAGTACGTCTACAGTTCATACGAATCGGACTTCACTCACTGGAAACGTGTGATGCTATTCGGATCGCCAACCGACAAGACGGTAGCTCTGCAAATGATGAAGTTTCGTACGCGAAGTTTGGTCAATGGTTATCCATTCTCGGCGGAACGGAATCGAACGGAGGACATCGCCTTTGCCTCTATCATGGCCATGATGTCGGAGTACATACTCGCTGACTTGGTGCCTTTGGTGAAACAGAACCTAAGTCAATGGCCGTCTGCTGGCCAGACGGTAGGTCTCTGCGTGCTCGCGCACGCAGGTGATCAGACTGCCAGAGAGAAACTGAAGACCTTGAATACGGCGACGGATCGAACCGTCATCGGGATCTACCGCACAACCTCACATACGAAAGAAGGATGGCCGCACCCCACATCGGAAGGTATTCGTCAACCCGTGGACGGGTCGCCGAAACCTTCAATGTGAACGTGTGCGCCGGGCATGCGGCGTGACTAGGAGGTGACCACGTCATGAGACATGGCGAGGAAGTCCTCTACCCAGGCAAATAGCGCAGAGCCGAAGGGTTAGCGAAAGGGCAAGGGCGCCGT
>JBFZFB010000033.1:0-5816 GCA_041306605.1 Lentisphaerota bacterium | reverse complement strand
CCTCCTTTCGCTACCGGTCTTCCTCATTACGGCCATCTGCTGGCTGGAACAATCAAGGATATTGTTCCGCGTTATATGACAATGCGCGGTCATTATGTTGACCGGCGTTTCGGTTGGGATTGTCATGGGCTCCCTGTTGAATATGAGGTCGAGCAGGACCTTAAGGTTAATGGCAAAACCGAAATAGAAAAACTGGGCGTCGGCGTTTTTAATGAAAAGTGCCGTAGTATTGTTCTGCGTTATACACAGGAATGGCGGAAAACAGTCACCAGAATAGGACGCTGGGTGGATTTCGATAATGACTATAAAACCATGGATTCCAGCTATATGGAGTCAATATGGTGGGTGTTTAAATCGTTGTGGGAAAAGGGATTGATATATCAGGGAAATAAAATACTTCCTTATTGTCCGCGTTGTTCAACGCCGTTGTCTAATTTTGAGACGAATCAGGGTTATGAGGAAGTAACGGATCCGGCGATAACTGTCCGGTTCAAAATCAAGGGTGTGGCGGATGCATATATTCTCGCATGGACCACAACTCCGTGGACTCTGCCGTCGAATATGGCTCTCGCGGTCGGGCCGGAAATTACTTATTTGAAAGTCGTTGAAAAGAACGTGACCTACTACCTTGCCAAAGATAGATTTCCAGCTTATTACAAGGACAGCAGTGAATGTCAGTCAATAACGGAAGTTGCCGGATCCAGTCTGGTTGGCATGAAGTATGAACCGCTGTTCCCGTATTTTGCCGGCAAGGAGGCTGAAGGAGCGTTTCGTGTTATTGCGGCTGATTTTGTTTCCACCGGGGATGGAACCGGTGTTGTTCACATCGCGCCGGGCTTTGGCGAGGATGATCAGCGTGTCGGCATGAGCGAGGGTGTGCCTGCAGTGTGTCCGATAGACGCGGAATGCCGCTTTACGCAGGATGTTTCTGATTATGCCGGAATAAAAGTCAAAGACACGGATTCTGATATTATTAAACGTCTTAAACAGGAAGGCAAACTGGTTCATAGATCAACAATTGTTCATAGTTATCCGCATTGCTGGAGGTGCGATTCACCTCTTATTTATCGCGGCATTTCCACATGGTTTGTCAAGGTTGAGCAGATCAAGGATCGTTTGGTTGCGGCCAACAGGGAAATACGCTGGGTGCCGGGCCATCTCAGAGACGGCAGGTTCGGAAAGTGGATAGAAGGGGCGCGGGACTGGGCTATTTCAAGAAACAGATACTGGGGCACGCCTTTGCCTGTTTGGATGAGCGAAGACGGCAAGGAAACTGTTTGCGTGGGGTCAATTGAAGAGCTTGAGAAATTATCAGGCCGCAAGGTAAGCGATCTGCATAAACATTTTGTGGATGATATTGAAATACCGTCACGCACCGGCAAGGGTGTGCTCAGGCGCATACCGGAAGTTCTTGATTGCTGGTTTGAGAGCGGAGCGATGCCGTACGCGCAGGCGCATTATCCGTTTGAGAACAAGGAGCATTTTGAAAAACATTTTCCGGCTGATTTCATTGCCGAGGGGCTTGATCAGACAAGAGGCTGGTTCTATACGCTGATGGTGCTTTCCGTCGCCTTGTTCGATAAACCCGCTTTCAGGAATGTGATTGTTAACGGACTTGTTCTTGCTGAAGACGGCAAAAAGATGAGCAAAAGGCTCAAGAATTATCCTGATCCGGCTTATATTATAGACACTTATGGAGCCGACGCGCTCAGGCTTTATATGATTTATTCGCCGGTGGTAAAGGCTGAAGATCTCAAGTTCTCTGAAGAGGGGGTAAAGCATCTTCTTCGCCATATACTTATACCTTTATGGAATGCTTACAGCTTTTTTGTCACTTATGCCAATATTGACGGATGGTTCGGCGGCGGAGATCACGCTAAAGCCGCCCGCAGCAGTAACGTGCTGGATAGATGGATACATAGTTCTCTTGAAAGTCTGGCTGAGAATGTAGGGCTGGCGATGGATTCCTATGATCTGCAAAAAGCTGTGAGACCATTTGTTGTCTTCATCGAAGATCTTACAAATTGGTATATACGGCGAAGCAGACGGCGGTTCTGGAAATCGCAGGATGACGAAGACAAGGCGATGGCTTATGAGACTTTGAATTATGTTCTCATGCAACTGTCGAAAATCGCAGCGCCATTTATCCCATTCATCAGTGAAAGTATTTACCGGAACCTGCGTACCAGCGATATGCCCGAATCGGTTCATCTGTGCGGATTCCCGGTTGCCGACGGCGCTAATCGCGATCAGGCGCTGGAAGAGCAGATGGCGCTCGTGATGACAGTGGTGAGCATGGGCCGTCAACTCCGGTCGGAGCATAATTTAAAAGTACGTCAGCCGCTTTCAGTAATACATGTGGTGTCAAGAGATCAGAAAATTCTGGATGGCATCAGAGAGTTTGATGACATTATTCTGGATGAACTTAATGTTAAGAAGCTGGAACTTGGCGTTCGTGAAACTGATCTGGTAACGTTGAAAGCGAAACCTGATTTTCAGCAGATCGGCCCGCGCTTCGGTAAGGATGTGAAGAATGCCGCTCGTGCCATATCAAGCATGAGCGATTCGGCTCTTGTAGAGCTCTCTGAGAAGGGGCGGATTACGCTTGATGTTAACGGCAGTAATGTCGAGTTTACCTCAGCCGAAGTGGTGATAGAGCGTATGCCGCGTGAAGGTTTGGTTGTGGCTTCAGAGGGATCTGTTGTTGTCGCTATTGAGATAGAGCTTACTGAAGATCTGAAGAAGGAAGGAATAGCGAGGGAAATTGTCAATAAGATACAAAATGAACGGAAGAATTCCGGCATGGAAGTAACACAGCGCCTGCGCCGTAAATTTTACACGGACGAATACGTCAAGCTGGCGGAAGACACGCATCGGGAATACATAGACATGGAAACATTGTGCGAACAATCGGAATATGTTTCATCCCGGCCCGATGATCTGAATGGCTGGAAAGAGCTTGATATCAACGGGCATCCTTATCTTCTGCAGATTATTCCGCAAGCCGGCCGGGTTGGCGGAAGTGCCGGCGCTTTTATTCCTTTTGAATAGAAATATTATTCTGTGTGATTATCAGAATTTTGCGTTTGTCCGGATCTTTTGTTGTTTCGAAATATATATGAATGGTGTTTGCCGGCAGTAAATCTTCCGCGCGTTCCGCCCATTCAATCGCCGTAATTCCGTCCGGATCAAGGTATTCTTCCAGTCCTAACGCCAATGCTTCGTCAGAATCGCGCAAGCGGTATAAGTCAATGTGATATAGACGTCTCGTTCCTTTGTACTCACCGATTAGAGTAAACGTGGGGCTGGTTACAGGGCTTTTAATTCCCAGAGCAAGCGCTATTCCCTGCGCAAAGCATGTTTTCCCACTGCCCATCTCACCGTGCAGTGCCAGCACTGCCTTTTTGGGCAGTGTTTCTACCAGTTTCCGGGCTGTTTCTTGTGTTTCGGCCGGACTGGCGGATGTGATGGATGTGCGATATGTTTTTGTCATGACAAAATGACTTTCTTTATCATGGTGTCTTCCTGCTCTTGAAGTGTTGATAACCGGAGGTTGCCAGTTTAGACGTTTTATTGTTCGCGGAGATGCAGTCAATTACACCTTTTTGTTTGGTTGTTAATCCGATTCGAGTGCATGGAGTGTCGAATTCGGCCTGCCATGCGCGTTCAAAATCATTTTTCTTCCGGATGGGTATTGTGAACAGCAGTTCGAAATCTTCACCATCGCGCAACGCGTGATTAACGGGGGAGACGCCATCCTTCATTTTTATGGCCGCTTTTGACACTGGCAGTTGATCTATGTTCAGTATTGCTCCTGTTCCGCTTAAGTTTGTCAGATGCCTTATGTCTGTTGCCAGTCCGTCGCTGATGTCAATCATTGCGGTTGCCCATTTTCTCAGCCATATTCCTTCACATACACGCGGCTCGAAATTGAGGTGTTTCCCAATGGCGCTGCCGCCGAGCGAACCCGTGACGTAGAGCAGTTCATTGTGGCTGGCGCCGCTTCTGAGAATGGCGGCGCCTTTTGGCGTGTAGCCGGCGGCAAAGACATTGATATGCAGGAGGGAAGAGTTGGCCATGTCTCCGCCGGCAATGGCCATGCCGTATTTATTAGCCAGCGTGACAGCGCCTTTATATATTTCTTTCAGCAAAGAAGCTTTTGTTGAGCCCGGTGCGGCGATATTGATCAATGCCCATTTTGGTTCTCCGCCCATGGCCGCGATATCGCTCAAAACTCTGCCGATAGCTTTGCGGCCGATAGCGTGAGGCGGTGTTCCTGCCTTGAAATGGACACCTTCAATGACCGGATCGGATGTAAACAGCAGGTCGTACGGCCATTTTGAGCCCGGTCTGACAACGGCGCAATCGTCGTTTCTTCCGTCAATTATGTCTTTGCGGTCCGGAAGACATTGGCGGATCATTTCTATTGCGGCTATTTCACCCATCTCTGAAAGCGTTTTCATGTTTTATCTGGTTTGTGAAATAAGCGGCATAAGATGTGCCTTTAATTCGGAATTGAGGTCGCGGGCGACATAACGCTTCAACCGCGTGTTTTGGGCTTCTATTACAGCATTTTTGAGTGCCGTGTCATGGACAAGCCGGCCCATCATTTCAGCTATCATGGGGTACTGTTTTTCTAAAAATATAATTCCGGAGCCGTCAAGTGTTTCAGGGACAGCCGCCGCGTTGTAGGCGATTATCGGCACGCCATGAACCATGCTTTCGATTAACGGAATGCAGAAGCCCTCGTGTTCGCTCATGCAGAGGAATATGTCCGCGCATTGATAAAACGTGTTCAATTGCACCTGCGGCACGGCTCCGGCAAAACGAACGCTTTCTACAATGTCCAGTTCTTTTGTCATGGCTTTTAGCAGATAAAAATAACGTTCTGTTCCGGCGAAAGATCCGACATGAATAAACCGGGAACAGGGTTCAACGAACTTGTGGAAATAAGCAAACGCCAACAGAGCGTCTTCTATCTTCTTGTTCGGAGCGCAGCGTCCGACAAACAGCACATTTGTTTTTTTGTCCCTGAATTCTCTTGTTGTTTTTTTGTCAGGTGCAGTTTTAAGTTTGGCTGTATCCAGTATCAGGGGCAGTACTTTAACATTTTTATATCCGAGAGCGGTCAGTTCACCGGCGTTGAATTGGCTGTCGGCAAGATTTACCTGAGCGGTATTGGCGAGTGATTTTATCTGATCACGCCCGCGCGCGAGCTCGTAAGCGGTTTTCTTGTTTATCATGTCAAAATAATGAGAGGGGGTTACATTGTGATACAGAATCACTTTCCGGCAGTTAAGAGACGCGAAAACACTGTTTACCGGCGAGCCGATGGACAGATGCAGAATTACAACGTCATCCGGTTTGCATGATGACTGGCAATCGTTTGCATCTCTGGCTTGTTTCCTGAGTTCGGGCAGTATGCGTTTTAATTCGCAGAATATTTCCGACTGGTGTCCCCATGAATGGAATAAATCGCGCATAACCATGGCTTCGTTGCTTATGGCGTCGCCATTGGTGAATCCCGCGACAAACTGGTGAATTACTGCCATCTGTTAATCCTTATTTTTCTGTTCTGTATTATCTTTTAGCTTTTCCTGTTCGCGCAATAAACCGTCAATATCAATACCGTGAGCAGTAAGTTTTGATGATACACTACTGTTTTTAGGGTCGAGTAGGAAGCTTTGTTTCCAGCAGTCGATTGCTTTATCAATATGATTCAGGACGCTGGCAATATCACCTAGATGATCGAGTATTGTAGGATCATCCGGCAGGAGGTTGTTGGCTTTTTCGATCTGTTCAAGAGATCGGAAGAG
>JBFZFB010000032.1:0-3989 GCA_041306605.1 Lentisphaerota bacterium | reverse complement strand
ATGTTCGCATCTTGATAAAAGAAGTTGAGCGTCGGAAAATCGCAGCAATGGTGCTTGCCCACGAGAATATTCTGGAAATATCAACGATGATGCACGCAGTTTGGTGTCGATTATTTTCTAATCCGGTTCCGTCGGGATGTTTATGTTAATTTATAACAGAATAGGTGTTTTTCAAAAGCGTGTTGAGATTTGGGCAACACGCCGCCAAGACACTAAATAAGAAATGTTTCATGTTCATCATGTTGCAAATACCTGCAAAGGAATTCAAATGTATTCCCCTACTCCTGATCAATCCTTATTTATCCGCTTCAGGGCTGACCTAGACTCCAATGATATGTCTTCGCCACTGTCAAAGTCCATTGTACAAGTCTGACCCTGAT
The DNA here is from genome assembly GCA_041306605.1 of Lentisphaerota bacterium. Taxonomy (GTDB): domain Bacteria; phylum Verrucomicrobiota; class Kiritimatiellia; order UBA8416; family JAQBFJ01; genus JBFZFB01. The sequence continues at coordinate 3,609 of JBFZFB010000032.1, read as the reverse complement.
GGCCCACACATCTGTCAACCCTTATTTTCTAGTTTCTAGGTCTGATAAGCATATAGAGGTTTAAATATCCATTGGAGGCTCTGATGTGTTAGGCTGTCGATAGGCGGCAAACAAAGAAAGGAGCTAAATATGGAACTGCATTGTGGGGTGGACTTGCACGGTGATAATGGATTCTATGGTGTTGTAGATTCTGAAGGCAATAGATTGTTCAAGAAGAGATTGCCGAATGATCTGAAGGCAGTACTCTGCGCATTGGAGCCATATCGCCAATATCTGACGGGTGGTGTTTTAGTGGAATCCACATTCAACTGGTATTGGCTTGTGGACGGATTGAGATCAGAAGAGTATCGAGTACGGCTGGTTAATCCGGCAGGGATGGAGCAATATAACGGTTTAAAGAACACAAATGACGAAACCGATGCTTTCTTTCTGGCGGAACTCTCGCGTCTTGGCATACTTCCGGAAGGATATATTTATCCGAAGGAGGAACGACCGGTGCGAGACTTATTGAGAAGACGTTTAATGCTGGTTCATCAGAAGACGGCACATATATTGAGTTTTCAAAATCTTATAGCAAGGGAGCGCGGGGAGCACATCAGTTCCAATCAGATATTGAAGCTGTTGCCGGAAGGAGTGAAACAGTTTTTTGAGGATCCACGGCTTGTCCTGATGGGCCGGACAAATATTGAAGCGATTCGATTTTTGGACGAACAGATCAGGCAGATCGAGAAAGTTGTAATGAGCGAAGTGAAGCTTAGGCCGGAATTTGAGAAGCTTTTAACGGTTCCGGGGATAGGAAAGATATTGGCATTTACGATCATGCTGGAGACAGGAGAAATCAATCGGTTCAATAAGGTTGGCAATTACACATCATACTGTCGTTGTGTAAAGTCAGCGCGAATGTCGAACGAGAAGAAGAAAGGCGAGAACAATCGTAAGAATGGCAATCGCTATTTAAACTGGGCGTATGTTGAAGCGGCAAATTTTATCCGCAGGTATTGTCCGGAAGCGAAGAGATGGCATCAAAGGAAGCTGGCACGCAGCAAACAGGTTGTTGCCACGATGGCGTTGGCCAGCAAATTGTGCAAAGCATGTTACTTTATTATGAAGGATCAGGTGGATTTTGATGTGAAGAAGATATTTGGATAATCGGGCTGCGGCAGGGAACCGGAAGCAGGGTTGGTTGAGCCACCCAGGTCTGATTGGGACTTGTCGCAACCCATAAATTGAGAGAGTGCCGTAGTGAACATTGTTTCGTCATTTCGCCCGTGCCATGAATCGAAAGGGGTTGGGACTTTGCCTGCTCATCAGGTGGAGGAACCGCAGATCTGTGCATCCCTTGTGAACGTGGTACGGCACGGATATTTTTCTGGTCCAGCGAAAGCGGGATGGGGATGGCCGGCAGGGGTATCAGGAAGTTGGCCAGCCTAGAACCAGATGGGTGACTGAGCGGAATGGCTTTGCCATCCGACTCGTATGAAAGAGAAGACCCGGCGCGAAACGGGGCGAATCGGTGATGCTGACGGTAACGACGTCAAGGAGACAACGTGAATCCCGTTCTAGGGAACGGGTGGAGTGTTTTTTCTCTTGCCGTCGCCTCTAATGGGTGACCCTGAAGGCACCTTCGCCGGCCACACAGAGCGCCAAGGTCACGAGTATCAATCCCATTTTCATATTCATCTCCTGATCGAACGTCAGCGCGCACCCTCCGTAGGTCCCGTCCGCGGGGCCGAAGGTAGTGGTGCCGCGCTTGGTTGGGCCTGACACTCTTTCTTTGCAGCTACAAAGTAATCTGAGACAAAGGCCTGGAACGGAATGAACGAAGTGCAGGTTCTTAGCTTCGTAAGACTCACGTGCTCGGCGATCTTGGCGTTATGTTCCGTATTCAAGTACTTCTTCGTCTTTTGTGAGCATACCCTTACTAGTTGTCCGATATGCTCCTTCGGTGACAGTATGTCCTGCGGACGGCCTTTGACCCTCGGTGTGACTCTGAGGTTAAGAGCTTTCCTGATCGCCTCAGGGTCTGACAGCCACCAAGCCTCCATCTCCTCAATGGGAATACAGATTAGGTACGGGGTGATGGGTGATGGATATATGGCTTGCTCAAGTTGGTAGCGAAGCGCGGCGAGGTGCTTTCGATCAAGATCATGAATGATTATGAGGTGACGACAACCCTTAAGTCTGAGGGTACTCGCCCACGATTGACACTTCCGGTTGATTCGCCCGCAACCCTGACCGACGAATCGTTTCACACCAATATCATCTCGCTTTGAAATCCTCCGAATCAGCACTCGTGCTGACTCGACGTCACTGTCATCCTCCGCTATGATACCTATGCGATGGGGAAGTGAGCTACTCATCCTTGAGTCCTCCTTCACGCCAGTACTCACCGAGATTGCCTGACTGTTCGAGGTACTGTTTCAGGGCCTTGAAATCCGTCTTGCTCAATGCTTTGTTCACAGACCGAGCCTTTGTCCCGCGCTGCCGGTCCCGCTCGACCAAAACCACATTCTCTGGCCGAAGTTGATCAAGGACGTAGTCAGAATGGGTGCTGATGATTATCTGCTTATCCTTCGACTCATCCTTGATCAACGCGATGATGCTATTGAGTAACCCATGGTGGATGCAGACTTCTGGCTCCTCCACAAGCAGCAGCTTGCTGTCATCAGTTAGAACGTAGAAGAGGAGGGCAAGGGTCTTGAAAGTGCCCTCCGATAGTTGGTTCGGAGAGAGCACATTTTGGTCAATGGTGAATGTTGGAACCACAACGATCTTGGTTCTCTCCTTCTTCTCCGTCCGTCCACCGGTTCGCACTTCAATCACGTTACTTGGGAGAGATATCTCATCGAACTTGATATCGTCGACAAGGCCAATCCCCTCTGGTCCAACAACATTCTTGAATCGCGTAAAAGTGTCGGACTTCTTCTTGAAGGAAGCGTAGAGGTCGTACATGAACTGCTCATGGTCGATCGCATCACGGCGACGTCTCAACGCCGGACGGTCATCCTCAAGGTCCAGTGACACAGGGCACCGGGATGGATCTGCAAACTGACTGGCGCTGTAGTAATTGATGTTCGCGAAGTACTCGGCGATCTCCTGTGCAACAGGGAACACCTTCTCGGGAAGGAGACTTCGCATCCCGCGAGGGCCATACCACCTTCCCCTGACCATCTCTTCATAGGACAGGCGCCGCCCAGAATGCGAGATGACAAATGGATAGTCACCTCGATGCGTCAACATTTCTATGGGTAACTCCAGCCAGACCTTCTTGCCTGTTATGTTCTCGAGATTCCACTTGAGTCTGGTGGCAACAACATCATCTGTATTGCGCTCGCTTGTGTAATAGAGCACCTCCCCGCGCAGTTTAATCGGGCGATCATGGTACTCAACGGTTGCCTCTATTCGCGACCGATTAAGGTAACGACGATCAATGGGTGCATGATATCGCCTTCCGCCCAGAGTGGATCTCTTGAGCAGTAGCAATGCACTTATTAATCCGGCAAATAAATAGTAGCATGTATAAAGGTCTTTTGATATATTCTTTGCATGAAAACAAGAGATGCAAGGAAGCTGGGCCAGGATGCGCAACAGGAGTTGAGGCGCCGGGCG
>JBFZFB010000031.1:0-24616 GCA_041306605.1 Lentisphaerota bacterium | reverse complement strand
CAAATCGCTGGGTCTGGAAGCCTTCTTTGCTTTTCATAATGTACCACGAACCGGGTAATGCCCCACCGTTGCCTGTGGCATCATAACACCCGTAGTCATCCTTCCCGTCACCATCAAAGTCTCCAACTATCGGAACTGTCCCGGCATAGCCAAAAGTCTTGGTTGTAAAACCAGCGGAACTCATCATTAGATACCATGAACCTTGAGGCTGACCAAAACGCCCAGTCGCGTCATAACAGCCGTAATCACTTTTGCCGTCTCCATCAAAATCACCCACCACGGGTACGGTGCCAGCATAGCCGAATCTTTTTACCGAAAAACCAGCATGAGTCTGCATGATATACCATGAGCCCGGTGGCTGGCCGGAATTACCGGATGCATCATAACAGCCATAATCCGTTATCCCGTCACCATCGAAGTCACCGGTAATCGGAACCGTGCCGGCATAACCGAATGTTATCATCTTTACAGCTCCTGGAATATCACGGATAAAATACCAAGACCCAGCAGGTCGGCCATAATGGCCAGCAGCATCAAAACAGCCCAAACCACTTGGTTCTGGTTCATAACTATATGAGTATGAGTAACTCAGCTTTATAGATGCAGGCCCCAGCGGAAAGCCTGGTGACTCTAAACTTAAATTCCATTTGCCTGTTTCATAAACAATATTACCCGCTCCTGAATGATCAAACGGTGAATCTGGCCCTACAAGGTTAAAATTACCAGTAAGATTGCCGCTGCCATCATCCACAAAACTTCCACCAGCGCCATCTGCTGTTTTCATGACAACAGTCAAACTACCGGGGACAACAGGTTTATGGTCAGTATTACCGCTGACATCGGTCTGAAAAACCAGTAATGTGCCATCTGTCTCATCAACAACAACCGACGCACCAAAACTCCATTTGCTTGCAACAAACAATGCAACAACCATAATCAAAACATTCAGCCATATTTTTCGTTTCATATAAAACCTCTCTTCATATTGTACTTTGATAGCAAGTGTCCGTGTTAATACGGGCGTCAGGCACCAAAACACTAAATAAGAAATGTCTCATGCTTGCCATGTTACAAATACCTGCACTGAAATTCGAATATATTTCACTGCAATTTTCCTGATCAATCCTTATTTGTCCGCTTGAGGGCAGACCCCTCCAATCTTCCTGTTGAGATTGTTGCTGTCAGTTGGCATGCCTATTGTCTCCTCTTATTTCCAAACGCTGGGACACTATATATACATATACACTGCAAGCACTGCAACACCTAGAAAAATAAAACAAATTACTAGAGAAATGCAGCGACCTCTTTTAGACATTTGGCGCCAAAACAAACCAATTAAAAGAGGTGCTATCGGCAATAATAAACGTCCTAAACACCTACTTCTTTCCATATCCAACACAGTGTGTGATGCAACAGCTGTCAAAGTATACGCTATGCCAGTTATCCATAAAGATATTAAAGGAATAATGCAATTCACAAAAATGGATTTTACTTGTTGTTTAACATTCATTTTTCGCCTTTCACCTAGATGCATGGGGGCAGGCACCCATACACTAAATAAGAAATGTCTCATGCTTGCCATGTTACAAATACCTTCAAAAGACATCACATATATTTCACTGCCTCTGGTAAACTTGTCTATCTAGTCAATAACCCATGTCTGACGCTGACGCCACGATTCCGTTTCTCACGGCCAATTGAGACGGTAGAACCGGGCTGGATAATTCGTCCACTCGGAATCGCTGAAATAGACAGAGTTACTGTTGAGGGTCTTGGTCTGTAATGAAAACCAGACGGGATTAGCAAGATTTGTACAGGCCTCAACAACAACAAGCCCGATGTTGTTGGTTGCGGCGACGTTGAACCCGAAGCGATTTGTCAGAACACCAAAACTGGCGTCGTCCTGCACCTTCGGGTTCCACAATATAGCAGAAAGGCCACCAAACGTCGTACCCCAGCCTGTGGTATTTGGCAGGTAATGGACAATATTTGTGTCGCCTGAAAATACATCCGCACCAAGGTTGGGAGCATTGCCTTTGAAATAGATTTTTGCAAGTTTGGTGCAGTTATAGAACGCATATTCCCCGATGCTGGTGACACTGTCAGGGATCGTGATACTGGTTAGGCTGGTGCAGTTATTGAACGCCCAGCTGTCGATACTGGTGACGCTGTCGGGAATCGTGATGCTGGTTAGGCTGGTGCAGTTATTGAACGCCCAGCTGTCGATGCTGGTGACGCTGTCGGGAATCGTAACGCTGGTTAGGCTGGTGCAGTTATAGAACGCATAGCACCCGATGCTGGTGACACTGTCGGGAATCGTGATGCTGGTTAGACTGGTGCAGCTCTCGAACGCACTCCACCTGATGCTGGTGACGCTGTCAGGGATCGTATAGTTTCCGGCTTTGCCGCCAGGGTATTTAATGAGTGTGGTCTTGGTCTTGTCGAACAACACACCATTGGCTGTCAGGTAATTCGGATTATCCACATGCACGGAGATGTTGGTTAGGCTGGTGCAGTCATCGAAAGCTAGCTCCCCGATGCTGGTGACGCTGTCGGGAATCGTAACGCTGGTTAGGCTGGTGCATCTCTGGAACACCAAGTCCCCGATGTTGGTAACGCTGTCGGGAATCGTAACGCTGGTTAGGCTGGTGCAGGAATAGAACGCTCTCTCCCTGATGCTGGTGACATTGGTACCGATTATGACGTTGGTTAGACTGGTGCAGTAATCGAACGCCCAGTCCCCGATGCTGGTGACGCTGTCGGGAATCGTGACACTGGTCAGGCTGGTGCAGAACTCGAACGCATAATCCCCGATGCTGGTGACGTTTGTGCCGTTGATGGAAGACGGGATAATTACATCGCCTCCTGCTCCGGTATAATAAGTGATGGTGATCGTAGAACCAACGACAGTATAACTAAAATCGCCAAATTGCGCACCTGATGCTATACCAATCAAAGCAAAGAAGATCATAAGGCCCATTATGGGGTTGAATGATTTGCATTCCTGCTCTTTCATAACCATTGCCCTGACCATTCGTTCTCGTCCACAATGTCCGTCAATACAGGGCAACCTCAATTTGAGGAAGTTCATCATCTATTCATCTCCGTCATGTGATAGAGGCGTCAGGCACCAAAACACTCAATAAGAAATGTCTCATGCTTGCCATGTTACAAATACCTGCACAGGAATGCAAATATATTCACCAATTTTCCTGTTCAATCCTTATGATTTTTTTGCGGGCTGACCCTTCAATCTGTGGGTTATTCACATGACTGACTGACCATCGGCTTTTCCAAGAACAAATCGGGCTCGTTCATGCCGCAGCATCTCGAATGGCGTCATGCATTTGATGTTCAGCCCAATGCAGACGGTCGGAATCTGAATCTTCTTCATCGATGGTGACGCTTTCTCATGAGTTACGACGGTATGTCCATGAGCCAAAGCGTGAGCTACAAGATAGTAGTCTGCCACTTGAAGAAAAGTATTCACGGCGGCGGGTTCGTAACGCTGACTCGTTGCCCACTTACTTACTTGTTCCATGGCGGGAAGAATTGCGGCATCCGGTTTCAGAAAGAATTCGGGGCCTCGTTGCGCCGCCCAAGTTGCGAGCTCGTCGCCTCCGGCATCCAGTTCATCGCCCACTTTCTCTATGCTGAAAACAGAACCAGCCACATTCTCCTTAATCAGCCAATCCCAGAAGGCAGGACAGAAATCAAAACCATAGTGAAGATTCTTTGCCTGTATAAAAACATTTGCATCAAGAAAATAGGTCATCAGACAACTCCCAGATTGCGTCCAAGTTCTTGAAAGGTTGCGTGTTTCGAGAAACCAAGCAGTCGAAATGCGTCTCGGTGCAAGGTTTGCCCTTCAAGGGTACTCGCAACAAGAGCTCTGGCGAAACGTTTGCTTACCCGCGCTGCGTGTGTCCAGTAAAAGTTTCCTCCGCTGCCTTTAGGGATGCATTTCAATCGTTCCAATTCTTTTTGATAGGAGGTCCATAGTTCGTTCTGTGTAAAATGACCTGCATCGTATACTCGACGTAGAATTACTAACGTACTTACTTTGAAACAATGAGCCAATCTTTCAACTTCCTTGTCTAAATTATCTGTTTTACGATATTCGGCATGCAAAGCCGATAGTGGCACAAGAATCTCGGCGGCCACTTGATTACACCATATTTCATTTCGTTTCGAAGGAGAAGAAATAGCTTCGATATCGGAAAGGCCGGACTCACCAAGCCAGATATGAGCCAGCTCATGTGCCAGTGTGAACATCTGGGCGGATTTCGTGTCAGAACCATTGATAAAAACCAAGGGCGCCAGTTCGTCAGATAATGCAAATCCACGAAACTCTTCAGGATTAAGTTTTCGATGATTATTACTACCGACGACACCATTGACCATGACAAGAACGCCTAATTCGTCAGCTTGACCTATAAAACGCTTTAAAGCTTCCTCCCAAGTCGACATTCTGCGGCGTGCTTCAACGTCAAATCCAAGAGCCTCTCGGATTTGCATTGCGACAGACTCTACATTATTGGACAAATTGGCAGTACCAACAAACGGAAAGGCTGTTTCTCCGATGGAACGCGCATAATCACGATACCACTCCTGCCTCTGCTGACAGATATAAATAGTATCCAACAGATCTGGGCTCGGACGCTCAAGATACTCATTTCCAACTGTGCGGAAATCAGGAATAGGGACATTTTCAACCGGCGGCTCTGGAAGGAACAGGTAACCAACTGGCGCGTGTACGGTTTTTGCGAAATTCTCTAACTGTTTCAGCGTAGGCTTGGTATCGCCGCGTTCCCAACTTAACAGTTGAGGTATTCGCTCAGCTACCTCATCAGGGTCAAGGCCCGCGCGTTCACATGCCCAATGTAATAACTTTGATTTTACTTCAACACGCATAATATACGCCATCCCTGTTATCCTTTATTCTTATACCGTAACGATGGCTATTGGCAAGCGATTTCTCGACGCGTCTGCCCGGGGTCAACCCTTAAAAAATTAGTATCTTTACATTTTTTATTAAGCAATTTTTCTATCTTTGAGGCTTTATCTGTAATGTTCTTATTTTTCAACAAATCTTGGACATTGGCAATAGAGAGCAGCGGCCTTCTAATCCGCTTTAGTAAAAAATGGTGGCGAGAGGCGGGATCGAACCGCCGACACGCGGATTTTCAGTCCGCTGCTCTACCATCTGAGCTACCTCGCCAAGCTGCTGCTTCGCCGCGTAAAATGCTGTCTAATCAATTACATAACCGATTGATAAACAGCCGTTTCTAGAACCTTCCGGCCATTGTATATCACGCCCTGAATGTCTCCGCGGCGCCCTGATTTCTGGAAACATACCTGTAATTAATTCTGGAATCAACCTTTTTCAGTTACCGGCTTTAATATTGGTTTTTCCATCCTGCCCGCACACAGCCTCAACACAATCCACCGTTAAAAACAAATTGTTAAAAATCACAACCGCCGGTTGCCGGAAGCGCAACTTTCCATACCTTATTTTGCTATTTTGAAGGCGGATCCCTCGGTTCGCAAGCCCTCTGCTCGGTCAGATCCATGGTGTTGTTCCGTACTGTTTTTTCTGTTCAATTCTCCAGCAACTGCTCTTTAACTGCTTCAAGTATCCGCAGAATTTTGAATTTATTGCCCGGGGCGTTGTTTACAAATAAAGGGCTTGTGTGCGGCATCTTCACGATGGTGATTGTCGGACAAGAGACTGTTATTAATGCCTCTGCTTTTTCTGCCTTTCTGCCGCCAAGAACGATAATTCTTAAGTTCGGCAATAGGGTTATAAGACGGAGAAGATACTTTTTGCCTTCGTCAATGTCGTTGTTGTCAGCTGGGCGAATTTTAGCACCTGACCCGATATACCACGGCACAATATTCCATGAAATTGTTAATTCCCTTGGCAAGCCGGCCAGCCGACATAATTCAAAAAAATTCTTTGCTGATTCGTCAGGATTATTTCGAGAAATAAAGCCGCTGTAGACGGCCCGCGGGCCTGGTGCCTCAAACAGAAATAGACATTTTGCATTTATGCCACCGTCCAGCGGATCAAAATATGGAATTTCTCTACAAAGGCCAGATTCCTTTCTGATTGTTTCAACAAAAGCAGTTAACGGCGATATATGTGGCTCGAATATTCTGGCCAGTCGTGATTGAATCGCCATAAGGTTACACAAAGACTTGGGTGTATCAATGTTATCATTCATATTCTATTTATACATAACGACCCACCTGAACCTCGCCGGTGGAGTGCAGCAAAACCGGCGTAGCGTTCCAGGCAGATGCTCGCCTTCCTATTCATGACAATATGCCCAGTTTCCGATCCTCTCCAGCCAAGAACTGTAGGCATGTTTTGGATACTTCCCGTTCGGGAAGTAGATGAACATGTCCCAGTTGATCACGCCGGATGGTGTATTCACGTACAGAACCCAACTATTCCCTTCGGGCCATGGTGCCCAGCAGAATGTGTCGTTTGTCGACTTCGGTTGATACTCGTACTTAGGATACGCCCCCATCCCCGTGGATGGCACGGTAGGCAGATAGTCCGGCACAAGATCTGCCAGCTCGCCCGGTGGATAACCGTAATCTGTCTCAAATTGACCGATTGCCTTGACGAGCGGAGCGCTCCGCTCCGCGAGTTTCGAGAAGGCGTGCATACGTATGTCGTCAGCCCAGCGGATCGAGACAATCGGGATGATCGCATAGATCAGCGCGAAGAGTGCCGTCTGAAGGGCTCGCCTGCGTGTCCGCTTAAGAATTGCGACGACAAGCGCCACTGGAACCGTGATGATTGCACCTAGAATCGGCAATAACAGAATAAAAACAAGCCTTAGTCCAGCGACTGAACCGTGGGGAAAGACCGCCCACCATTCGGCTAGGAAAAATGCCGAATTGACGCAGGCGGAAATGATGGCACCAAGCGCCAAGGCTCGCAAATAGCTGTTTTTCGGTATAATCTTCATATCAACAGGCTCAACGTCAACCATGTCGGCTTTTCAAACCGCAACACGTAGCGGCACGGTTTAAAAAGTACGTGTCGATGGTTTTATCCGGCCATTTCTTTCTGCTGTACAGACTAAATCCCTCCTGTCCATCCCACATTAAACGGTCTCCTTGCCGGGCGGTAATACACCAGCCATGTCGCCGATTACATTCACAAGCTGTGTATTGCCCGGAACAACAACTATGAATATTGTCAGCGGATTTAGCGGCTTTTTATTTTATAAAATTCATTCAAAAAGTTTTCGGCTATAGTGCTGGATTCTATTGAAACAAGATTTTCGTAGCTTACGGCAGAGCCGCTTGAGGTGTAGTTAAACGAACCTGTAAGAACACGTTTCCCGTCAATAACAATAAACTTGTGGTGCATCTTGCCGAATTCATCCCCCATTTCAACACCCATACATTTGATGCCGCATTCCTTCAAAGTATCTATCGCCTGTTGCATGCTTTCCAATTCCAGGCATGTTTGGGCATCATATTTTATAATGATTTTGACTTTTCGCTTGGCCGCCTGACTGATGGCATTCACGATATTGCGCCGGGTTATACTGTAAATTGCTATGAACATTTCCTCTTTAGCCCGGCTGATTTCTTTTATCAACAGTCTTTCACAATCGGATCCGAATGCCGTTGTCACATTAGCACTGGAACTGGAGGTGGCATTTGACCGCGCACGACTGTCTTTGACCGGCAAATCCGCGGCCAGACATTGCGGCAACTGGATTGCCGGAAACAACGTTAAAATCAGAAAAAAGAGCAGGAAGCGCCCCAAACCGGTGCGGCAGTAGCCGTCAGTTTCTTCTGCAGATATTTTCCTGTTTATTTCAAGTAAAATCATGGCGTTATTTTTGACGTTGTATGAGAAGCCCTTTTTTTCTACACTACCGAAGTTTGATAAAAAAGACACTAGAAATATTGATGGGTCTGCAAAGGCAACCGGATGAAGCGGTTTCCGAGGAAAAACAATGAGTCTGCACGATGATATGATAGCAATAGGCGACCGGGCGCTGGCGGCGTCACGGGAACTGGTTCTTCTGACTACACGCCGGAAAAACGCGATTCTACAGGCAATGTCCAGCGAACTGGATAAGCGCAGACAGATAATTTTGGACGCCAATAAGAAGGATATGCTGGAAGCCCAAAATGCCGGGCTTTCCAACGCAATGCTTGACCGTCTGCTTCTCACTGATCCGCGTATAAACGGTATGATGAAGTCCTTGCAGGCAATAACGGATTTAAAGGACCCCATAGGCGCAAGACTGAGCCGGTGGATCAGACCCAATGGCTTGGAAATTGTCAAGAAGCGCGTCCCAATCGGTGTGGTGGGAATAATATATGAATCCCGCCCCAATGTTACCGTCGATTGCGCGGCATTATGCGTCAAAACTTCAAACGCTGTAATCTTGCGCGGTGGAAAAGAGTCTTTAAATTCGAATATTGCCATAGCTGATGCCCTTGTGGAAGGCGGTAAAAAAGAGGGATTGCCGGACGGAGCTATTCAACTCATCAGAACGACGGATCGCGATTCGGTTCGCGAGCTGGTTCAGCTTGAAGGCCGGGTGGATCTTGTTATACCCCGCGGCGGTGAAGCGTTGATAAGAACCGTTATTGACGAAGCGCGCGTGCCTGTTATCAAGCATTACAAGGGGGTTTGCCACGTTTATGTGGACAAATCGGCCAATCTGGATATGGCCCTTAAGATAATTGAAAACGCCAAGTGTCAAAGACCTGCGGTATGTAATGCCATGGAAACATTACTCGTGCACGAAAGCGTAGCAGGCATGCTCCTGCCACGGCTGGCGGCAAGATTCAAAGAACTCGCGGTCGAAATGCGCGGCGACCCCGCATCAGTTGCCATTGTGCCCGAAATGAAACCGGCAACTGAAGATGACTGGTACGCAGAATATCTTGATCTGATCATCTCTATAAGAGTCGTTCCGTCAGTGGAATCAGCCATAGAACATATCAACAAATACGGATCCAAACATTCCGACGCCATCATAAGCGAAACCGAAGAATCTCAGAAAATGTTCACCCGCGAAGTTGATTCAGCCGCCGTCTATATCAACGCTTCAACCCGCTTCACAGACGGCTATGAATTCGGAATGGGCGCTGAAATCGGCATAAGCACAGACAAACTGCACGCGCGCGGCCCGATGGCTCTGGAAGAACTCACCACCTATAAATACATCATACACGGAACAGGTCAGATACGCGCCTGATCCCAATGCTTCTCATCTCTGATATTACACGATAAAAATCAGAACAGGGAAAGGGAGAAAAATTTACCACGAAGGGCACAGAGAATTTTCCCTCATCCTGTAAATCATGCCTGCCCGCAGTGCTACAGCGTTGCAGGCGCGGGGCCAAAAACTCTCCGTCCCGCCTATCCGGTCTGACTCAGAGACCTATGCGTTTTTTCAATTCCGCCAGCTGTGTTTTCATACGGGCAGGAAGTCTGGATCCGGCTGTGTGGAGATACTCCTCTATCTCCGGCACCTCGCCCTTCCAGCCTTCCACGTCAATGCGCAGAAGTTCAGCAACTTCAGCCTCGCTGATTTTCAGACCGCTGACATCCAGATCATTTTTGTTCGGAACATAGCCGACTGGTGTTTCGACAGCGCCGACTTTGCCCTCTACCCGTTCGCACATCCATTTCAAAATACGGCTGTTATCACCGAAGCCCGGCCATAGCCATTTGCCTTCCGGTGACTTGCGGAACCAGTTCACATAGAAGATCTTAGGAGCCTTATCCCCCAGCTTGTCACCCATGTTGAACCAGTGCTGCCAATAGTCGCCAATGTGGTAACCGCAGAACGGAAGCATGGCCATCGGGTCGCGGCGAATCGCCTTTTTGACATCCAGCGCGGCGGCCGTAGCCTCTGAAGCAGCCGTGGCACCCATGTACACACCATGATCCCAATTATAAGCCTGACTCACCAGCGGCACCAGCTTGGAGCGACGGCCTCCAAAGACAAAAATGTCTATCGGCACACCGTCAGGATTCTCCCAGTCCGGACAAATTACCGGACACTGGCGCGCAGGCGCCGTGAAGCGGGCGTTGGGATGCGCGCCTTTGACGGGCTTACCGTCAGCATCTTTTTTGTCAGGTGTCCAGTCGTTGCCCTTCCAATCTATGCCATGCTTGCATTCGACAGCCATGTCTTCCCACCATATATCACCGTCATCGGTAAGCACACAGTTGGTGAAGATCGAGTTGGCTTTGATGGTATCCATCGCCATGGGATTGGACTTGTAACTGGTACCCGGTGCGACACCGAAGAAACCTGATTCCGGATTGATGGCGTGCAGACGCCCGTCCGGTCTGAGCTTCATCCACGCGATGTCATCGCCGATACACTCGCACTTCCAGCCCTTGATTGTAGGCTGGAGCATCGCGAGGTTGGTCTTGCCGCAGGCGCTTGGAAATGCGGCGGCAATATGAAAACGCCTGCCCTGCGGATTGGTCAGGCGCAGAATAAGCATGTGTTCAGCCATCCACTTTTCGCGCAGGGCCATGGTTGAGGCGATACGCAGAGCCAGGCATTTCTTGCCAAGCAGAGCATTGCCGCCGTAGCCTGAACCGTAGGACCAAATAAGATTTTCTTCCGGAAAATGAGCAATATACTTCTTCTCTATCGGAGCGCAAGGCCATGGGACGTCCTTCTGGCCGGGTTGAAGCGGAGCGCCGACAGAATGCAGACACGGAATAAACTCGCCATCCGCTCCGAGTGTTTCAATCACCTTGTCGCCGACGCGCGTCATGATGCACATATTCACCACAACATAGGGCGAATCGGTAATTTCAACGCCGACTTTCGAAATTGGCGATCCGATGGGACCCATGCTGAAAGGAATGACATACATCGTACGGCCTTTCATACAGCCGTCGTACAGACCGCTCATGGTCTTCTTAAGTTCAACCGGATCAATCCAGTTGTTTGTCGGGCCGGCTTCTTCCCGGGTTCTTGATGCGATATAGGTGCGGTCTTCGACACGCGCCACGTCACTGGGATGACTGCGGAACAGGTAACTGTTCGGCCGTTTCTTCAACGGTGTTGCCGCTCCGGCATCGACAATGATCTTGATCAAGGAGTCATATTCCGCTTTGGAACCATCGCACCACACGACCTTGTCAGGTTTGACCATGGCTTGTACTTCAGTAACCCAGTTGATAAGATTCTTATTCTTGCATATAACCGTCATCTTTCACCTCTCCCCCTTATTTCTCTTGTTGTCCTTATATACAACTGCCATCCAAAACAAATCTGTTTTTGGATGGCAGTTCGTAAAAATCATCCCCGCAAACGTCTTCCATTGCGCGGGAGCTTAACATCACGGTTAAAAATCAGTCAAGGGTTTTAATTTAACAGGAAATATTTTAATGAAACAACAGAAAAAAGGCGCCTTCACCTGCGGCGGAGAGAAGAAATGTCAAGAAGACAGAATCAAGAAGTTAAGTTTTTGCACGGTACGTCGCATACGCGCCGACCGTTGAACTGGACCTCTGGACATATGATTGACAAATCCGCAATAAAGAAGTATTCAAATTAATTTGCATATTCACGCTTCATCAAACAAAACAAGGAACTCATTTAATGAAACTATTTCTGATTCAGGCGGATTTGACGAACCCGGTACTTGAATACGCAGCTAAAGAACTGTCGTGGATGATAGAAGCCATAACAGCCTGCCGGGTGACAATGAACAAAAAGATATCCGGTGCCTCCGCAACAGTAACACTTAAAATCATGCCATCGCTTCCGAAGGCAGCGTTTGAACTTCGCCCGGTCCCCGGCAGCTGCAAAATTGAACTGCGCGGACAAAATGCTTCAGCCGTGCTTTCGGCAGTCTACACTTTTCTTGAGCTGGCAGGAGTCTATTTTGAAGCATCCGGTCCCGTACTGCCTGAAAAACCACATTTAAAGAAAGCGCTTTCGACACGTAAACGCGTTGTGCCGGCGGTAATAGAGCGCGGCATACGTCAACATATCAATTTTACAATGGATATTTCATCGTATCCGCTTAACGAGGCGCGTGAATACATCCGCAACCTGGCCCGGATGAGGTTTAACCACATCACGTTCCACAGCTATCCGAAGCAGTGGTATTCATATGAAACAACTGCGGGTGAGAAAATCACAGGCGGTTATTTCTTCTACGGCTCCCGTCATGATCTCCCCGAACTGCCGGAAGTACGGGAAAAGATCTGCAACAGGAAAGTGTTCTGCATACCTGAAATCGAACCTGTCTATGATGACATTGCCCGCCGCGAGGCGGCAGCAATAGAGTGGCTGAATAACGTGATGAACGAGGCAAAAAGAGCCGGGATGACAGTGCAGTTCTCGACCGAGTACAGTTCAAACAGCGCTGAAGACGGTCTCCGCGCGTGCGAGTCAATGCTGACCGCGTACCCGATGATAGATGTACTGGAACTGCTCACACCGGAAAACCAGCACAAAACCGAAGAACGCCTGTCGCTTTATCTGGAAAGTTTCAGACTCTTAAAAGAACGCAAACGCGGAAAGCCGTTGCCCCGGCTCGCCACAGGCATCTACGACACAGATCTGGATCCTCTCTCCAAAGGCATAGCCGTGTTACGCAAAAAGTGCCCCGCAGACATCGAATGTGTGGTTCTGCCGGCACACGGCGCCAGAAAGGTTGTCGAAAATATGCAGGAACTCAAGCTGAAAGGCGCAGACTGGAAGAAGATGCGGATGTACAGCTGGATTGAATTCGACGGCCTGATGTATCTTCAGCAGAACGCACTCACCGGTTCACGCATGGCAGTTGATTACCTGAAGAAGATGGCAGGAAAAAACCGGCAGGTGTTCGGCATTGATTTCAATCACTGGCGCACAGAGGAAAATCTGATGGCCATCCGCTACGCGGCGGAGATATGTCTTGATTCAAGACAATCACCGGCGCAGTTTGCCCGGACCTACGCAACGGCAAATGGAATAGGGACCCCGGCACTGTTCGCAAAAGCAATGCTTTTACTGGACGATACCGACACTTTCTGCAGAGACAACCTGTTCAACTTCGGCTTCTGCTGGCTGGGATGCTGGAATTGTTTTGAAGGATTAGGCAGAATCGAGGGCTGGAAAACGGAAAACCAGCAGATCGCACTCACGAACATGCGCGAAATCCGCCGGATGCTGGAACAGGTTCTTGAGAGCACTACCGGACTGCACGGCAGAACACGAGTACGGTTCATGCTGAACCGGATCGAGTGCACGATTCTGCATTTTCTTGCGGTCGGTGAATTTTGCGCGTTGAGAGATTATTTCGGAACCGCGACACCGGGCGGGCTGACCGCGGAACAGGCGGATCAGACACGACAGTGCTGTGAGCGCGCAACCGCGTTTGCTGAGGACTACATGAGGCTCCACAGCCGGGCAATGCCTGATCGTGGATGCGAGGGAACAGTTGTCAGCTATGCTCAGACATTGTATGGTTATGTAGACAGTATCCGCAAAAAAATGTTGGGCGAAGATTCCAATGAATGCCGCATCCTGTCGGAATCCGGAGAGGCACCCCCTCCCCCGGAAGGTTAACCGGAATATTGCGGCAAAGACAGAGAGTCCGCCCTCAAGCGGATAAATAAAGATTGATCAGGAAAATTGCAGGGGAAATATATTTGCATTCCTTTTGGCGCCTGATCCCTCTATCGCGCGCTTTTTTCATTCAATTTTTGACACTATCGTTGATGGCGATTGACGGACACACAGAAAAGAAGAAGATCCTAATCACATGCCAACACCACATTGAAGGTTGGCCGGAAAACGAGAATGAATTCAAGCTTGACGGAACTGTACATAATAATGTACAGTTCTAGACATATTGGAGGAATACAAATGAAAACGATCAATTTCACGGAATTCAGAAGTCATGCCTCAGACATGATGACAGAAGTTGAGCATGGAGAGACGCTTCTTGTGATCCGCCACGGCCGGCCAATTGCCGAAGTCTCACCTGCTACGGGTCTACAGCCGTCATGGAAGCGCCCCGCCCTACGCTTGTCTGCAAAAGGTGCGGGCTTGGCAGCCGCTATTCTCGAGGAGCGTGAGCGTGAAACTCTTTCTTGATTCGTCCGCGTTCGCCAAACGATTTATCGAAGAACCCGGCAGTCAACAAGTAGAGGATCTTTGTTCTCAAGCAACAGAACTATGCTTGAGCGTCATTTGTGTTCCGGAAATTATATCTGCTTTGAATCGGCGACTTCGCGAGAAACACCTTAGCCGACGGGAATACCTCCAAGCGAAACAGCGACTTGCCCAAGACATTCGTGATATCTTCATCATCAATCTGACTTCAGAGGTCATACACACGTGTGTAATGGTTATGGAAACCAACCTTGTACGGACCATGGATGCTCTCCATATCGCGTGTGCCATGGAATGGCATGCGGACTTATTTGTATCTTCAGACCACCGGCAGATAACGGCAGCAGGAAATTCAGGCCTTAAAACCAAGCGGATATAATTGGCCAACCCCAAGGACAGAGAGGTCTGCGCCCAAGCGGATAAATAAGGATTGATCAGGAAAATTGCAGAGGCTTACGGCGTACCAACGCGTCGCTTGAACGAACAGGTCAAGAGAAACCGTGACCGATTTCCAGAGGATTTTATGTTTCGCCTAACGCCGGACGAAAAGGATGAGGTGATCGCAAATTGCGACCACCTATCAAATCTTAAATTCTCCAAGGCTCTGCCATTTGCCTTCACGGAGCATGGAGCAATCATGGCTGCCAGCATTCTGAACTCATCCAAAGCCGTGGAAGTCAGTGTATTTGTTGTCAGAGCCTTTGTCCAATTACGCCAAGTCATTGCCGGGCATAAGGAACTAGCCGGCAGAATCGCCCAACTTGAACGGAAACTGGGTGACCATGATAAACAAATCCTGGTCATGGTAGAGGCAATCAAACAGCTCATCGATCCAAAGCTCCCCCCTAAGACCAGACGAATCGGATTCAACTAAGATAGACCCCCCATAAAACCTGTCTTTCAAAAGACAAAGTTGAAAGAATAATTTTGAATATTTATATTGATTCCACCCATTCCATTCGCCAAACTTATTCCATATTAAATGCACGGTGCATTTAAAATTTAGTTAGTGCGAATAAGTACTGTTCGCTGAGAGAAGAATGAAAGAATTGCTCGTCATACTTTGCCTCGCACTCACCTGTGGCTGCGCCCGCAGGACCAGTGAGCCCGTTGCGTTTCCCTTCGACTTTTCTACCGACGCCGACGGTTGCGCGGCTGTCTACGTACGGAAGCTAAGCACAAACCAACTGGAATCTATTCATGTCCAAGTGAACATGATGGAGTCTGGGTACAGCCTGCGTCCACTTCTTGCTGACTCTGGCGCCCCACTGCAGTTCACCCTATCCCCGACTCAAGACATCGTCTCGTGCTGGATTGACCAGTTGCCGACCAAGCCCGATGGCTTTCGTTGGGGGCATTTCATGCCTCCAACGAACGTGGTCGATCGCTGGACGGCCATCGCAGGCAGCGTCACGCTCACGGTGTCACGGCATCCCGAGAGAGATAGTCGGCCGGGGTTTCTAGCCTCAGTCCATCTCTCAAATGTCGTATTCCGGAGTTCAAACACGATTCACCACACAACACTGCGATCGTTGGATTTCAACAACGTCCATGTCGGCTGGTGGTCGAAATGATGAGGACAGAGGCACCTCCCGGCGACTCGCATCTGCTGCATTCTGTACTGGTGCAATATTCAGGCTAACCCTTAACTTTACACAATTTTACCAGCCGTATTGATGTCTCAATTTTTCTATTGTTCTGACGTGCGGTTTAAAGGGAATCTCCGGTGATTCTACCGGAGGCAGTATGTGAGTAGCGGCAAAAGGCGTCGCGCGCACATTGGCGTTATAGGCAAGCGTCATTAATGTTTCGAGGCTTATTACATCAGCAATGTTGTAAGCCAGCAGGGTTTCAAGCGCATGCTGATTGCCGTTTCTCTTGAAATCGTTCCAAAGCAGAACGGCGAAAAATCCATCCACACCTTCCAGCGAATCTTCTCTTTCTATGCCGAACTGTTTTTCGCATTGTTTCAATCCGCCGGCATGACCGAGCGCCGAGAGAACATAGCGCAGATCAATATGGGCATGATTCATTGGTATGCGCAGGTATTTACGGATAAATGGAACGTCAAAAGTTTTTCCATTGTAGGTAACGATGAGTTTGTAGTTTTTAACGCGTTCGGCGAAATCAGACATGTTGCCGCCTTTTATATAATGGAATATGGATTTGCCGTCATAGAGCGCTATGGTTGTGATGTGGTCGGTGTCACCCGACAATCCTGTGGTTTCTATATCGAGAAAAGCCACAGAGTGGCGGAACTCGCCGAACAATCGCCATGATTGGTTTGACGGCAACATGCCGTCAAACCAGCCGGCGTTGCGCGCCGCCAGTTGTTCTGCCGATTCAGAACAGTATTTCTCAAGTAAATTCCTTTTCTTTTCCGGGATGATTTCACGTGCCGGTGTATGATCATTTACGGAATCCCATGAGCGCAGTCCGGCTTCCCATAAACGGCGTTCTGTTTGCGCGCCTATACCCGGTATATGACAAAAGGTGTTTTTAAGCATATTTATCCGTTCTCATGAAGTACTGCCGCTGAGCAGGCCGATGAGTGTGTGTTTTGAAGCTTCAACTTTATGTTTGGCTTCGGCAGAGTAAGGCTCCATCTTGTATATTTGCCGCCACGACAGGACGGCGCGTTGTTTTCTGCCGGTTGCTTCAAGAAAATCGGCCAGAGTTTTTCTGATGGACATGCATTTTTGCGGTATATCAGATCTGGATTCGCCCACATATATAGCCCGCTTGAAACATTTTATCGCCGCTCTGGCGTATTTTCCGTCAGGAATTTTTTGTTTAAACAGCCATGGTTTGGCGTGATTAAAGGTGGCTATTTCATAGCATATACCGAGCCGGTACAGGAAGACTATGTTGTTGGCAAGCCGGTCGTTAAGCATTTCATATGTGATCATGGCGCCGTCATAATCGCGGTTTAAAAACTGAACTATGCCCTCGTTATTGGAGATATACCAGGGCAGAGATGTAAAATCTCTATTTTTGAAAGCGCTTCTGAGCGTGTCCAAATCGTCCCTTGATAGTTTTCCGGCCAGTACCAGTTCGGCGAAATCGAGGGACGGATCATCGAGAATGGACCTGTTGCCTTCCAGCCGGGCGGACGGTTCTCTGCCGATGTATGGATCTTCGAAGGTATATGGCGGAGCACCTGTTCCGAGCAGTCTGCTGGGCGGCAAAACCGGCAGATTGGACGGCGTGAAGAAGCGGTGACCGAAGAAAGATCCGAAATTAAGATTAAGTTCATCAATGCATTTTTCGAGGCATTTATCGTTTAGATAAGAAGAGTTGAGTCTGGCCATGACTTGAGGGCTCGACAGCACTTTGTAGGCTTCTTTTATCTTGATGAAGACGGATGATGTATCGCTCTCGGCGTTTTTGTCGGGATGATAAATATGGGCGAGTTTGCGGTATTCTTTACGCAGGTCTTCGGCGGAGGTTTTGGGACCCACATTCAGCAGTTCACGGTACGCTTTTATCAGCGGATGTTCAATATAGTACATTGAAAAACTCCAGCAGACAGATTACGTTGCTTTAGTGTCTGGAGCAAATATCTTGTCCTTATGCATTTCCATGAATTTGAAAAAGAAATACCACGTAATGATCAGCACGATCCATGCCGAGGTCATATAAGTGTAAAAGAACGCGGTGAACAAACGATCAGAAACCTGACAGCGGACTGTCGGCAGGATCATTCCGCATACAATTAAAACTGTCTGCAATGTTGCTTTGGTTTTGCCCATCCAATTGGCTCCGATGACACTGCCCCGGGAGGCGGCGGTACTGCGCACAGCGGTCTGCAGAAGTTCGCGGGCGAGAAAAAGATGCGCGATTATCATGGGCAAAATATAACAAGCCGCGATTTCATATAGCAGGACGATAAGAAAAATCTTGTCGACTACCGGATCAAGATATGTGCCGAGTGTTGAGCGCTGATTGAGTTTTTCTGCCAGCCATCCGTCAAGGCAATCGGTAAGCATTGCGGCAATCACGGCGGCGGCCGCTATGACGGGATGGTTGCCGCGGAAGAGGTATATAATGACGGGCAGAGCGGCCAGGCGGAGCAGAGTTATAATATTTGGGATGGTCATTTTCATGTTTCAAGGCTGGCCGGTATTATCAAGAACGCTTTGCCAGAGTAATCCTTTGGGATCCAGCCTCTTCCGGTCTCTCGTCGCCTGTTCCATCGGAATATGCACAAAATGCCCGTTTAAAAGGCCAACTATCATTGCTGTGCGGCCCGACATGGCGGCGTGAACAGCGTTGCTGGCAAGCTGAAAACAGAAGGCTGAATCATCCGGCGTGGCCGGCGCGCTACGGATAGTATATGAAGGATCTATGTATTTCACATTCACCGGAATTTTTAAATTGTTGAAGTGATCAACGATCGTTTTCTTCAGAAACAGACCGATATCGCCAAGCTGTTTATTGCCTGAAGCATCAGCTCCGGAGCCGGGAACATGGTCCTGTCCGGCGCCTTCCGCCACAACTATGACGGCATGTGATTTTGTCTTTATGCGCATTTCAAGAAATGACATGAGCTTTGTCAGAGTAAACGGAACTTCAGGGACAAGCACCATGTTAACATCGCTCGAAGCCAAAGTGGCGCTTGCCGCAACAAAGCCTGATTCACGGCCCATCAATTTTACCAGCCCGATTCCGTTGCGGACGCCCTTTGATTCCATGTGAGCAGACAAGATAGGCGCTTGACTCATTGCCACGGCGGTTTCATATCCGAAAGTGCGTTCGGTAAACATGATGTCGTTATCTATCGTCTTGGGAACGCCGACGACGGATATCTTGAGGCCGCGTCTTATTATTTCACTGGCGAGCGCAAGCGCGCCGCGCTGTGTCCCGTCGCCTCCGATGGTAAACAGAACATCGATTTTATGTTTTGTGAGGAAGTATATTATTTTATTTACGTCCTGAGGTCCTCTTGAAGTGCCAAGTATGGTTCCGCCGTCCTTATGGATGTCTGCCACGACATCGGGAGTGAGCCGCACCGGATTATGGTTGTACGATTCGACCAGCCCCTCGTATCCGTATTTGAGGCCTGATATTTTATTCACTCCATACCGGTACCACAGCACGGTGGTGAGAGCGCGGATGACGTCATTCAGGCCGGGGCACAAGCCGCCGCATGTCACTATTGCGGCATGAGTATGACCGGGCTGGAAGAAGAGATTCTTTCTTGGTCCTGCTTTTTCCATAACGCCGGAGGGCGGCATATTGCCGCGGCGGTTGATGGGGGCAGACGCATCCACCAATACGCCGGCGTTATTATCCACAAAATGCATGTTTTCAAGGCGGGAGATATACTTTTGAGGGCCGAATGCTGTGATTTTAAAGGCGTCTGACATGTTTTAAAAAATCTTGTTTATTTGCTTTTTTTTATTTTACTTTTACCGGTGTCACTGATACTAGACTTTTACTTGTTACAACATCAAGAGATTTTTTACTTGATTGAATGATGAATTTTTCGAAATAAGGGCTGAAATGGACAGGCTCGGGTCTGTACCGTAAAAGAGAAGCAGGGGGAGTTATGACACCGGATGACAGAAAATATGCTAAGACTCACGAGTGGGTAAAAATAGAAGATGATATGGCAGTGGTGGGAATCACTGATTACGCTCAGGATGCGCTGGGTGATATTACATTTGTCGAATTACCGGTTGTTGGTGATAGCGTGGAAATTGGACATGAATGTGGTGTCATAGAATCAGTGAAAGCGGCGAGCGATTTTTTTGCCCCCATCAGCGGAGAAGTTGCGGCAGTCAATAATCTTCTGGAAGAACAGCCTGAATTGGTAAATCAGGATCCTTATGATCAGGGATGGCTTTTTAAGTTGAAAAACTTCGATCCTGAAGAGGCTGAAAATCTTATGGACGCCCCGACTTACGAAGGTTCTCTTGATGAAGGGGTATAGGTGTTTTTCCGTTCATCGCGGAGGGCAGACGTATTAAGCCTGCTGTATTTACCCTCGTAACCGCTTAATAACAGCCTATTTGCGCTGATAATGGTTTTTTTTCACTGTTTTTCTGCCTGTAAACAAGTTGTTCATAACTGTTAACAGATAATCCGACATATAGATAAAATACCTGTATTTATTGGCTTTCTTGGTATTTATGGCTATTTTGGGCTATCAACAAGTATTTTCATAACTTCTGTTATTCCAGCATGTTACGCTTGTGTCGAAATATTGCCTGAATTTAAGCAAAAACCGCGGATTGGTGCCGTATCAGGTATTTTCAGTGGCATTTTGGGCGTTAAAAATGCAGGGCCCAAAGAACGCTTTGAATCATGCTTTTTGGGGAGGCTATGCCCTGCCAGGCGATATCAAAAGCTGTTCCATGATCAACCGAAGTACGTACTACCGGAAGGCCAAGAGTAATATTTACTCCGTTGTCGAAAGCCAGCATCTTGAAAGGTATCAATCCTTGATCATGATACATTGCAACATAAGCGTCTGTCGTTTCCATCTTGCGCGGCAGAAACGCCGTATCGGGAGCCAAAGGCCCCTCTATCAGCAAACCTTTCTTGCACGCCTTTTTGATGGCCGGGCTTATTAGTTCTTCTTCCTCACGGCCGAAGAGCCCATGCTCTCCGGCATGCGGGTTCAGTCCGCAAACTGCTATGCGCGGTTTTTTTATTCCCAGCCGCGTCATTGTTTCCGCCGTTAGTTCAATAGTGTCAAATATACGCTGTTGCGAGAGAGTTCTTGATACGTTCGCCAGGCTGGTGTGCGTGGTCACAAGACTTACCATCATCTTGTCGGATGCCATCATCATGCAGAATCTTTTGGTTTTTGTGATATGCGCCAGTATCTCAGTGTGGCCCGGGTAAGGTATGCCGGCGGCGCGCAGGGCTTCCTTGTGTATGGGCGCGGTCGCCATGGCGGCAACACGTCCGGCCATGGCGGCTTCTGCCGCGGCACTGACGCATTCATACGCGGCCCGGCCGCATTGCTGCTGGACGCGGCCCGGCACAATTTTGGCGGCATTAATATCGGTACAGTGCACGATGGTTGGAATTTCCGGCGCCGGTTCTTTCCGCCACTGCTCCAGTGACATTACATGCTGTGGCATTTTGAGTCCGCATGCCTCGGCAACACGCTGGAGTATATCCGCTCCGGCAAACAGAACAGGCACACATGATTTCAAAACCGCGTGACTTGCCAAAGCCCGCAGGCATATTTCAGGTCCAATGCCAGCCGGGTCTCCCATGGTTATTGCGATTACAGGTTTTTTCATGCCGCCTTCATTATAAACATAATCAGGGTTCCTCGGATACTCCTTTTTCCTGAGCATTTGCAGGCAGTTCTTTTATAATTATAACAGGAATCCCATCGTCAGATCGGTCGCTCCATAGTTTAATACTGCACATCAGTAATGTTATTAACAAAGCGATACCGGTCATGATGATTGATATAATAATATGATGCGTCACAAACCAATATATAACCGGATGTTTTATGGCCATTATCAACTTTTTCCGCCGGTCGTCCGAAAGGTGACCCGACTGGCCTTCCTGCATTTTGGAAGCGGCATGAAGAAGGTCCATGGTTTTCTGGATTTCGGCGGCTTCTTCTTTGCAGTCGGAGCACTTCAGCAGGTGTGTCCGGACAAGGTCTGACCGCGCCTGTCCAAGTTCGCGCGTCATATACTCAAACAGCACAGCCTGAATTTCTTCGCATTTCACTTGTGGTTGTTCGTTATTAATTTGCTTGCTCATGATGTTTTTACCTTCTTCAATTCCTCCGCCATTTTTTTCATGGCATGATGCAGGATATAGCCCACATTACCGACGGTCAGATCGGTGATTTCGCTGATTTCACGATATGATTTTTCTTCATAAACTTTCAAGATGACCATTTGCTGTTCGCGCAGGCTTAAACTGCGCAATGCTTTTTCGGCCAGTTCCGCTTCTTCGCTGACCCGGAAACCGCCTCCGCGGTTGGCCGGGGCGAAGGAGGGAATTTCTTCTGCATGCCGCATGTGGAGAAAATGTTTTCTTGATTCTTTTCTCAGATAATCCACGGCGCAGTTATGGGTAACGCGGTAAAGCCAGCTTGACAATTTGGGTGATGGCGCGAGTTCTTCCTTCCACGCTGTAAACAGTTTGATGAAGGTATTCTGAACAACATCCTGAGCGGCATTATGATCGCGCAGAATACGGGCGGCATAGCGAAGAAGGGCCGATTCATACTCTGACACTAGAATGTCAAAGGCCCTGATTTTATCTGTTTGCGGCTGTTTTTTGATGCCGTTCATTTCTTCCGCCAGACTGTTCATGCAATATAAACGTCACTGTCTGTTATTTTGTTAGTCTGCATATTGCAGTGAGTTTTCGGGAAACTCAAGCAATATGCGCCAGGCAAAGGCTTTGCGCCAATATATCTCATTTTATTCGTGACATATATTAGCCTGTTAAAGATTATAAAGCGTTTCAATTAACACGGGTAAAGCGGCTGTATTAACAAAATATTCAGAGCAAGAATTAAGCCATTTACAGAAGAAATTAGACAGACAGGATGACAGGATATGATGATTAGACAGGGGGAACGGGGCTTGCCATGTCGAACCCGTCCTATCGAACCAGTCATGTCTAATGACGTGATGATGGGATTATGTGACCAGTCTTATCATGTTAATCTTTTGGCACAGAAAGCCAAAGGGATGAAATATAAGGTATAACTGAAAAGATCATTGGTTGTGCTTGCAAGGTCTATAATGAAATAGGCTTTGGCTTTCTGGAATCTGTATACGAGAAATGTTTATTGCTGGAACTTCATAGGGCAGGACTGAAAACAGAATGTTAGAAGGCTCTTTCGGTAAGTTATGCGGAAAAGATGATCAAAGAATATTAGATTCAGTTGGTCAATTACCTTGTTGCAACTGGCATACCGGTTGATTTATTGATTAACTTTGGAGTCGCCAAAGTTGAAAAGTCAGGCATTTGACCAACTGAGAAGAGGTGGATCTACAGGATAAAAACAAATTATCCTGTAATCCTGTCTAAAGATTTGAAATATTTTCTTCGGATGACTAAATAGATACTATTAACAAGCAGGAAAGGAACAGGGGTTATGAAACTTAAGTCGAAGACCGAATACGAGAAGGAAGTCACCGGTAGCAGAGCCAAGAGAATGCAATGGTGGCACGAAGCACGGTTCGGCATGTTCGTCCACTGGGGCCTTTATGCCCATATAGGACGCAATGAATGGGCACACGCCATCGAAGCCATACCCATGAATGAATATGAGAAACTCATAACCAAGTTTAAGCCGAAACCACGCCCCGCCCGCGAATGGGCAAAACTGGCTAAAGCTGCCGGAATGAAATACATGGTCATGACAACCAAGCACCATGAGGGATTCTGTCTGTGGAACAGCAAGCAAACCGATTTCAACGCCATGACAGCCTGCGGCCGCGATCTGGTAAAGGAATACGTGGAGGCTTGCCGGGAATTCGGTCTGAAGATCGGATTCTATTATTCACTCATGGACTGGCACCATCCTGACGGCGCGCGCGGCGCTTATGACCCGGCCGCCCGTGAACGCTTTCTTGATTTCACACACGGCTGTGTGCGCGAGCTGATGTCCAACTACGGCAAGATTGACATCCTATGGTACGACGTGGCGCTTCCCTTCCAGCACCATGAAGGATGGGACTCGCTTGCGCTAAACCAGATGGTGCGCAAACTCCAGCCGCATATCATCATCAACGACAGGGCCCGCCTGCCTGAAGATTTTTCCACACCGGAAGGTGAAGTAAAGGCGGCAGAAGCCGGCCGCGGCTGGGAAGCCTGCATGACGTTTAACGATACTTCATGGGGCTACATGCCGTCAGCCGCGCCGGATGCTCATACGCCCCGGGCGATTCTCAAGATGCTGCAGACTGCCTGCAGGGGAACCGGCAATTTACTGCTGAATATCGGGCCTTCGCCGAAGGGCTATGTGCCGGCAGACGCGGTCAAGCCGCTCACAACCGTCGGCAAATGGCTCAATTTGAACAAAGAAGCTGTCTATGGCAAGCTGGACCGGGCAACTGTGTCATGGGGTTGTACGGCTTGCGGCAACTTCTCCCGGAAGGGAAACAAATTATACTTCTGGTGCCGAAACTGGCCCGGCCGGAACCTGACGCTTGGCGGGTTCCAGACAAAACTGCGTTCCGCCAAACTTCTGGTAGGCGGCAAGAAAATAGCTTTTGAACAGAAAGGTAACCGTATATTGCTCAAGAACATGCCGAAGACCAGCCCTGACAAGCTGACCGGATACAACGTTATTGTGCTGGAATTTACCAAGCCGCCGGTTCATAAAGACTGGACAGAGACACCGGCATTGACAGCAGGCAATTAAATCCGGATTTTGAGGATTTTCAAGTCTTACGCAACCAGCCGCGGATAAAGATATTGAAATATTCCGCGGCATACCAAACCTGTTGTCTGTCATGGATGGGTTATGAAAAGCGGACGCATGA
>JBFZFB010000030.1:0-47661 GCA_041306605.1 Lentisphaerota bacterium | reverse complement strand
CGCGCGCCTCCGCCAGCGACAGGCGCCCCTCGAAATCATCCAGGTACATCCAGTCCGTGCACGGCGCCCCGAAATCGATGGAAAGCTGTCCGCAGGAGCGGAGCACCGCGCCGACTTCTTCGTCTGTATGGTCCCAGGTATCCGTCTTGTTGACTTGCATTCGAAAGCCCGATTGCGTGCACCAGATCATGCCGCCCAGGTTACCGTTGCCGATGGGGAAGCCTTCCCATCCCTCGTCAGGCGGCGAAAGAAACACGATGTCGTGCTTGGACAGATAGGCCGGGTAGTCAACTTTGAAACCTGCCGTAGCGGTGTTCATGTTTTCTCCATAGATTAGTATCTTTGAGAGTCACGTCTCGACATGACGGGTTTGAAATTCATTTAGGCATTCC
This sequence comes from Lentisphaerota bacterium, assembly GCA_041306605.1. GTDB lineage: Bacteria > Verrucomicrobiota > Kiritimatiellia > UBA8416 > JAQBFJ01 > JBFZFB01. The sequence continues at coordinate 47,269 of JBFZFB010000030.1, read as the reverse complement.
TTGATAGGTTGACGTCTTTATCCACTTTAACCATGTCGTAAACAATAAAACTCATCAGTAATCCGGTCAATAGAAAAAACAGCTTTTCCTGTTTATTGAAAGATTTGCCCTCAAGATATTAAACAAGAAGTATTTCGTATTTACCTTTTTACAGATACCGGCACAGAAATTCAAACATATTCCCCCGCCATGGACAATATGCAGGTCAACGCGCAAAAGTGGTCGTCCAAGACATCAAGTGATTTATTACCATCAAGGGGATGACGGGCTACTGTCCCGTATCTTGCCGGAACATGCCGGGGAATTTGCCATCGCGCGAAGGTCGCAATACAGGAATCAATTAATGCTGTTTTTTTTCGTGCGCGGGTCTGATGGAAACTTCTGTTTGAATTTGAGATAAAAATTTTGAGCCATGTCGTTATAATCAAGATGGTCTCTATACAGCAGAATCAGGCCCCAGAGGGCTTCCGGGTTATCGGCATCTTTGGCCATAGCTTCTTTAAACAGGACGGTGGCTTTATCGAAAGAACGTTCATTTATGGCATTATTTGCCTCTTTTATAAGGGGTTCAGCCGGGCTCGGCTTGGCTTCCTGCTGTAACGCGGCAGGTGGCTGGGCAATTGTTTGCGCGGTTGTGTTTTTGTTTTCATCCGGCTCCGGCTGGGCCGGCTGTTCTGCGACAGGAGTCTGGGCGATTGCCGGCATAAGGTCGGGACTGATTTTTGCAGATTTCTTTTTTCCCTTTTCGAGAGACGCGAGAAACGCGCTTGCCTTTGCCGCGCGGTTGGTGTCGTCGGTTATTTGAATGTATTTCCGGAAATACTCGGCGGCCAGAGTCTTGTTGTTTTTTATGTCTTTGTACAACAGAGCGAGGTTATAGAGGGCAGGCGCGTAATCGGAGTTGTGGAGAATGGCCTGATTGAGATGAGAGAACGCGCTGTCGTTGTCGCCTTTGCCGCATTCAACCACGGCGAGAGAAGTTAAAATCTGGGGTGAATCTTTTGATATGGAGAGGGCTTTACGGAGAGCCGAGCGGGCGTCGTCCCATTTGCCCATCTTGCCCAAGATGTATCCGAGGAATTCATACGGGCGCGCATCGGTTGTGGACAGCTTCGCGGATTTTTCAAAAGCGTCAGCGGCCTGCTGGAGTCTGCCGAGTTTCCAATACGCGATTCCGAGGTTATAGGATGCCGACTGGTTATTGGGCATGGCGACGGCGGCGTTTTCGAGAAAAACCACTGCCAGCTGATATTGATTTTGCGTTAATGTCAGTATGCCCTTTTCGAGAGTTTCATCCGCAGTAGATTTCTTTTTTGGCGAGCCCGGTGCGGACGCTGTTTTTTCCGCCTGCGGTTTGCCGCATCCGCAGGCGAGGAGAAAAACAAGCACGGCCAGCGCGCGGGATATCAGCGCAAAACCCTGAAATGCGTATTTTTGAAAAACTGTTATCATGATTTAACCAGTGATGTTTACAAGTTCACCTGAAAGAATATACATAACACAAATACGGTTTAAAAACTCTAAAAATAAAAAACTTGCATTCTTCGGGCGGGGAATGTAGTTTTTGCGCTCCTAATTAAGTGATCAATTAGAGGTTGAGAGAAGACAATGAAGAAAGAAATACATCCTGAATATGGTGAAGCAACCATTACATGCGCTTGCGGGAGTGTAATACATACCCGTTCAACAGTAAAAGAGATGCATGTAAACGTTTGTTCCGCGTGTCATCCGTTCTACACGGGTGAAGCCGCTTTTATTGACACGGAAGGCCGTGTTGAGCATTTCAAGAAGCGGTACGCCAAAAAGCAAAAGTAGTTTTCCGTAAAGCAATAGGCCAGATCGAGCAAAAGCAACCGGTCTGGCCTGTTTTGCGCAGTAAACTGGTTGTTTAACAGCAAACCTGCATATTGCAGGCGAAAACAGATTTACAGTCTGGAGAAACCGGCATGATCAACAGGGAACATATCAGCAAAAAAATAGGACGGCTTCAGGAAATAGAGAAACAGCTTTCCGATCCTGTGGTTATATCCAATCAGAAAAAATTCCGCGAACTCCTGCTGGAACATTCCTCCTTGAAGAAACTGGAGGACAAGTTCGGGAAATTTATGAAACTGGAAAATGATATCGCCGGGCACCGTGAACTGATAGACAGCCCTGAGGCGGATATTGAACTCAAGGACCTGGCAAAGGAAGAACTTCAGGGGCTTGGAGAAGGACTCGAGAAAGCCGAAAAGGAGCTTATGGCGGCCCTGCTGGAACCAGACCCGGCAGAAGAACGGAATGTCATTATGGAAATCCGTGCCGGAACAGGCGGTGACGAGGCGGCTCTTTTCGCGGGTGATTTGTTCCGAATGTACAGCCGGTATTTTGAAACAAAGGGATGGAAAGTAAGTCTTATAGACGCCAATTCATGTGAAATCGGGGGTTATAAAGAGGTTGTTTTTTCGGTGAACGGCAATGGCGCTTACGGTGAATTGCGGTATGAGATGGGCGTGCATCGTGTTCAGCGCGTGCCGGCCACAGAGGCATCCGGAAGAATTCACACTTCCGCGGCAACTGTGGTGGTGTTTCCGGAATCGCGGGATGATGATCACATAGAAATACCGGCCGAAGAATTAAGAATAGATACCTTTTGCTCATCCGGGCCGGGCGGTCAGAGCGTTAACACCACATATTCGGCGGTGCGAATAACACATCTGCCAACCGGGCTGGCTGTGCAAAGTCAGGACGAGCGGTCTCAGCACAGAAACAAAGAAAGGTGCATGTCAGTTCTCAAGGCGCGTATCCTTGATATAAGAAGACAGGAAGAAGAAGAAAAAAGAGGCAAAGCCCGGCGTTCGCAGATAGGAGCCGGCGACCGGAGCGACAGGATACGCACATACAATTTTCCGCAGAACCGCATGACAGATCATCGTATTAATCTGACGCTTTACAGTCTGGACCGTGTTATGGAGGGCGATCTGCGCAATCTGCTTGAGGCATTGCGCGATCACGACATGGAGTTGAGATTAAAACAGGAAATGGAAAACATGGCGTGATAAGCTGAAAGCGTATACGCATGGCTGAATCAAAAACATTGGGTGAAGTTCTTAACGCGGCTGATGGTTACCTGAAAGGTAAAGGCATTGAGAACGCGCGTCTGATCTCCGAACTTCTTGCCAGCAGACTACTGAACTGCCGGCGGCTGGAGCTGTGTCTCAATTTCAAAACGGTGTTAAGCGAAAAACAGCTGGCGGCTATGCGGCGCGGCATCAAACGCGCGGCCGACGGTGAACCCGTTCAATATATTACCGGCGACACTGAGTTCATGGGGCATGTTTTCAAGGTGGACAAGCGTGCGCTCATACCGAGACCGGAGACGGAGTTGCTGGTTGAAAAAGTTCTACAATGCGAGCTTTTAAGCGGGAAAAGCGAGGTTCATCCTGTGGTTGTTGATATCGGCACAGGCAGTGGATGCATTATTATAAGTATCGCGCTGGCAAAGCCGGGCGGCAGATATCTGGGGCTTGATATCAGCGCCGAAGCCATTAAGCTGGCGCAGGAAAACGCCGCCGCTCTCGGAGCGGGGCCGGAAGTTGCCTTCGCGTGCGCGGAACTGCCTGATATTCTGGATCCGGAAACTGTTGATGTGATTGTGGCCAATCCCCCTTACATTCCGACCGCGGAATACAAGGCATTACCGGTGCATATCCGTGATCATGAGCCGACGACGGCGCTTGACGGCGGGCCGGATGGTCTTGACGTGATGAGAATGATTATTCAGGATTCGGCGATGGCGCTTAAGCCGGGCGGGTTTTTATTTCTGGAGATAGGACACCAGCAAGCCGGAGCGGTAAAGACACTGCTTGAGGAAGCCGGCATAAGGCATATAGAGACATGCAAAGACTTGAACGGCAGAGACAGGATAGTTACAGGCAGGCTTGCCGGTTAACGATTTTATCATAGAATTACGACAGCCGGAGAGAAAATGAATATTCTTTTTATAGAAGATGATGTTAAAACCGCGGCTTTTGTTGTTAAAGGGCTTAAGCAGGAAGGTTTTACTGTTTTGCATGTCCGTGACGGAGAAGAAGGTCGGATACTGGCTTTGCATGAAGACTATGACGTTGCCATAATTGATATTATGCTTCCGACCATAAGCGGTTTAAAAATCGTGGAAGATCTTCGCAGGGCAAGGAAAAATACGCCAGTATTGATATTAAGCGCCAGAAATTCCATTGAAGATAAAGTAACAGGTCTTCAGAAAGGCGGTGATGATTATCTTGCAAAGCCATTTGCTTTTTCCGAGCTGGTTGCCCGTCTGCAAGCCTTGATGCGTCGTTCACAGGCAAACAAAGGTGAAACAACAAGGTTATCTGTTGGCGATCTTTTTATAAATATTTTATCAAGGGAGGTAAAGAGAGATGGCCGGAATATTGATCTGCAGCCTTTGGAGTTTTCGCTTCTCGAATATCTAATGAGAAATGCCGGGCGCGTGGTATCAAAAACAATGATTATAGAGCATGTTTGGGGGTACAATTTTGATCCGAATACCAATATTGTTGAAAGTCGTATGTCGAAATTAAGAAGTAAGGTAGACGAGTCCTTTAAAAGGCCTTTGATACACACAATTCGCGGAGTTGGATATGTTATTAAACAGGATTCGTCTGCTTAAAATATCGCTTCCGGTAAAATTAACTTTATGGTACGCGCTTTTTTTTGCATGTACATGCGGTGCGATATTTTTACTGGCCGATATCATGCTGCAGCGTTCGCTTATAGCGCGTGTGGATAAAGTGTTGTTTTCGGAAGCCCGAAAATACATGGATCTATCCGATCGCCGGAAGATAAACATTTTGCAGAAGATGTTTGAGCAGGAAGCCTATTTTGCCGGTCAGGATCAGGTATTTTTCCGGATGCTTTCGTCGGACGGTGTTGTTTTGGCTGTCAGTACAAGTGATGATTGGAAACCGGCGGAAAATGAAATTGATCCGGCAAGAATAACAATAACCAGTACGCCTGTTTACAAAACCGTATCATTGCGCGGTAGCGGCAGAGCAAGAATGATTTCTCTGGCTGGTTCCGGGGGCAGGATTTTTCAGCTGGGCAGGTCAATAAAGTCGTATGATTCCGCTGTCGGCATATACCGGAAAACGGGAGGATTAGGGCTTCTAATAATAATTCTAACGGGCAGTATTCTCAGTTATATAGTACTCTGGAAAATAATTCATAGAGTGGAAGATGTGCGGCAAACGGCGGTAGCAATTAAAGAAGATAATCTTATTCAGCGGGTCAAAACGAATAATAACATGGATGAGATAGACCTGCTGGCAAACGCGTTTAACGATATGTTGAATAGAATAGCCCTGCTGATTGACGAATTGAAAATACTGTCTTCCAATATTGCGCATGATCTGCGAGGGCCGATAGTGCGGGTACGCGGTGTGGCGGAAATGGCGGCCGTGGGCAGACTTGATGAAAAAGAATGGCAGGAATCAGCCGGTGTCATAGTAGAAGAATGTGATAGATTGGATAAATTGATAAGCACCATGCTGGAGATTACCCGGACAGAAGCCGGTATTACCTGTTTTAAAAAAGAGTGTATAAAAATGAACCTTTTAATTACGCACGCGGTTGAATTGTTTTCTTCCCCGGCTGAAGACAAGAACATAAAAATTAATCTATGCCTGCCGGAGGGGGATGTTGTATTTATTGGGGATAACTCTGCCGTGCAGAGAATAGTTGCCAATCTAATTGACAACGCGCTGAAATATACCCATGCCGGAGGCAATGTAAAAGTGTCCTGTGAGAAGACGGCATCTGCTGTTCGAATCATTGTATCAGATACCGGGGTAGGTATTTCTCCGCAGGATATACCCCATGTTTTTGAGCGTTTTTTCCGGTGCGAGCAGAGTCGTACAAGTGAAGGAACCGGACTGGGGCTCAGCCTGGTGCAGGCGTTGGTTAAAGCCCATAACGGTCATATAACTGTAAACAGTTCACCCGGTGCGGGCAGTACTTTCTGCGTCAACCTGCCTGTCTGACAGGTTTTAATTTCGATAGACGGCTGTTTTCCCCTCATTTCGTAATACCTTCAACCTAACCAAAAGGTAATATTCCGGCAATATTCCGGCAAAGGTAGTGTCATATAATGTTTCCGTAAAAAAGAAAATACCGGTTTGGTGTTAAGAAAACAGAATGGATTTTTAATATGTTAGAAGCACAACTTGGTAATAGACATGATCATCGGCAACACAACGGAAACTGGCGCAGAGCGAAATATAAAATAAAAAACAGCTGGCCTTTTTTTGTGTGGCTTGCGGTAGCGGTAGTGGCATTTTTATTATATCAGTATAATCCTTCTTTGGGCGTTATAACGGGAACGGTTAACGCAAAATCAGTGGAAATAGGAGCGCCGGATACAATGGTTCTCCTGTCTATTGATGTTAAAATAGGGCAGAAAGTATCAACCGGTGATGTTGTCGCGAAACTGGATACACGGGCGATAGACGGCGAGATCGCCGAAGCAGAGGCGCTTGCAGTACAAGCCTTGTCGGAAGAAGATTATGTGCTTAGAGTGCATCAATCCTTCGCGAATGAAGTGGCATCGGCAGAAGCTGATATTTTAACAGCGAAAATAGAGATGGGGGAGGCGGAAGCGGAACACGCGGTGCTGGATAATGAACTTGTAAGATTAAATAAACTTTTGGAAAACAAACTTATTGACGCCGCAAGTGTGGCTGAAATTCGCGCCCGGCACGCCGCTCTGTCGCAAGCGGTTAAACAGTATCCCAATCTGATAAAATCTCACGAAACGCATCTTGTTGAAGCAAAAAAACGTTATGAAGAAGCAAAAGAATGGCTGTACCCGGGAAAAGATTTCAACTTTAGTCAGGCAATGAAGGAAAGAACATCCGCGCAATCAAATGTTCTTCACGCAACCCTGAATATGCTTAAAGCGGCGCGGGAAACTTATGTTTTGCGTGCGCCATGTGACGGCACAATATCAAGAATCGCCTATAGACAGGGAGAAACCGTTCTGGAGGGAGAACCTATTATTCGTATTGCTCCGGAAACGTCAGATGAAGTTGTTGTTTTTCTCAGGGAAATACAAGCCAGAGAACTTAAGGAGGGAATGCGGGTATACATAAGCTCCCTTATATCGCCGGAGGAGATAACAGCAGTTGTTGCAAATGTCGCGCCAGATATAAGCGCACTGCCTGTCCGCCTTACCAGACCGGGCGAAGATGTTGATATTGAAATAAGAGGGCGCAGGGTGATGCTTAAGATCATGGAAAAAAACAATTTAATTCCCGGTGAGGCCGTGAGGGTCAGAGTGCCGGCGGTTTCACGATGGCAGAATCTTTTTAAAGCGAAACGGGGTTAATGATAACCGTTATTAACTGTTCAGCCCGGATGGAATGAAATGAAAAACACGTTATATGATAAATGCAGAACGACGAAATATTTTCCGTGGACTGCACTGCTTATCTTGACAGGCTTGGCCGGAGGTTGTTCCACCAATATGATTCCTTATAACGGACCGGCGCCATTTGAAACAGCGCCGCCGGCAAAACAGGAGAAAATAACAGGACCAATGTCCCTGAATCAGGCGGTGCAGAGGGCTATTATGCATAATAGCCCTCTGGCAATATTACAGGGAGAAATGGAAGTTGCTCTCGAAACCGCCAAGATAGCAGGCGACATAAGAGATCCGGAAATACAGGCTGGATACGGCAATGAAGATTTTAGAGGAGTAAGATCCGGCCGGGAAACAGAAACCGGCACAGGATCCGAATGGGGTGAAGGAACGGATATACAGCACCAAACAGAGTCCGGCAACAGATCAGGAGTGAGCACAGAAACCGGAATCGAAACAGAAACATTTACAGATCCGCTTGAGCCTGATCATCATGCAGCGTCAACAGGTAAATCAACATCGCAATCGACATACCAATCAACTTCCCAATCGGGTTCAAAAGACAGATTTGCAAGAACTTCTTCTTCAAAAACTTCTGTAATATCCGGTGGAAATGAAACATCAGATAGCGATACGATGAATATAGGCCTTCGCGTATTTCCTCCCAATCCGTGGACATACACAGCCCAAAGATCTCTTGCCGCGGCGGAAGCATACATGGCGCAGGCAGAATTGCGGCATGCGCAGGTGGAACTTTCCTTTGAGGTAGCGACTCTTTTTTCAGAAATTCTATATCTGGAAGAAGATATTAAAATACTTGAACAAATGGTAATGCTTAATAAAACAGCACACCAGACATCCCGCGACCTGAATAATCAGGGCTTAGTCCTGCTGGAAGATGATATGCTGATATGGCGCCGTTATCAGGCATCAATGGCCGACCTGAGTAAAACCCAGCGGAATCTTGCAGAAAAACGCCGCATCATGGCTGGACTGGTGGCTATATCGCTTGAATCACTTCAAATTAACACCAATAAACTGACATTTTTTAAATGGAAGGAACCGGCTCAAAATAAACAGATATTGTGCGAATATGCGCTTGATAACCGTTCGGATATAATGGCTTGCCGCTGGAGAATAGCAGCGGCAGAGAGCGCTTTGAAAGAAGCAAAATCATATCGTATTCCCTGGTTTTCGCACATAGAAGCATCTTATTCCCGACAGCTTCAAGACGGTTTTTCAACCAGATGGTCGGATTCCAAAAGTGAAACTTCTTCCAAAACACAAAGTAAAGGCGATCTTACAGGAGAAAATAGCGGAACAAGCAGTGGAACACAAACTGGCAGTCGGACAGAAACCTCAACAGAAAATAGTACCGTTACAGAAGTTGATTACAGCTCATCAGAATCATCATCAGAATCGTCAGAAACTGGGACCAGAACAAGAACAGATTCAGGATCGGAAAGCCGTTTTGGCACAACAACAGAATCCGGCTGGCAGCATATTAGTGATGAAGGACGCAGCGATGAGTGGTTTGTAGGATTTGGAATCAACATACCTATTTTCTCATGGACGAAAAGCGGCGTAAAAGCCAGGGTCGCCGAACATATGCGCGCATTGGATATTTTTGACAAAGTTTGCAGGGAATCCGCCGGGCAAGTTTGCGACTGGATTGTTTCCATACAAAAAACAGAGCTTATTCGCAGTCAACACATTGAAGAAGCCGGTAAAGCAAAAGTTTATCTCGAACAAACCATAAAAAATATGGAAAACCTGAATGCCATTGAGGAAAGCAAACTTCTTGCCATGAAAATGGATCTTTTACAACTGCAACGTACAGAACTGGAGCTGGATCATGAATGCAGAATCGCATCCATAGGCTTGGAATCCGCGCTAGGTCAAATTGTAGGCGCGGAACAAGACCTGTTGTTATCCTTTGGGAATCCGGATACATATTCCGCTCCCGGCTTAATAATCACTGAGCAACCCGTGATACGGGTAACGCAAACAGATACCCAAGCGCTGTTCCGGGCGGTGAGAGCGGGTAATTCCGCTCTATTTAAAACAATTCTTGAAAATTCCGGCACTAATGCGGTGCACTGCACTCTGAAAGACGGATTAACTCTTTTGCATCTGGCTGCCGCCATGAATTATACCAATATCGCAAGCCTGCTTATCTCAAAAGGCGCAAACATGAATGCCACCACATTGAACGGATTCACCCCTCTTCACTGGGCAGCAAGCAAGGATGCAGCCGATGTCGCAAACCTGCTTATCTCAAAAGGCGCGAACATCCATGCACTCGCCGGCAAGAAAATCACACCGCTCTACTGGGCAATCCGCCAACATTCCGCCAAAGTAATGAATGCGCTTATCGCCGCAGGTGCAAATATTACAACAAACTCTGCATCGACTGCTTCTTCTTTTGCCAACAACAAAAATCCTGACATCACGCCCGTTCAAAATGAAAACCCCGAAACAGAATCAAAAAAACGGCAACCAATAACTGACATAATAGCTGATTTTCAGTAAAAAAATCGTCTCGCAAGATTCATCGCGCGAAAATAAAGTCCGCAAAGCCGGTTTTGACTTCCGTCAATTGATACTGTGCATACCCCATCCTTTTTACTGTGCGGGATTTGTAACGATGGGCAGTACTGTAATAATAAGGTTGAAATCAATATGAAAAAAAAGTATTGTTTAAGCATGAAATCAATACGTTTTGTTTATTGGCAGGAAGAAAACATGTGGCTGGGATATTTGGAAGATTATCCTGATTACATGACACAAGGCGAAACCCTTGAAGAGCTTCAGGAAAACCTGAAAGATATTTTCAATGATATTTCAGGCGGGCACATACCCGGTGTGCGCAAAGTTGCGGAGCTTCAAATTGCATGAAGCGCAAAGACCTGATCCGCCAAATAGAAAAAAATGGATGTGCGTTAATTCGCCATGGCGCCCGGCATGATTGGTATCAAAATCCAGAAACCGGAGCCTGTCAACCTGTACCCCGGCATAGCGAAATCAAAGAACATCTAGCCAAGCATATTATCAGAAAGCTGAAAAAATAATTCAGACAAGTTGAATTTAGAATTATGTTAATGCACAAGATTTAATCTGTATATTACACGTGAATTTTTCTGAGGGTTCAGGCAGGTTAGACGCGCTCATGGCGGCGCGAAAATGAGGTGACATGTGGAAAATGATAATGTGAGAGTGCCGGCGGATTATCTTGAAAAGTTCATGGCCGATGTGTTTATCGCGCTTGGCATTCCAGCCGAAGACGCGCGTGTATGCGCGGATGTTCTGGTGACAGCCGACAAGCTCGGCATAGACTCGCACGGCATCAACCGCTGTAAGCCGATATATTATGACCGCATCAGGGCCGGTACGCTCAACACGGCAACACGTTTTGAAGTGGTAAGAGAATCTGCTACAACCGGCGTTGTGGACGGTCATAACGGAATGGGCCATGTTGTGGCCAAAAAATGCATGCAGATGGCCATTGATAAAGCCCGTGAATTTGGAATGGGTATGGTGGTTGCCCGCAATTCCACACATTTCGGCATAGCAGGTTATTACGCGCTCATGGCGGCAGAAGCGGGTATGATCGGACAGGTAGGCACAAACGCGCGGCCGTCTATCGCGCCGACTTTCGGCGTTGAAAATATGCTGGGCACCAATCCGCTGACTTTCGCCATGCCGACAGACGAGGATTTTCCGTTTCTGCTGGATTGCGCCACTTCCGTCACTCAACGCGGTAAAATAGAATACTACGAGCGGCAGGGCAAAGACACTCCGCCCGGTCTTGTAATAGGATCGGACGGCAGGAGCCGGACGGACACCAGTGAAATTCTGAAAGACCTGACCCGTGACGCCGCCGCACTTGTTCCGCTGGGCGGTATCGGCGAAGAAACGGCGGGCTACAAGGGATATGGTTACGCGACTGTGGTGGAAATTTTATCCTCCGCCCTGCAGGCGGGCAACCACATGAAGGCGCTCATGGGGATCAAAGACGGAAAAAAAACGCCGATAGAACTGGGTCATTTTTTCATAGCCATTAATATAGAAAATTTCATTGATACCGGCGCTTTCAGAAAACACATTGGCGATATTCTGCGTGAGTTGAGAGCTTCCCGAAAAGCGCCGGGTCAGGACCGTATATACACGGCCGGCGAAAAAGAGCATGAAGCATGGCTGGATCGAAAGAAGAACGGCGTTCCCCTGCCCGCCGCCGTGCGGAATGATATGGCGGTAATGAGAGACGAGCTGAAGCTCAAAAAATACGCGCGATTCCCGTGGGAATAGTTTTTCGCGAAAAGCGGTTGAAAAAATGCGTTGTTTGCGCGCGTGCCGTAGGGTAAAGTCAGAAACCATGAAAACCATTAGAAGCGGAATAGGATTTGACGCTCACCGTTTCGCGAAAGGCAGACGGCTTATTCTCGGCGGTGTAGAGATAAAACATGATGCCGGACTAGCCGGCCATTCTGACGCTGATGTGCTTTGTCATGCCGTGATAGACGCTTTGCTTGGCGCGGTCGCCGACGGTGACATAGGCCGGCATTTTCCCGATACGGACCCAAAATGGAAGGATGCCGACAGTCTTGATCTGCTTGAAAGAACAGCGGCGTGTCTCGCGGAGCTGAAGGCTGTGATCATAAACATAGATGTAACGGTCATCACTGAAAAACCGAAACTGGCCCCGTATGTTGATCAGATGAGGGAAAACATAGCCCGCGCGGCCGGCATTGAAAAAGGCAAAGTGTCCGTAAAAGCGAAGACGACCGAACAGATGGGATTTACAGGCCGCGGCGAGGGAATAGCCGCCATGAGCGTGGCGGCAGTGGAGATGTGAAGTGAAGATATACAACACTTTGACCAGAAGACTGGAAGAATTTACTCCCCTTGAAGGGAAAAAAGTAAGGATGTATACCTGTGGTCCCACGGTTTACAATTACGCGCACATCGGCAACTTCAAAGCGTATATATTCGAAGATCTTTTACGGCGGTATTTAAAATTCAGCGGTTATGATGTCACGCAAGTTATGAATCTTACGGACATAGACGACAAAACGATCAAAGGCTCCATGGAAGCGGGTGTATCGCTTAAAGATTACACGCGGAAATACAAGGACGCTTTTTTTGAAGATTTGAAAAGGCTTGATATTGAACCGGCTGAGTTTTATCCGGCGGCAACGGATCATGTTCCTGAAATGCTGAACCTGATTCAACGGCTTTTTGACAGGGGGCTGGCCTATAAATCTGAAGACGGTTCGGTGTATTTCAGCGTCGGAAAGTTCAATAAATACGGCAAATTAGCGCATCTTGATATGACAGGTCTTCGCGCTGGGGCGCGTGTGGCGCAGGATGAATATGACAAGGAAAACGTGGGTGATTTTGCGCTCTGGAAAGCGTGGGATGAATCGGACGGAGATGTGGTTTGGGATTCTCCATGGGGCCGCGGCCGGCCGGGCTGGCACATTGAATGTTCGGCTATGAGCATGAAATATCTGGGCGAAAGTTTTGATCTTCACACTGGCGGTGTGGACAATATTTTTCCGCATCACGAAAATGAAATCGCGCAAAGCGAAGGGGCCACAGGCAACCCTTTTGTAAAATACTGGATGCACTGCGGTTATCTTGTTGTTGACGGCAGGAAGATGGCCAAGTCGCTGGGGAATTTTTATACCGTTCGTGATCTTGCCGGCAAGGGCTACACGGGGCGAGAGATCAGGTATGTGCTGATATCGTCGCACTACAGGCAGTCGTTAAACTTCACATTCAGCGCTCTGGACGGAGCGCGTGCGGCGCTGGCGCGGCTTGATGAATTCAAGGACCGTTTTGAAAAAGCCGCGGCGCGCAGTGCTGGTGACAATGCCGCGCAATGTGACTGGGTGACGCGCGCGCGCGCCGGATTCACGGCGGCCATGGATGACGACTTGAATGTTCCGGAGGCGCTCGCGGCAGTGTTTGAAATGGTTCACGAAGGAAACAAAGCTCTGGACCGTGGAGATGACGCAAAATGCGCCGGACCGGTTTTGCGGCAGTTGTCAGAATTCGACAGCGTACTTGGATTTTTGCGGAAGGAAGAAAAGCAGGTTGATGATAAAATAAAGGCGCTTCTCGATTTGCGAGCCCAGGCACGGAAGGCCAAAAACTGGGCTGAATCCGATAGAATCAGGGCCGAATTGGCCGGGCTTGGCTGGGATGTAAAAGACACTCCGGACGGGCAGGAATTGAGAAGAACAGCGCCTTAACGCGATGGGAATCTGGATGAAGACACAGCAATTGACGGGGATGTTCATTACTTTTGAAGGGCCGGAAGGCAGTGGCAAGTCCACTCATGCCAATCTGCTGGCGTCATATTTACGCGAGCAGGGATATGACGTGGTGATGGTTCATGAGCCGGGCGGAACGGCAATCGGCAATTTGATCAGGGAAATTCTTCAGCATGATAAAACAGGTGAGCCGGTATCCGCCGGAGCTGAGACGCTTCTGTTTGAAGCGAGCCGCGCCCAGCTTGTCAGCCGTGTAATTCTGCCGGCGCTGACTGATGGAAAGATTGTGGTATGCGACAGGTTTTTCGACTCCACTACCGCGTATCAGGGATACGGCCGCGGGCTGGACATGAAAAAAATTCTGGCTCTGAACGAATTTGCGACAGGCGGAATCAAGCCGGATCTGACGATCCTGATGGACATTGATGTAACGCGCGGGTTTGAGCGTGTAGCGTCGCGCAACGCGCAAAAAGGCATGGCAAAAGACCGGATTGAACGGGAGGCAATTTCTTTTCACGAAAAAGTGCGTGCCGGTTATCTTGATCTGGCGAAGAGCGAAGCCGGGCGGTTCAAGGTTCTTGATGCCGGCCGCAAGGTGGAGATTGTTGACGGAGAAATACGCAAAATAGTTGCGGATGGCATCGAAAACATGCGTAAAAAGGGGCGATTTGGAGGAAAAGCATAGTGACTCTTGTTGACGCAATGGATCATTTTAAGCGCAGTTATGAAGCCGGTCGGCTGGCGCAGGCTTATATCGTGGCAGGCCAGATACGCGGGGAGGCGCTTGAATTTACCGAGCAGGCGCTGTCACTTCTTTTCTGCAAAAAAAAAGACGGCAACCCGTGCGGTGAATGTGCTGACTGCCGTCAGATCAAGAGTCATGTTCATCCTGACGTGCTTTGGGTTGAGCCGCAGAAAAAATCACGCATTATTTCCGTGGATCAGATCAAAGAAGATATTGAAGTCAGAATGATGCAGACATCTTTCGGTGGCACATGGAAGACATGCGTGTTGGCGGCGGCCGACAGAATGAGTGCGGAGGCCTCAAACGCGTTTCTCAAGACGCTTGAAGAGCCGTCGGGTAAAAGCGTTTTTTTCCTTATAACAGACAATCCCGGCGCCCTGTTACCGACGGTGCGGTCCCGTTGTCAGCGGATTATGCTTTCAATCGGCGACACGGCGTTATCTGATGATGTCCGCGATGTTCTTGTTGATATTCTTGCATCGTGCGGGCTGGACGTGAAGTCAGGTGCGAAGACGGGTGTTATTGAGCAGATGGTATTCACGGAGCGGCTTGTAAATCTTTTGAAGGATATGAAAAAGAAAGCGGAGGCCGAAGAATGGGCGGCGGCTGAAAACAGCGCGCGAGACGAGGATGATGAAACGGTTGAGGCGCGGGCTAGTGCCCGGTATCGGGAAGAGAGGTCCAAGCTGATGCGTTTTGTTTTGCGGTGGTATCGTGACATTCTTATGATCGCGCAGGGATGTGATGATAAAATTCTGCATCATAGCGGGCATATTGAAATACTGAAAAAGAAGGCAAGAGGGCTTTCCGGCGTTATGGCGCGCAGAAATGTTGAAACGGTAATGGAAATGGACGAGCAAATGGCCAGAAACCTGCCGGAATCCTCCGTGTTGAGTTTCGGGATGAGCAAAATATCCTGATGCCTTTATAAAGAAGATACATTGCATGAGATTACCGGTTGCGCTATTTTTGTATATTGCTGGCTTAATATGAATAAAAAAGGTGTTTATGGCTGTAACCGCATATATTGAGATAGAAGAAGGGTTCCACATTTTATGTGAGGTCCCTCAAGATCTGGCTATTCACGAGGGAGACATGTGCGTTATAGAGGCGGACAAGGTTCAGGAATACGGACGTGTCAATAAGCTTGAGCAAGATGTAATTCATCCCGCCGGTTCCCACATGGGGCGTGTGGTGCGCTGTGCCACACTGCAGGATCAGGCCAAGGCGAAGGAAAATATTGTGATGAACAAGATGGCGGTTGAAACCTGCACCGCTAAGGCCGAAAAACTCAAGCTGGAAATGAGGCTTGTGCGCGTGCGGTACAGTTTTGACCGCGCGGTGCTTGTTGTAACGTTTACAGCGGAAGACAGAGTGGATTTCCGGGATCTGGTAAAAGAGCTGGCAGAAGAAATGCATATGCGCATTGAGATGAAACAGATCGGCGTACGGGATGAAGCCGGGATCATTGGCGGTATGGGTTTGTGCGGGCGGGCGATGTGTTGTTGTCAGTGGCTGCATCATTTTGAATCCATAAACGCCAAAGCCGCGAAGGTGCAGAGGCTATCAATGAATCCGGCGGCGATAAGCGGAGTTTGCGGCCGGCTGAAATGCTGTTTGCGTTTTGAGTATCATCAATATAAGAAAATGGGTGAAAATATACCGCGTGACGGAGCAAGGGTTGAATGTCCGGCGGGCAAAGGCTGTGTGCTCAGCGCGAATATTCTGACCCAGCGCGTGAAAGTACGGCTGGATGACAACAGGATTCAGGAATATTCTGTTGAGGAACTGAAATAGAGTGACATAAGGAGGACGATGAAAATCCTGATATTAAACGGACCCAATCTGGGTCTTCTTGGAAAGCGCGAACCCGATATATACGGCAGTGTGACACTTGATGAAATTATAACGAAAGTCAAAGCCCGGGCCGTCGAGCTGGGTGTGGAAGTGGAAGCATTGCAGAGCAATGAAGAAGGCGTTCTGGTTACGGCCATAGGAGAAGCAAAAGGTAAATTTGACGGGATTATAATCAATCCTGCGGCATACACGCACACAAGCGTGGCGTTGAGAGATGCTCTGCAGGGATGCCGTGTGCCGTGCGTTGAAGTTCATTTGTCAAACGTGCATGCCCGTGAAGAATTCAGGCATATAAGCCTTACAGCGGCGGCGTGCGTCGGGCAGATTATGGGATTCGGTTGGATGAGTTACGTGCTGGGTCTTGAAGCCATGGCGGCGCATCTGAAGACATTGTCTGAAAAACGAACAAAATAAAGATTCGAGGGATAACATGAATATATTGCACAGACTGGTCAGATTAATAGTGCTGGTTGTTCTGCTGGTAGCGGGCATGTTTATAATTTCAGTCGCGCTGATTCCCAATTTACGCAGTGCGGTGATGTGTGTTATGGAAACAGATCCGATTTATGTTGTTTATGCAGGGCTTGCCGTTGTGGTGTTGGGTCTGTTGTTTGCCGTTACCGGCACGCAGAGAAAACAGAAGGGCAAATTTTTGTCATTTCAGAACGACAGCGGCACTGTGAGTATAAGCACGGACGCCATAGCTGATTATATAATGAAACTGATGGATGAATTTCCGTCGGTTACCCGCATGCGGCCGGTTGTTCTGCCTGAACGGCACGCTATTGATATAGCAGTAAGTATCAGGATCAAGGCCGGGCCGCAGATAAGCGAAATCTGCGAACTGCTTCAACAGCGTATTCGCGAGAGCCTCACCAACGGTTTGGGCATATCGGCAGTCGGGCGTGTTGCGGTTAGTGTCACTGATATTGTCGCTGAAAAAAATGCCGCTTAAGAGTTATTAAAATAATGAAAAAAACCATGAATACCAGCCGGAAAAACAGGAAGATATGCCTTGTTGTTGTCGGCTCCATAGGGATAGACGCAATCAAAACACCGGCTGATCAGAAGGCCAATCTGCTTGGCGGATCAGCGAGTTATGCCTGCGCGTCGGCCTCGTTTTTTACGAATGTCGGAATGGTCGGCGTTGTCGGAACGGATTTTCCGCCGGCGTTTGAAGAATTGTATGAAAAGTTCAACATAGATCTTTCCGGTCTGCAGAAGGCGGAGGGGCGCACGTTCAGGTGGTCCGGCGTGTATGATGCCGACATGATAAACAGGCGTACCATTTTTACCGAGCTCAATGTGTTTGAAAAATTTTCGCCGGAGCTTCCGGAGGAATACTGTTCGAGTCCCTTGATACTGCTGGGCAATATTTCGCCCGAACTTCAACTGCGCGTATTATCGCAGGCGAAGGCGCCTAAATTTGTTATAGCCGACACTATGGATTTATGGATCAACACATCACGCAAAAAACTGATGGAGCTGATATCGAAAGTCAACATGCTGACACTGAACGACAGTGAAGCGCGCCTGCTGACAGGCGAGTATAATCTTAGAAAGTGCGCCGAAGTGATTCGTAAATGGGGCCCCGAATACATTGTGATCAAAAAGGGTGAACATGGCGCCATGCTGATGACAGGGCGCGGGGTTTTTATTATACCTGCTTATCCGGTTGATGAAGTGAAAGACCCCACCGGGGCGGGAGATTCCTTTGCGGGCGGGTTCATGGGTGCATTGGCGGTAGAAAGGGTTATCAATGATAATGCCATTAAGAGATCGCTTCTGGCAGGAAGTGTTGTGGCATCGTTCGGCGTGGAAGATTTCAGCCTCAACCGGATGAATGCCATTTCCCGGTTGGACATAAACGCACGGCTCAATGAGCTGAAAAACATGATAGATTTCAATTGATCCTGCGGTAAAATTTTCTTGTTACGGCATGGCACCACTTGAAACCGACACCATATTTTGAATAAAATTGCTTAAATAAGCCTTATTTTTAGTGAAAATTATTCTTGACATCTGTATAGTGCTATAGCATTATAGCGCGCATAAAGAGGAGATATACTATGTTTGACACCAAGAATATGGGAAAAGTGATCAAAGAGCTCAGGAATAAACTGAACCTTACCCAGGAACAATTGGCGGCAAAACTGGGGGTATCTTTTGCCACGGTCAACAGATGGGAGAAGGAAAAAATTACTCCTAGAGAAGATGCAAAAGATTTAATCATAAAGTTAATAGCGGAATCTAATCTTGATGTATATGAACTTGAACAAGCCGCGAATGATGAAGAGAATGCCCCTGTCAAACGGCGTAAAAGACTTAGCAAGGAAGATGTTCTGAGTTCGAAATCAATGGAGCAGATGCTTTGGAGTGCTGCCTGTTCAATTCGAGGTGAAAAAGACGCTCCTAAATTCAAGGATTATATTCTACCTCTGGTTTTTATTAAACGCCTTTCAGATGTTTTCGATGATGAGGTTGCGCGCCTTGCTGAAACTTATGGTGACATTAAATCAGCGTTGGATGTAATTGAAATCGATCAGTTGCAATCGTCTGAAAAAGGAAGACTGGTCCGTTTCTACATTCCGCCGGAAGCACGTTGGCCCGTATTGAGTGGCCGTGATAAATTCGATTGGCCGAAAGACAAGAAGCCAAAGACTTTAGGAGAACAAATAACCACGACATGCCGCGCCATCGTTAAAGCAAATTCGAGTCTTGCCGGCGTGATAGACCTTGTTGATTTTAATGAGACGCGCAACGGTGAACGGGAAATCAGTGATTCGGCACTTTCCGGAGTGGTTGAAACGCTTTCTGATCCGCGTTATCGGCTTGGGCTTTATGATGTAGAGCCGGATTTTCTTGGCCGTGCCTATGAATATCTTCTCAGAAAATTTGCCGAAGGTCAGGGCCAGAGTGCCGGGGAATTCTTCACCCCCACAGAAGTAGGCTGGCTTATGGGTTATATCATGCGTCCGAGGCAGGGCGAGGAAGTCTATGATTATGCCTGTGGGTCTGCCGGTCTGCTTATCAAATGCGAACTGGTTTTGCAGGAGCGGGAAATCAAAATTCAAAGACCATTGAAGCTTTACGGCCAGGAACTGACGGGTTCCAGCTACGCCATTGCCAGAATGAATATGGTCATTCACGATATGGAAGGCGAGATTGTCCGCGGCAATTCAATGACCAACCCTAAATTCAAGGAATCCGATTCCAGTCTCCGGAAGTTCGACATAGTTGTTGCCAATCCAATGTGGAACCAGCCTTTTGAAACCAAGGTTTACGAGAACGACCCGTTTGACCGCTTTGAATCGCAAGGTGGAGCCACAACAGGCAAGGCCGACTGGGCATGGCTTCAGCACACAATCGCATCACTGAAACCGGCGGGGCGTTCCGCAGTTGTGCTTGATACGGGAGCGGTTACACGCGGAAGCGGCAGTAAGGGTGACGATAAAGAAAAGAAAATCCGGCAATGGTTCGTTGAGCAGGATTTGATAGAGGGAGTTATTCTTCTGCCGGACAATCTTTTTTATAATACACCGGCTGCCGGCATTATTGTGGTTTTGAATAAATCCAAATCAAAAACCCGGCAAGGCAGGATTATTCTTGTCAATGCCAGTCAGGAATTCAAGAAAGGGAGGCCCAAGAACTATCTGCCTAATGAGAGTATACGCAAAATTGCCGACGCATTCATCAAAGGTGAAGATGTTGGACGTTCTGTAAAAGTTATAACCACCGAAGAAGCGCGCGAGAACGACTTCAATCTGTCGCCGTCCCGCTATGTGGATACTTCAGTTAAGGAGGCCTATCGGCCAATTCCGGAAATTCTGAAGGAGTTGAAGCAACTGGGCGAACAGACAAAGAAATCGGATGCGGAGTTAGAAAAGATATTTCAACAGATGAGGTTTAAGTGAAAAAGAAAGCCGAACTTATGATTTCTGATTATGGCCATCACCATGCTGGTCCCCGGACGTTGATCTGGGGCAGTATGGCCCCCTGCAGGTTGCGACCTGCGGGACTATTTTACAGAATAGCAAAAATAACCATTGCATATTTTAAGGGAATTGATAAGTTCTTAACAGTATACCCGCCAAGCCTCTGGTCTTCGGATCACGCTCAATTCTGGCGGGTTTTTGTTTTCAGGGGAGGTGTTGCATGAAGCCAGCCAAATCCTCTCTTACCTTTGATCAGCTTGTTCTATCCATCCGAGATGTCCATGGGACGTTAAGCGAGCATGCGAGTAAAGCTATAAATCTCAGCCTGACATTGCGGAACTGGCTGATTGGCGCGTATATTGCCGAGTATGAATTGAACGGCGCTGATCGGGCGAAGTATGGCGACAACCTGTTGAATGATCTGGCTGATCGGCTGGTAGGAGTCAGTAATTGCAATCGGCGGCAACTCTATCGTTACCTCCGTTTCTATCGTCTTTATCCCCAGATTGTGGGGACGCTGTCCCCACAATTCGAGAAACTCCTGCCTGCTCAAAGCCAGGCGATCGAAAAAGTGGGGACAGTGTCCCCACAATTGCACCTTGACCCACAGCGATTGCTCCATAGTCTGTCTTTCAGTCATTTCGAGCTGATTGTCGACCTCGACGATGAGACCAAACGCGCGTTCTATGAGTTTGAATGTATTCGCGGAACCTGGTCCGTGCGAGAACTGAATCGACAGATCAACAGTCTTTATTACGAAAGATCGGGCCTCTCACGAAACAAAAAGAAACTGGCAGAACTGGCGAGGGCCGGCGCTGAGGAGGCCGAATCGAAATTGGCCATTCGCGATCCTTACATCTTTGAGTTTCTTGGAATCAAGTCCAGCGAAGTCATGGCTGAGTCCAGCCTGGAAGATGCCCTGTTGGATAAACTGCAGGATTTTCTGATGGAGCTTGGGCACGGGTTTTGTTTTGAAGCGCGCCAGAAACGGATTTTAATTGGCGACACCTATGGCTTTATTGATCTGGTCTTCTATCACCGCGTATTGAAATGCCATGTCCTGATAGATCTGAAGATCGAAAAGTTTTCGCATGAGAACATGGGGCAGCTTAACACATATGTGAGTTGGTATCGCAAGAATATGAAGAGCAAGGGCGATAATCCACCTGTTGGGATACTGTTATGCACCAAAAAGGATCATGCCCTGGTGGAATATGCGTTGGCCGGGATGAACAACAAGCTGTTTGTATCCAGGTACAAACTGGAACTGCCGAGTGCGGATGATATGCAGAACTTCCTTGAAAAGGAGATTGCCGGGAGCGGGCTGGAAGGAAACGACAGCAAGACCGGGCGACTTGTCCGGGAGCTGAGGGCGAAATATGGGACGCAAAAAGATTTGGAGACAAAACCGCAATGAACTGGCCGAGAGAGTGGAAAAACAAGAATTTCTTGAGATGTATTGATCAATTGAATTTCGATCGTTCAAAACAGGTTCAAGCAAATGCATACCTTAAAGCCGGTAAATACCCTGTTGTGGATCAAGGCCAAGATCTTATTGCAGGTTGGACGAACGACGAATCAACCATTATTCGACAGCCACTTCCTTTGATTATATTCGGCGATCATACTCGTGTATTCAAGTATGTAGATTTCCCTTTTGCCATTGGGGCTGATGGTACCAAACCTTTCAAGGCCAATGAAGATGAACTAATTCTACGATTTCTTTACTATCACCTTCTCAGTTTGAATATTCCGAGCAAAGGATATAGTCGGCATTTTAAAATACTGAAGGAACAGCATATCTCATATCCCCCTCTTTCCGAACAGCGGAAGATAGCGGCGGTGTTGTTCAGGATTCAGAAGGCGATTGAGTTGCAAGACGCTATAATCGAGAAAACACGAGAACTCAAGAAATCCACAATGGAGTTTGTCTTTACCCACGGTTTGAGAGGAGAGAAGACAAAAATGACCGAGATCGGCGAAATGCCAGAGAGTTGGGAGGTGCAACCATTGCGGTCACTGGTGGCAGAAACTGAGTTGGTGGATGTTCGCAATGATGGCACACGACAAATTAAGTATCTTGACGTTTCTGGCGTATCGAATGAGGAACTAGCCGTTACTTCAACTGCGGGATATCTGCTTAGAGATGCGCCTGGCCGTGCACGTAAAGTGATCAAGAAAGGTGACGTCGTCTTTGCCACAGTGCGACCCACTCTAAGACGTATTGCTTGCATTGGTGAAACGTTGGATAATCAAGTCTGTTCCACCGCGTTTTGCGTTCTCAGGGCCCATTATTCTGAAACGAAAGGGCGTTTCGTCTTCTACTTGGTTCAAAGACCGCAGTTCATTGAACAACTCGCCAAAATAGAAACGGGTGCAAGTTATCCTGCCGTAACGGATAAACAGGTCAAATCCCAGCCAGTTCCCGTTCCATCTGGAAAGGAACAGCTTGATATTGCCGAGATTCTAAGGGCAGTCGACTATAAGTGTGTTCTGAATGTTGCAAAGAAGACCGCTCTACAAGACCTTTTCAAAACAATGCTTAACAAACTGATGTCCGGCGAGTTGAGGGTGAAGGATTTGGAAATTGATCTGAAAGAGGTGGAGAAGTGAGCGATAGATTCCAGATTTTGTCCCTTGATGGAGGAGGAATAAAAGGGATATTTTCTGCCGCCATCCTCGCGGCAATTGAGGAGGACTTGTCGGTCCACGTCGTAGACCATTTCGATCTGATTACGGGAACCTCTACAGGTGGTATTATCGCGCTCGGACTTGGGCTCGGGTTGAGTCCAAGCCAGATGGTAGATTTCTATGCAAATAAAGGGCCCTCAATATTTGCCAATCATTTTGGAGTACGGTCTCTTCTGCATTGGATATATAGGAAATACCCACAGCAAGAACTTTTGAAGGCTCTCAAGGATCCCTACGTGTTTGGTGAAAAAAAGCTTGGAGAAAGCACCAAGCGACTGGTTATTCCCTCTTACAATCTTGGCGAAGATGATGTCTATCTATTTAAGACCCCACACCATGAGCGTCTAAAGCATGATTGGAAAGTTCCGGCTTGGCAGGTTGCGCTTGCAACAAGCGCCGCTCCCAGTTACTTCCCGTCAAGTAACCATGTTGACCACATACGACATATTGACGGAGGCGTGTGGGCAAATAATCCAACTATGGTTGGTATTGTCGAAACTGTAAGTCTTTTGCGCATACCGCTTGACAAGATTCATGTGCTCAATCTCGGCACATCTGACGAAATATGTCGTCGACCTGCAAGATTGAACTCAGGTGGCAAACTTGCATGGGCAAACCATGCAGCAAGGCTCATCATGAGAGGTCAGAGTCTTTGCGCACATAAACAGGCGAGTCTGTTGTTGGGAGCGGACAAAATACTCAGGCTGGACCCGAAGGTTCCAGATGGACTATTTACTCTCGATAAATCCAATATGACAAGAGAACTCCTAGCAAAAGCTGCACACGAAAGCAGGCAAGCTATGCCCGTGATTGAAGCTGGTTTCATGAAGCATATATGTGAACCTTATGTACCACTGTATGATTTAAATAAAACAAACGGAAACACGGAGAAGGAGAATAACCATGTTTATTGATAAAAGCAGAGCCGATCAATTATCGGAAATTCTTCGGTACTTGGGCGAAGAATTGGACGTCCCGGATGATGTTTACAAAACATCTTGTCAGAAATATACGATGTTGGCTGATTGGTTGAAAGCCGATCACATAGAGCGATTGTCTTCAGATGCGGAAATCTACCATCAAGGATCAATGCGTCTTGGTACGGCAATTAGGCCAGTCAAGGAAGATGGTGAATACGATGTGGATCTTGTCTATAGGCGAAATATAAAGAAAGAGAGTACAACCCAGGACAAACTCAAAACGGAACTTGGAGAACAACTGGAAAGATATATTAAGTATCTAAACAAAAAAGGTGAGAGCATCCCGCAGTTGGTTTCTGGTCGTCGGTGCTGGACTCTTGATTATAAGGGTCAGTTTCACATGGACATTCTTCCGGCTATTCCAGACGAGGAGGCAAGCCGTCATAACCTCCGTGATATTGCGGATGGAATAAATATTCCAGATGAAGAACTTCGCAACTGGAAAGATAGTAACCCAAAAGGATATTCTGGTTGGTTCAATGATCGGCAGAAGGTGTTGCTTTTGGAGCGGCGCGAGATAATGGCAAAGGCGGCGGAGGTCGATGTCGAAAAGATTCCGGAAGAACGCGTGCCCACTCCTCTTCGTCGAGTGGTGCAGATACTTAAACGACATCGCGATATCCGCTATCAAGGAAATCCGGAGGATAAGCCGATTTCGATAATCATCACTACGTTGGCTGGTCAGGTTTACGCTGGAGAAGGTGACATATTCGAGGCGCTAATGGCAGTAACATCAAAGATACGAGGGGAGATTCGCCAAAAAGACGGTGAGTGGTGGATACCCAATCCAATCAACTTTGAGGAAAATTTCGCTGATAAATGGAAAAAAACAGAAGAACCTCAAAGAGCAAATCGCTTCTTTGAATGGCTTACACAGGTTGAATATGATTTTGCCGTTGTTAGTAAACAAACCGGTGTTCATAAAATTGTGCCAATTCTTTCCACTATACTGGGAGAAAGTTTGGTGAAACGAGCTGTCGAGCGCTATGGCAAAGGTATTGATGAAAAACACCAAAGTGGCAAATTAAGGATGGCCGCAAAAACAGGTCTGTTGGGAGCCATCGGGACAACTGTAAAGAGGAATACATGGTATGGGGCATAGAAGCATATACTTCAGAAATGAGAAAAGAACTCTTAAGGTAGTAGAGCAGGCTACGCGTTTGAGGTGTCGCTTCCCTGAGTCTCACGTAGAGTTGAATAAGAATATTTCTATGATTTGGGTTGGTTCCCTTCACCCCAGTCCCTTAAGTGAAATTTATACTGTAAAGATCAGTTATAAGTTGCGTAAACGACCTCAAGTTAATATCATAAAGCCTGAGCTAGCACCTCGAAACAGGATGCCGATTCCTCACCTTTTCCCCGGAAAAGAATTATGTTTATTTCGTTACAAATATTTTGAATGGGATTCATCCATGTCAATTGCCGATACAATACTGCCATGGACCTCGCTGTGGTTGTTGCATTATGAAATATGGCATGCAACAGGTGTATGGAGCGGCAGCAAAGCCGAACACCCTAGTGATAATAGACCAAAAGAACCTGAACAAGCAATAGATGTAGATAAGAATGATTCCTAGTACTGGATTAGAAAGAAAGTCAGTTCAGAATTAGATGATCGGATATGCATATAGCGTGTGGACGGGGAATTCGAACCCTCAGGGCCCTGTAGTGGAGAGTACATATAATGGCAAACTTAGGAACAGAATCGGCAACAGTTCAGAATCCGCTGATCAAGTATGCAGTGGAAATCGGGTGGACGTTTGTTTCGTCCAGTGAGGCGCTTTCTCTGCGCGGCGGGGAAACCGGAGCGTTCTTTGCGCGCGTTATCAGAGAGAAGCTTTTGGAGCTAAATGGCTGGCTTTCAAAGGAAAAAGCGGAAGAGATCATTCACCGGATTGAAGCTGTTAAAAACAATATTGAAGGCAATGCGGAAATTCTTTCATGGCTTAGAGGCGAACAGGCAATTTTCGATGAAAATGAAAACCGCAGGCGGAATATTGCGCTGATGGATTTTGAGAAGCATAAGCGGAATGTATTTCAGGTTACGGATGAGTGGCAGTTTACGAATGGCAAAGAAACAAACCGCGCCGATATTATATTCCTGATCAATGGCATTCCAGTTGCCATTGTCGAAACCAAGAGCGCTAAAAAAGAAGACGGCATGGATGAGGCTTTGATTCAGATCCGGGAATATCACCATGAAACACCGGAAATGCTTACCGCCCCGCAGGTTTTCGATATTACGCATCTGCTGGAATTTTACTACGGCTCAACATGGAATCTCGACCGGAAGAATGTGTTCAACTGGAAGGATACGGAATCCGGCAATTTTGAAAAGAAAGTAAAGCGGTTTTTTGACCGGCCGAGGTTCCTGCAGATGCTTAAAGACTGGATTGTCTTTTACGTCAAAGATGATGAGTTGCAGAAAACAATCCTGCGTCAGCATCAGACGCGGGCAATAGAAAAGATTGTTGCCCGCTGCGCCGATAAGACAAAAAAAACAGGGCTGATCTGGCATACACAGGGTTCCGGCAAGACTTTCACGATGATAACAGTCGCGCGGCAGATTCTGCAGGACAAGGACAGGTTCGGAAAGGCAACTGTTATTCTGATGATTGACCGTAATGAGCTGGAAGGCCAGCTCTCCGGATGGGTGGAGCGAGTTCTTGGCGAGGCGAAGGCGCACGATATAAAGATTGAACAGGCAACCAGCAAAAAACGCCTGAGAGAGTTGCTGACTTCAGATTTTCGCGGGCTTGTCGTCTCAATGATTCACAAATTCGACGGGATTGAGAAGAATATCTGCACTCGCGATAATGTTATTGTGCTCATTGATGAAGCACACAGGTCTGTTGGCGGTGATCTAGGCAACTACCTGCTGGCGGCGCTTCCGAATGCCAAGATGATTGGATTTACGGGTACGCCTATAGACAAGACGGCTTATGGGAAAGGCACTTTCAAGGTGTTCGGCAAGGAAGATGAAAAGGGGTATCTGGACAAATACTCTATTGTTGAATCAATAGAAGATGGAACAACACTTCGGCTGAATTATGCTCTGGCGCCAAACGAAATACGTGTGCCGCGCCAGCAACTGGAAGCCGAATTCCTTGATCTGGTAACGGCAGAAGGCATCAGCGATATTGATGAGCTGAACAAGATTCTGGACCGCGCGGTTAAGCTGAAGACTTTCCTAAAGTCGGAAGAACGGGTTCAGAAGGTGGCGGAATTTGTTGCCCGACATTTCAAAGAGAGTATTGAACCGTTGGGATATAAAGCTTTTCTGGTGGGTGTGGACAGGCAGGCCTGCGCGCTTTACAAGGAAGCTCTGGATAAATTGCTTCCGCCGGAATACTCCGTACCTGTATACACGGCGGCGCAACATGATAGCGAAAAATACCCGTTGGTTTACAATCATCAGATTAGCTCTGATGAGGAAAGAAACGCGCGCAAGCTGTTTCTGAAACCAGACAAACTGCCGAAAATATTCATTGTCACAGACAAACTGCTGACCGGTTTTGATGCGCCGGTTCTTTATTGTATGTATCTGGACAAACCTATGCGTGACCATGTTCTGCTTCAGGCGATAGCCCGGGTGAATCGGCCCTACGAGAGGGACGATGGAACAACAAAGCCATGCGGGCTTGTTGTGGATTTTGTGGGTATTTTCGAGAAACTGGAGAAGGCACTGGCTTTTGATTCCGATGATGTTAGCGGAGCCATAAAGAACATTGATCTATTGCTTGCGCAGTTTGTGAAATTGATGACTGGCCCGGCACAACAGTATCTGGCGTTGGCAAAGGGGCCTATTGACGACAAGGCTGTTGAAAAGGCAATAGATGCTTTTGCGGATCAAAAAGCGAGGCAGGAGTTTTTCAAGTTCTACAAGGAGCTGGAGACTCTCTACGAAATTATTTCGCCATCGCCCGACTTGCGGGATTATATGGAAGATTTTGGATTGCTCTCTGTGCTATGCCAGATTCTCCGCAATGCTTTCAAGAAGAAGACAGGTCTGTATCTTGATGTGGCCCGAAAGACGGAGAAGCTTGTGAGGGAAGCCGTGGAGACTTATGGCATGACTACTACGCTCCCTGAAGTAAAAATTGATGAAAACACACTCCGCGCCATCAAAGAAAGCCATGCATCGGACAATATAAAGGTAATCAATCTTATTAACAGCATCCGGAAGACAGTAACTGCCGAAGGAGATAGTAATCCTTATCTGAAATCCATCGGCGAGCGGGCAGAGGCAATACAGGAAGCTTTCGGCGAGCGGCAGATTGTGGCAGCACAAGCTTTGAAAGAGGCAGGGCAACTGCTTGAAAATATGATTGAAGCCCAAGCAGAACAGCGCACAAGCGGTTTGGATATCAATACGTTTACAATCTATCAATCGTTGAAAGAGATTAACGTAAAAAACGCCCAACAGGTTGCTTTTTTGGCAGACAGTGTTTTCAACCGGTTTCCCAACTACAACCATAATGTGGCGGAACTCAGACAATTAAAGGCTGAAATGTATAAATTATTCATGCCTCTGGTTGGTAAAGATAAAATGGTTTTGCTTGTCGATAAACTGCTGAAATTAAAACGAAAATGAGCTCTAAAAAAAGATTCTCTACAAATGAACAACTACGATCCGGCATTGCATGCTGGGCTGAAAAGATGAACGTCCATCCCGAACAGATTCGGATTCAATCAATGAAACGTAAATGGGCGTCATGCTCTTCCAGGGGCTGGGTAACTTTCAACCCGGAGCTCATCAAGGAACCGAGAGCTTTTCAGGACTATGTGATTGTTCACGAACTTCTGCACCTAGAGATTCCCAACCATGGCAAACTTTTTAAGAGTATGATGAATCTATTTCTGCCGGGACGGGCTAAACAACAACAAATTTAAACCCGGCAGGAGCACTTGGCGCAGAGAGAAAGAATTTTCAGCGGGTAAGATGCAGTCGGGTTATGGATTCGAAGTGCGGTGTGCGCGGGAACATATCAACCATTGCTGTATCCAGCACTTGATAGCCGCCGGCTGACAATTGTTTTACATCACGCGCCATGGTGTCGGCCGCGCAGGATATATAAATTATTTCAGCCGGTTTATGACGGCAGATAATGTCCGTAACATTTTTTTCCAGACCGCGGCGCGGCGGGTCGAGTATCACGGTTGTTTCAACGGTTTCAAGCATGTTATCAAGCATTCCAGAAACCAGACCTGTCGTGAATTTGATATGATCAAAATTCAACAGCCGCGCGTTTTCTTTCGCCGCCGTCACGGCATCTTCGTCGGAATCAATTCCGAGTATGGTTTCCGCGCCCGCCTGAGCCGCGGCGAAGGCGAACATGCCGATTCCGCAGTAGAGATCCAGCACAGTTTTCGGGGAGATCTCTTTTAGCACGCGGCTTACGTGGTTGATCAGAAGGTCCGCCGCAGGCAGGTTGACCTGAAAGAAACTTCCGGCCGGCACGGCAATTTTTCCGAATATTGTGGTTTCGGTGAGCATTGGCTTTGGAGGTTGGGTACGGTCTGTCCAGTACATCGCGCCGTCATTTGGGGTCCATCTTAATATGACTGAAGAATCATTGCGCAGTGAGGCAATGAACCCGCCGTCATTTCTTATTTCCTTTAAGAGACTGTTAACAGGTGCAGTAGCCAGGGGGCATTGCGGCACATCAAGGATGGATTCATTGTCTTCGGCAAAGTAGCCGAGAACTGTTTTTTGTCCTTCGCGCGAGTCAGCGTGCATGGTGAGTTTATTGCGGTAGCCCATATCGCTTGGTGACGGAAGAGTTACCGTGCATTTTACTTTTGGACAGCCGCCCAGCCGCTCCAGAAGGTTCAGCAGGGTTTCCTGTTTCATGGAGACCTCGGCTTCGTATGAGGCATGCTGATAGCAGCAGCCCGGGCATTTGGCGGCCAGTCCGCAGGCGGGAAGAATGCGCGCCGGAGACGGTGTGAGTACTTCTTCCGCAACGGCTTCGCCGTGATTTTTCATTTGTTTTGTGATTCTGGCCCGGACGGTTTCACCGGGCAGAACGCCGCTGACAAAGTAAACAAAGCCGTCCAAACGGCCTATACTGCGTCCGCGGTACGCCGGAGTTTCTATTTTAAGTTCTATTATTTGATTAACAGTCATTATATAAAGGAAGGTAATGTTTATCAGAAAGCGTTGAGCAAAACAACAGTTATTGTCTTTTGCTGACCGCTTGCAACCTGCTGACGAAAGGTGCATAATAAAAAATAGTTTCCGCAATGTTGGGATTTTAATATTAAAACTGGTAAAGGTATGGCCCGTTACAAGATTATCGCATGTCATGTTCTCTGGCGTGAGCTGTGTTATTGCGCGGCTTTGTCGCACAATGTGTTTGATTTTAATTTTCTGAAGCAGGGTCTTCACTGCACGCCGGATATTTTGAGGCAGGAACTGCAGGCGGCGATAGACAGTGCGTCGGCGGATGACGATTATTCCGCGATTCTTATCGGTTACGGGCTTTGCAGTAACGGCATACAGGGCATAGTAGCGCGCGGGAAGCGGCTGGTTGTGATGCGGGGCCATGACTGCCTCACGTTTGTTCTCGGCTCGAAGGAGCGGTACAGGACTTATTTCGATTTGCATCCGGGAACGTACTGGTACACTCCGGGCTGGATAGACACGTCGTCCCAGCCGGGCAAGGACCGGTATGATCGGACTTACAAGCAGTATGTTGAAAAATACGGTGAAGATAACGCGCAGTATCTTATGGATACCGAGCAGAAGTGGATGAAGGAATATTCCAACGCCGCGTACACTGATATCGGGTTTGGTGATAATGAGCATTACAAGCAGTACACGAAAGATTGCGCCAAATGGCTGGGCTGGAATTATGACGAACTGGAAGGTGATTCAAGGCTGATTCGTGATTTTCTTGAAGGGAACTGGGATTCCGAAGCGTTTCTTGTTGTGGAGCCCGGTCAGAGGATAGCGGCATCACATGACGAAAAAGTCATAAAAGCAGAGGAAATTAGTTGAGTTCTGCTTTTGTAATGTGCAAGCTGTGGCATTCACGGCGCGCATAAAACCATGAAACGCCTGATGGAAAATTAATTATCGGGAATTTATGCAGAATATAGGACACAAACCGTCTTTAGGAACAGAGATTCTTCTTTCCCGCGGGGACGTGCTGGAGTTCAGGCTGGAACTGCCGCAGAATATGGCGGGTTCCGCGTGGCTTCGCGCGAATGTTACCGGCGCTGAGATACGCCGCCGCGAGATAGTTGATCATGTTGAATACAGACTGCCGGTTCTTACGCGCGACTGGCGCGATTTTCCCATGCGCCGTGTTTCTGACAATGTGTTTTCGATCAGCATTCCGTTTCTTCAGACGGGCCGGTTTGAAGCGAAGGCATTTTTTCTGCCGGATCACAGCGACAGGCCGTTGTGGCCGGAAGGTAAAAACATTGTAATCAAAGTTGAGCCTGCCGACACATGTTGTAGTAACACAATGTACACAGCATTTGTCCGCCAGTTTGGTCGGAACCAACAGCATCCTTCAAATCACGGCAAAGATAAATCTGCAATAGAACAGCTGGAGAGCCGCGGTTATAATATTATTCCGCGTTCCGGCACTTTCAGGGATTTGATCAAGGAGCTGGATTTTATAATGGGCCGGTTGAGATACCGCATTGTTCAGCTTCTGCCGATTCATCCGATTCCCACCACGTATGCCCGCATGGGCCGGTTCGGGAGTCCGTTCGCGGCGCTTGACTTCATGGATGTTGATCCTGCGCTGGCGGAATTTGACCGGAAGACAACGCCGATGGATCAGTTTCAGGAGCTGATAGACGCTGTTCATGAGCGCGGCGGCAAGCTGTTTATAGATATTCCCGTGAATCACACGGGTTGGGCATCACGGCTTCAGAAAGAACATCCCGAATGGTTTGCCCGTGATCATGACCGGGCTTTCAAATCGCCCGGCGCCTGGGGCGTGACATGGGAGGATTTGTCGAAGCTGGATTATCAGCACAGTGATCTCTGGCAGTATATGGCCGGTGTGTTCTTATTCTGGTGCAGACATGGAGTGGACGGATTCCGGTGTGACGCCGGTTACATGCTTCCATTTGAAGCGTGGGAATACATGATTGCCAAAACGCGTTGTGAATTTCCGGACACGGTTTTTCTGCTGGAAGGTCTGGGCGGCAAACTGGAAGTTGTGAACCGCCTCCTTATTGATGCCAACATGGACTGGGCGTATTCGGAGTTGTTTCAGAATTATGACCGGTCTCAGATAGAAACGTATCTACCCGGGTGTATTCATACTTCCCTGACAAAAGGTCTGCTTATGCACTTTGCCGAAACGCACGATAACAACAGGCTCGCGGCCAGTTCCGCCGTATACGCGCGCATGCGGACGGCGTTATCGGCGATGTTTTCCAGTCAGGGTGCGTTTGGAATAACAAATGGCGTTGAATGGTTTGCTGAAGAAAAGATAGATGTGCACGACATGATGCCTATTAACTGGGGCAGTAAGAAAAATCAGGTGGACCATATTACAAGGCTGAATGTCATACTGGAAACACATCCCGCGTTTCACAGCGGATCACATCAGCGCCTTATAGAGACGGGGCCGGGCAATATTCTAGCAATGCTCAGACAGCCGGCGGGTTCTTCCGGGCATGTTCTGGTGCTTGTGAACCTTGATGAGGCGCAATCAAACATTGTAACGTGGAAACGTGCTGATTATCAGCCATCAGCCGGGTTCATGCATGATCTCATAACGGGAGAGGAACGTGAACTGGATCAGCGTGACAAAGCGATGCTCTCGTGCGGGTTATCGCCCGGCGAGGTTTTGTGTCTGACCGGGGACAAGGATGATCTGAAGCGTTTGGACAGTGTGCCGGATATTGTTGTTCCGCGCAGAGCGGTGAGTCAATCGTTACGCGCCAAGGTTCTGGAACTGCATTGTCTTCGTAATCCCGGCATGGATGTTTCGGGAATTGACCCGGACGCGGAAGCTGAAAAGCTGGCGGAAAATCCGAGGGCTTATTGCGAGGCGTTATGCGGCAGTAATCATCCGTCGAATGTGGTTATGTGGGAATGGCCGCGCGACACCAAGAGGGTTGTCATGGTGCCACCGGGTTGTTGTCTGTTGATAAATTCACGGCACAGGTTTATTGCCGAGCTCCGTGACAGCGGCCGTATTATTCGCCGGGAATTAAGTTTGCCGAAGCCGGATGGTTCCCATTTTGCAATCATGCTTCCTTACGGCAATGAATTTGAGAACGCCCGGATGCTAACGCTGGCAGTAGCGGTTTACGAGCCGGGCAACTGCCGCAGACAGAAAAGCGATGTTTTATATCTGGCAGATTCATCCGCGCCGCAGGTTCGGATGATGTTTTCAAGGGGTGAAATAAGGGAAAAAGACAGTTACGCGATATGCGCTAACAGGCGCGGGGCAATGGCTCAGGTTCGCGGGGCGTGGGGTGAAATACAGAGTCAGTATGACGCTTTTCTTGCCGCCAATCTTCATCCTGATTATCCCGTGGACAGGCATGTTATGTTTACACGGTGCAAGGCGTGGCTGGTCCGTCACGGATATTATAATGATATAGACTATCATTGTCTTGAAAACTTCATGGTGGACACCGACGGATCGGTTCAATGGCAGTTCACCATTCCGGCCGGTCAAGGAGAGCTGGTTCATCTTGATATCACTTTAAAAATGAAACAGAACAGTAACGCGGTGATGATAACATTTGACCGGCGGGAGGCGGATGACGGCAAAGACAGTCTGGCCGATGATAATGCAATAGAGATAATAGTGCGTCCTGATATTGAAGATAGAAACGCTCACGGCAAAACGAAAGCGTATACCGGTCCTGAAAAATGGTGGGGCTCATCCATATCATGTCGCGAGAACGGTTTTATGTTCACGCCGGTTGCCGACAGGCGTCTGAATGTGTCGGCGACAGCCGGTGTTTTCACATCTGAACCGGAATGGACATATATGGTTCCGCATCCTTTTGACGCGGACAGAGGTTTTGACGGCAGTTCCGATTTATTCAGTCCGGGCTATTTCAGATTTTATCTTAAAGGCGGGCAGAACTGCAGGATAGACGCGGCAATTAACGAGGAACAGAGTTCTGAACCGGAAGCATGCTGTAAAAGTCAGAAGCGGGCGAAAAAGCGCTGGGATGTTCCTCTTGAAGAAGTTTTGCGCAAGGCGATCCGTGATTTTGTGGTCAGTCGTGACAATTTGGAAACTGTAATAGCCGGCTATCCGTGGTTTTTGGACTGGGGGCGTGACACGTTGATATGTCTGCGCGGCATGGTTGCCGCCGGCATGCTTGATGTTACACGTGATATACTCAGGGAGTTTGCCCGGTTCGAGTATAAAGGCACACTGCCAAATGCCATTCACGGGAATGATGCTTCCGACAGGGACACATCTGACGCGCCGCTCTGGTTTTTTGTTGCTTGTTCCGATTTAACGCGCGCGGAGGGAACGAAGGACAGTCTTGATATGGATTGCGGCGGGCGGACTATCCGGCAGGTTTTAAAATCAATAGCGGCATCATATATTAACGGCACGCCGAACAGGATCAAGATGGACGCGGACAGCGGTCTTGTTTTCAGTCCGTCACATTTTACATGGATGGATACAAATTATCCTGCCGGCACGCCGCGGGAGGGGTATCCGGTGGAGATACAGGCGCTTTGGTATTCGGCGTTAAGTTTTCTGGCAGAGCTTGAGCCGGAAGAGACATGGGCCAAGCTTGCGGCAAAAACGCGTGAATCCATTATGAAATACTTTTTTGATGCTGAACGCGGATATCTTGCGGATTGTCTGCATGCCGCGGCGGGTCAGCCGGCGAAGAGCGGGAAGGCGGATGACGCGTTAAGGCCGAACCAGCTTCTGGCGATTACATTGGGGGCGGTTGAAGATTTTGAAATACGCAGGCGGGTTATCACTGCATGTGAGGAGCTTCTGGTTCCGGGTGCTGTGAGGAGTGTCGCGGACAAATCAGTTACCTGCGCGTTGCCGGTTTATCATAATGGAAAACTGCTTAACAATCCTGCTAATCCCTACTGGGGGCAGTATTGCGGAGATGAAGACACGCGGAGGAAGCCGGCGTATCATAATGGAACGGCGTGGACCTGGCTGTTTCCGTCGTTTCCGGAAGCTCTTCTTATTACCTATGGTAATCAGGTCAGAAGCCGGGCGCGAGCAATACTGCTTGGAAGCATCGAAATTATCAATAAAGGCTGTATAGGGCATGTTCCTGAAATAATGGACGGCAATTTACCTCATATTTTGAGGGGTTGCGGGGCCCAGGCGTGGGGTGCCACGGAATTATACCGAGTGCTTGCTTTTCTTTCCCGAAAATATTAATCTATTTGGTTAGTTGTTTTCGGGGCCCATAGGCGGCAAATGGTTTGCCGTCTGAAAATTGTCTATTCCTGTGACAAGGGTTGGGCATGTCTCAGAGTTTTAAAGGAGCGGGAAAAGTATGGCGCAAGCATCATTAGCGGGTAAGAAGCGGATAAAGTTTCAAATCAAGGCGGAAAAAAACAGTGACGTTTATGTTGCTGGAACGTTTAACGGCTGGAATCCGAAGAGGAACAAGCTGAAGTTTGAAAACGGTGCGTTCAGCACATCGATTCTGGTAACGAAGGGGCGGCACGAATACAAATTTGTTGTTGACGGCACCTGGTGTGTGGATCCGGAGTGTTCCGAATGGGCTCCGAACGGAATAGGATCTCTTAATAGTGTCATTAATGTTGGGTAATATTTTCCGGTAAAAGCGGAAAGACCTGTTGAATTTATCATGAACGGCATACATGTATATAATGTAACACCTGCTATTCCTGCGGATATCAGTTTTCTTGAAACGCTTTCGCGGAATTTATGGTGGTCTTGGAATTATGACGCGATAGAATTATTCCGTCGCATGGATCCCAAGCTATGGCAGGATTCCGGTCATGCTACAATGGGATTTCTTTCCCGTTTGCCGCAGAAGAAATTTGAGCAGTTGACGGAGGATGACGGGTTTCTAACGCATTTGGATCAGGTGCGCGAACGTTTTGAAACGGAAGTTCTTCTATACAGTGACGGCAAGCCGGCGGTGGTACCGTGGAACAGCATGGCTTATTTTTCGCTGGAATACGGGATACATGAAAGTTTAAAGCTTTACGCTGGCGGGCTGGGCTGTCTGGCAGGTGATCATTTAAAGAGCGCGTCTGATTTGGGCTTGCCGCTTGTCGCTGTGGGTATTTTATACAGGCACGGATATTTTCAGCAGTATCTCAGGGATGACGGCTGGCAGCAGGAGTCGTATCAGGAGAATGAAATTCAAAATCT
This sequence comes from Lentisphaerota bacterium, assembly GCA_041306605.1. GTDB lineage: Bacteria > Verrucomicrobiota > Kiritimatiellia > UBA8416 > JAQBFJ01 > JBFZFB01. The sequence continues at coordinate 11,052 of JBFZFB010000030.1, read as the reverse complement.
GCCGCTGGTAAGAGCGTGCAATGCGCAAAACAAGCCGGTGCAGATAAGTTTGCCGCTTCCGGATGGCAGGCTTTACGCTGATGTATGGCGTCTTGATGTCGGGCGTGTGCCGTTGTTTCTGCTGGACACGAATATTCAGGAAAACAAGCCTGAACACAGGGATATAACGGACCGGCTGTATGAAGGCGACCGGCAAACACGATTGCGGCAGGAATTGCTGCTGGGTATAGGCGGTTTCCGGGCTCTTGTTGCGATGGGCTACGATCCGCCGGCGTGCCACATGAATGAAGGCCATGCGGGTTTTGTTTGTTTGGCGCGGATAGAGCACTTAATGAAAAAATACGGGCTGGATGTTAAATCGTCGCTTGAAATTTTACAGCGTACGAACATCTTCACCACGCATACACCTGTTCCGGCGGGAAATGAATATTTTACAGTTAATTTGGTGAAGCCGCATCTGGAAGCTATTTATGATGAAATTAAAATAGATCCTGAAGAAATTATTTCATGGGGACAGGCCAACAATGCCGGCATGACCGAAAAACCAAAGGATGTTTGCATGACCATATTGGGTTTGAAAACATCCAGATTCAGCAATGGCGTAAGCTGTTTGCACGGGCGTGTTGAGCGCAGCATGTGGAAACATTTGTGGTCTGAAAGACCTGAAGACGAAGTTCCCATTTCTCATGTTACCAACGGGATTCATTTAACGTCGTGGCTTTCCGGTGATAACGCCCAGCTGTTCGACAGGTATCTGGGTCCGGAGTGGCGCGACAATCCATCGAGGCTGGAAGTGCTGACAAGGATAATGCAGATTCCGGATGATGAGCTTTGGAAAGCGCGTGAATTGAGCCGTGCCCGTCTGGTAAGAGTAGCCCGTGATATAGTTGAGAAACAATACACGGCCAGAAGCGCGGCAAAGACGGAGATGAATTATCTCAAGTCCATTCTCAATCATGATGTGTTGACGATAGGATTTGCAAGGCGGTTTGCGTCTTACAAGAGAGCCACACTGCTTTTGAAGTATCCGGACAGGCTGGAGGCGTTGTTGTGCAACAGGGAAAATCCGGTGCAGATAATATTCGCGGGCAAGGCGCATCCGGCAGATGATGTCGGGAAGAGTCTGATTCAGGAGCTTATCCGGTTTGCCAAGAAAGCCAATATTCGTCATAGAATAGCATTTCTGGAAAATTATGATATTAGGATTGCCCGTTACATGGTGCAGGGCGCAGATATATGGCTGAATACTCCAAGACGTCCGCAGGAAGCCAGTGGAACATCGGGCATGAAGGCCGCGGTGAATGGCGTGATTAATGTGAGCATTCTTGACGGATGGTGGGATGAAGCATACTCACCGGAATGCGGCTGGGCCATTGGAAAAGGCGAAGAGTATCAGGACATGGAATATCAAGACAATCTTGAGTCGCAAACACTCTATAATCTGCTGGAAAACGAGGTTGTTCCGCGTTTCTACGACAGGCAGGACAGCAATGTTCCGGTTGCGTGGACGGGGATGATGAAAGCATCAATGCGCATGGGAATGGAATATTTTACAAGTCACAGGATGCTTACGGAATATAACAACAGATTTTACAGACCGGCGGCAGACATATTCCACGGCCTTATAAACAACAAGGCCGAGCGTGTTCAAGAAATTGTTTCCCAGCATGACAGATTCATGGAGCTTTGGAAAAATGTGGTTGTTAATAAGCCGGTTACAAACAGAGATATATCCTCACTGCATGTCGGCGACAAGTTTACCGTTACTGTAAGTGTAAATTTGGACAAGATAAAACCGGAAGAAGTTGATGTTGAAGTATATTTTGGTCCTGTTGGTTCTGATAACCGTATTTTCCAAAGCAATACTGCCTTGATGGACATGATAGAGGATAAAGGAAACGGTGAATATGTCTACAAGCAGGAAGTAGCCTGTGGCATTACCGGGCGTTTTGGTTTTACGGCTCGCATAGTTCCAAAGGGAGCCGATTGGAAGGTAAACTTACCCGGCTTTATCACATGGCCAAAGCACACGTAGTATTATGACAGATGGAGTAATAAAAAATCCGCGCATTTTGATCGTCACGCCGGAGATAACATATTTACCCAAGGGCATGGGGAATATGGCCAATTGTCTTAAGGTGAAAGCCGGAGGTCTTGCGGATGTGTCGGCTTCGCTTGTCGCGGCGCTTTTTGATTTGGGAGCTGATGTGCATGTGGCGCTTCCTCACTACCGGCGCATGTTCAACATAGACGTTGGTAACTTCATAACAGAAGAATTGCGGCTATACAAAAGCGTGCTGCCAAATTCCAGAATTCATCTGGCGCAAGACAGAGTGTTCTATTACCGGGACCGCGTTTACAGTGATTATCATGTTGAAAGCCACAAAATAGCGCTGGCTTTTCAAAGGGAAGTTATGAACAACATCATTCCATCGGTGCAGCCGGATTTGATTCATTGCAACGACTGGATGACAGGTTTTATTCCGGCGCTGGCCCGGCGCATGGGGATTCCTTGTCTTTTCACAATTCATAATATTCACACACAGAAATCGACGCTGGCGGCGATAGAGGATACAGGTATTGATGCGGCGGAATTCTGGCCCTATCTGTATTACCAGCGCGTGCCGTCCAGTTATGAGGAGACACGCTGGTCAAACCCGGTTGATTTTCTGGCAAGCGGCATCTTTGCGTCGCATTTTGTCAACACAGTAAGCCCTACGTTCCTCATGGAAATCTGCGCCGGCAGACATGATTTTATTCCCGGTCATATACGTACTGAGATATCCGGCAAGAAAAGCGCGGGCTGTGCGTTCGGCATATTGAACGCTCCCGATCCGTCTTTTAATCCTAAAATTGATAATTTGATTGAGACACGCTACACATGGGAAAATCATCAGGAAGGCAAGCGCAAGAATAAATTACAACTTCAGAAAAAACTCGGATTGCTGAGAAACGGCAATGTACCGCTTTTATTCTGGCCATCCCGCCTGGATCCCATTCAGAAGGGCTGTCAGTTGATGACGGATATACTTTACGACGTAATATCACGTTATTGGAAGGAAGGACTGCAGTTTGTTGTGGTTGCCAACGGGCCGCATCAGGAAGCGTTCCGCAATATTGTCAGGCATCATGATTTTTATCACCGGGTTGCAGTTTGCGATTTTGCAGAAGACCTGTCTCATCTTGCTTACGCGGCGTCCGATTTTGTGGTTGTGCCTTCCCTGTTCGAGCCGTGCGGGTTACCGCAAATGATAGGCAGTATATACGGGTCATTAGCTATCGTTCACGATACCGGCGGCCTGCACGACACAGTATCGCATCTGAATATAAACGAGAACAAAGGGAATGGATTTGTTTTTGAAGTACACGACACAGGCGGTTTACGCTGGGCTATAGATCAGGCTATGGCGTTTTACACTCAACCGGAATCCATCAAAGCTCAACAAATAGGGCGGATAATGCAGGAAAGTTCCGCTACGTTCACACACGCCATCACAGCAAAGAAATATATTAATCTATATGAAAACATGCTTGAACGACCGCTTGTCAAACCTTTTTGAAGATCCTTACCTCAAGCCTTTTCTGCCGGTTATTCAGCGAAGGCGGGAGCACGCTTTACGTCTGGAGCATAAACTTACGGAAGGCAAGACCAGCTTGGCCGATTTTGCCAGCGGGCATGAATATTTCGGCCTTCACAACCGTCGCGGCAAATGGGTATTTCGCGAATGGGCGCCCAACGCTGAAGCCATCTGCATGATAGGCTCATTTTCCGGCTGGCGCGAAACAGACGAATACAGACTGAAGCGGATAAGTAACGGAGGCGTATGGGAAATAACTCTGCCGCAGGAAGCTTTGCATCATGGAGATTTATACAGACTGCTCGTCCGCTGGCCCGGCGGATGCGGCGATCGCATTCCGGCTTATGCGCGCCGCGTGGTGCAGGACGATAACACCAAGATATTTAACGCGCAGATATGGACGCCGCCGGATCCGTATAAATGGCGTAACGCGGGTTTCACACCTTCACCGCCGTTCTTTATTTATGAAGCGCATGTCGGCATGGCCCAGAACAAGGAAGGTGTGGGCACTTATGTTGAATTTCAGAAAAACATACTGCCGCGTATTATTGATGCCGGTTATAACGCTATACAGCTTATGGCCGTAAAGGAACATCCATATTACGGATCGTTCGGATATCATGTCTCAAGCTTCTTTGCGGCATCTTCACGTTTCGGAACGCCGGAAGAGCTGAAAGCATTGATTGATGAAGCACACGGATCAGGAATAGCTGTCATCATGGATCTTGTTCATTCGCATGCTGTGAAAAACGAAGTGGAAGGGTTGTCGCGTTTTGACGGCACGTCCTACCAGTATTTCCACGAAGGCGGACGCGGCGAGCATCCGGCATGGGATTCGCGTTGTTTTGATTATGTTAAACCGGAAGTTCTGCACTTTCTTCTTTCCAACTGCCGGTTCTGGATTGATGAATACAAGGTGGACGGGTTTCGCTTCGACGGAGTTACAAGCATGCTTTATCTGCATCATGGGCTTGGCCCGGGATTTACATGCTATGACTGCTATTTTGATGATTCTGTTGATGAAGACGCGCTTGCGTATATGACTCTGGCAAATAAAGTTATTCACGCTGTAAAACCCGGCGCTATTACTATTGCCGAAGATGTAAGCGGAATGCCGGGACTGGCAGCCCCAGCCCAGCACGGCGGATGCGGTTTTGACTACCGGCTCGCAATGGGTGTGCCCGACTGCTGGTTTAAACTGATCAATACTGTTTCCGATGAAAACTGGAACATGAACTATCTCTGGCACGAACTTGTGAACAGGCGGCAGGATGAAAAAACCATCAGTTACGCGGAGAGTCATGATCAGGCGCTTGTCGGCGGCAAGACAATCATATTCAGCCTGATTGATGCGGAGATGTATCACTTCATGAGAACTTCCGATAACAACCTGCTTGTGGATCGAGGCATAGCTCTGCATAAAATGATACGGCTGGCTTCGCTCGCTACCGCGGGGCACGGTTATCTTAATTTCATGGGAAATGAATTCGGACATCCTGAATGGGTTGACTTTCCGCGTGATGGAAATAACTGGTCGTATCACTACGCGAGAAGGCAGTGGCATCTTCGCGACAGTAAAGATCTCAAATATCACCATCTTGCTGATTTTGACAAAACCATGATCGCGACAATAAAAAGCAGAAACATATTAGCCTCCGGCTATCCGCGCTTGCTGGTGCTGAATGATGCGGATAAAGTTTTCATATTGGAACGGGGCGGCCTCTTCTTCTTTTTCAATTTTCATCCGACATGTTCATATACAGATTATTCCATTGAAGTTCTGCCGGGTGAATATGTTCTGGTTTTTGATACAGACGAACCGGGTTTTGGTGGTCACAACAGAGTGCAAAAAGACCAGCATTACTTTGCAATGCCGGTCAAAGACGGGTCCGACTTAAAGCACTATATCCGGCTGTATTTGCCGGCCCGGACAGCCTTGGTTCTGTCTAAAATATAGGTTTTTCTCACGAAAAGGCGTTTTTCTCCTATTATTTCTTCAAGATATTGCCTGACAACGACTTACGCTGATTAATTGCGTTCAAAACAGGGATGTCGAAAAGGGTTATTTTGTGGGTCTGGTTACCCTACATATAGCGACTTGCGGCAATTGACCATACCACCTATTGCGATTTTTTGAAAAAAACATCATTTTCCTGTTGACCGCCCAGTCAATTCTGACGAATATACCGCGCATGAACATTGAGTCAAGTGCGTCAATACAACCTAGCGATGAAGACGACCTGTGCGTGGCAATAAAAACCTCGCGCAGTGAGAAACGCACTCTGGCAACACGCCGAAAACTTCTTAACGCCGCACGTGCAGTTTTTTCAGAGAAGGGTTTTGATCTTGCCCGCATAGATGACATAACTGAACGCGCAGATGTAGGCAAGGGAACGTTCTACAATTATTATCAGAAAAAAGAAGATCTCATAGCCGAGCTAATCGAAAACATGTTGCGCGATCTTGTGAAGCTTCTCAAGGAAAGATGCAGCAACGCCAGCGATTTGAATCAATTGCTGGATACGCTTATTGCCGCACACATAAAATTTTTCTCAGACCGCTGGGAAGACTTTGTTCTGTTCTTTCAGGGAAGAACAGATCTTACGCTTCTGCATAGTTATAGCGGAATCGAGACGCCGTATATCAACTATTTAAAACATGTGGAAAAACTTATCGCCGGCGTGATGCACCAGAAAATATCGCAGAATGTTCTTAATCGAATCGCCTGCGCTGTGGTGGGTTTTGTGTCCGGATATTATTCTTTTGCTGTTGTAGCGTCGAATGATGATGACATTGACGGGGTGTTTGCCTCGCTTCGCGGCGCTATGGTGGCAAGTCTGGTTCGTTTTATAAGGGAAGCAACAACAACAATAGAAAAGGAGAAGATATAATGCAAGTATGCGCAAAGTCTAGGATAACAGTTTCTGATGACGAGGATGCACCTGTTCGCACGGCAGATTGTGCCGTCAGGACTTCAGCGTCGCGACCGTCACGTATTGTCAAGGAAGCAATTGATAAGCAGGCTTGGGGTATAGCTTCCAGCATCGACATATATGATTGTGATCCGGAAACTATTCGCAACGCCGATAAGATACGTCAGTTTGTCGTTGAACTTTGCGATCTGATTAAAATGAAAAGATTCGGTGAGACCACTGTTATTAATTTCGGCGAAGACGAACGGGTAGCCGGATATTCAATGGTGCAATTGATAGAGACCTCGTTGATATCAGCGCACTTTGCGAATATGAGCAATACAACTTACCTGGATGTGTTCAGCTGCAAGCCTTATGATCCCTGCGTGGTAAGAGATTTTGCCATGAAATTTTTCAAAGGCTCCAGATGCCTTGTGCACGCGAATCTGAGAATGTAGAATATGACGGATTTCCGCGTTGTTACCGACCTCGAGGAGTGTCGGTATATATGGCAAAAAACAACACCCACCGAGGTTATTACGGATTTATGGGATGTTCGGGAATGTTTCCATAGGCATTACCGGAATAAACCTCACTTTATTGTCGCCGAAGACGAAAAAGGTATAAGCGGGGTCCTGCCTCTTTGCTGGATAGACGAGCAGAAAAGCTATCAGTATTTTCCGGGTGAAACCTGGCATGGAAAAACATGGCTTGAACAAAACCGTATTTTCGCCCGGGACGGCATTCTGCCCGCCCTGCTGGATCAATGCCCTTCTCCGCATAATGTGCGTTATCTTCTGCCTGATTCCGGCTTTCCTGAAAACAGGGTTGTGGAAGATGAAATAGGTTATCTCTTCTTTCCGCCCAAGTATGAGTATAACATAGAAAATTATTATGCGGAATTTTCACCCAAATCCAGCAAGCGTCTAAAGAAAGACATCGCATGTCTGGAGGAACTCGGCGCGCATTACCGTTTCAATAATCTTTCCGATTTCGATTATATCGCGGATTTAAACGTACAGCGGTTTGGAAAGGATTCCTATTTTTCCGATCCCCGCTTCAAGGAAAGCTTCCGTTCGTTTATGCATTATCTTAACGATAATGGTTTTCTGCGTATTACCACGGTGATGATCAATAATATTCCGGCGGCTGTCGACATCGGTTGTATATACCGCAATACATATACACTGCTTGGTGGCGGAACGCATGCCGATTATCCGGGCATCGCCAAGGTGATAAATGTTTACCACATGAAATACGCCTGCGAGCAGAAATTCGACTGTGCTGATTTTCTTTGCGGGGATTTTTCATGGAAAAAACTTTTCCATTTGACGCCGCGTCCGCTCTACGTAATGTCGAACCTGCCGGCGAAGGCATCGGAAGCGCAAAATGTTAAACCGGAGAATACAAATTGTCTGATAAACTGATATTGGTAACAGGCACCACGTCAGATTACATAGATATAATCTGGCGGCGATATCCGGACCGGGTGATCTTCCTGACGGATGACGCGGAACGCGCGAAAGCGTCAGAGCCGCCTGTTCCGGCGCCAAGGGAGGTGCTGGGCGATCTTACGCGGCACGATGAAATCATCGCCAAGTTGAAAAAGCATTTGGACAAGTGGAATATCCGGTTGAGCGGAATTACATGTTTCGATTGCGAATCGCTTGGCCTTGCCGCGCGTATTGCAGGCGCCATGTCATTGTCTTATATTTCTCACGAAGCCGTTCTGGCATGCAGAAATAAATATGCATCAAAAGAAAAATGGCGCGCCGCCGGATTGCCCTGCCCGGAAGCGCGAATAGTAAAAAACATTTCAGAAGCCATGTCGTTCCTTGCCAAAATACAACAGCCGGTAGTTATCAAACCACTTGCCGGCAGTGGAAGTGAATATGTTTTTTCATGTTCCAATGAAGAGGAATGCCGTGCCGCTTTTGCCACGCTTGAAGCAAAATTGGCGGAACTCAGAAATAATCCGGACAAACCGCTCTATTCAAGGGATCAATCCCCAGCCCTCTCTCCCGGCGCGTATGTCATAGAAGAGTTTATTCAGGGAGTTGAATACAGTTGCGATTTTGTGATAGACGGCGACCGGCTGGAAATTATACGTATCGCCAGAAAAATACCCGCGCGTGATTTATCTTTCGGCACCACTCTCGCGTATGTGGTCCCGGCGGATATGCCCGCATCTTTTGATATGAAGCGGTTTCATGTTCAGCTTAAAAACGCGGCACACGCGCTTGGCGTGAAACGCGCGATATGCATGCTGGATTTTATTATCCGGAACGGACAGGCGTTCATGATCGAAATGACACCGAGACCGGGCGGCGATTGTCTGCCGCCTTTGATAATGAAAAGTTCCGGTCTGGACACTTTGGGGCTGGCTGTTGATTTTGCCGGTGGCATCTTTCCGGTGATTCCGGAACGGTCAAAATGGAAGCAACTTGTCGGCTTTAGATTTTTTGCCGGACAGGCGGGAATAATAAAAGAATTTGACACACGCGCACTGCTCAGGGATAAACGTGTAATTGATTGTTCCATAAAATATCAGCCCGGTCATGAAGTTATCATGCCGCCCGAAGATTATGATTCACGGCTTTTGGGGCATGTGATTTTTGAGCCGTTAAATCACGATGCCATAGAAAAGGAATGCGAAGAAATAAACCAGCTCTTCAAGATCAGAATGGAAACGCCATGACGCCAGATGTTGACAATATTCTAAAACAAACCGCTTTGATGCTCAAAGAATCCACTCCTGAACTGAAGCCGGATGAACTGAACGCAATAGTATCGGAGTTTATAAGCAGGCGTGATGTTTTTTTGCGTCTTAATGAAAAGCATAATTCACCCTTGTATGTTGTTGAACCGGAAATTCTGTCGGAGCGTGCCGCGCAATTTACATCAGCCTTCAGGCGTGTGTTTCCTGATGCGAGAATTTACTATGCGTTAAAAAGTAATAACTGCCCACAGGTGGTTCAAATACTTGCCGGAAGCGGACTGGGATTGGATGTGTCAAGCGGGATGGAACTGCAAATAGCGCTTGATAGCGGTGCGCGGGATATAATCTTCAGCGGTCCCGGCAAAACCCCGGATGAACTCAATTTGGCTGTAAAAAATCATGATAAAGTAACAGTTTTGATGGACAGTTTTACGGAACTGGACCGCCTGCAGGAGACGGCATTGTCCGGCGGTGTTCGCGTGCGGGCCGGAGTGAGGATTACAACTGGACAACATGGAATATGGCGCAAGTTCGGCATTCCTCTGACGGATTTGCCGGCGTTTATGGGCAGGGCTGAAAAATGTTCACACATCGATTTACAGGGCGTGCAGTCGCATGTCAGCTGGAATCTTAATCCGACAAAGCATGTTGAAATAATTAAAGCCATTGGTGCTGCGTTTGCATTATTTAGTGCAGAACAAAAGAAACGGATAAAATTTCTTGATATTGGCGGCGGGTTCTGGCCGCCGCAGGGTGAATGGCTGCAGGAATCCGGGACAGCGGAGGGCCGTATACTGCACGCTGTTTCTGAACGGTTAAATCCGGCGTTCCGGCATTTCAAACAGCCTGCGGTAGGTATAGAACAGTTTGCTTCAGCTATCGGCACGGCGGTAAAGGAATATATTTTCCCACAGCTTTCCTGTCGCATCTGCCTGGAGCCGGGCCGGTGGCTGTGCAACGATGCCATGCATCTGCTGATGACCGTTATCGACAAAAAAGCAAATGATCTTGTGATAACAGATGCCGGCATTAACGCCGTAGGCTGGGAGCGTTTTGAAAACGATTATTTTCCTGTAATCAATCTGTCGAACCCCTCTTTAACGGAGCGGGAATGTCTTGTTATGGGTTCGCTTTGCACGCCCCATGATCTTTGGGGCTACAGTTATTATGGCGCGGCCATTGAACCCGGAAATGTATTGCTCATTCCGCATCAGGGTGCTTATACTTACAGCTTGAAACAGGAATTTATCAAGCCGCTTCCCAAAGTTGTTTGCGTCCAGGATGATCCCGACTGTCGTCAATAGTGTAAACCATGTGCCCGGAATATACCTTTCATAGTAAGGCATCCACCAAGGTCTGTAATGTTTTGTTGAAGGAGACAAGCCGTCCTGATGTTTGCGGAAGCGAGAGATGAGATTATCTGTTTGGCCGACATAAAAACGCTGGGCTTTGAGGCTTTCAAGAATGTAGACGAAGTACATAATATTTAGTGGAGAAAGCAGACGAATAATTTTGGTGGAGCGGAGGAGATTCGAACTCCCGACCCCCACGTTGTCCCGAGGCGCATGCGCGCTCGGGATGGTGCATCAAGGTGGCAAAGGGACCTTTAATTGGAGATTGTTGTAGCCGTTTAGAATTATTCGTTGCAAGCTTTGAACGCTTTTCTTTCGTTTGATTTCGCGTTCCCGTTTAATGGCTTCCGAGCGGGAGGGATAGATTTCATAGTAAGGCATCCACCAAGGTCTGTAATGTTTTGTTGAAGGAGACAAGCCGTCCTGATGTTTGCGGAAGCGGGAGATGAGATTATCTGTTTGGCCGACATAAAAACGCTGGGCTTTGAGGC
>JBFZFB010000029.1:0-5525 GCA_041306605.1 Lentisphaerota bacterium | reverse complement strand
GCTTGCAAGGTCTATAATGAAATAGACTTTGGCTTTCTGGAATCTGTATGCTGGAAATGTTTGTTACCGGGACTTCACAGGGCAGGACTGAAAACAGAATATTGAGAACAAGGTTATTGTGAAACTGAAGTCTGCGAAAAAGATGATCAAAGCACATGAGATTCAGTTGGTCAACTACCTTGTTGCAACTGGCATACCGGTTGGTTAATTAATTTTGGAGTTGCCAAAGTTGAGGTGAAACGGAAAATAAGGCAGTTGGCCAACTGAAAAATGGTAGATTTACAGGATGAAAACACATTATCCTGTAATCTTGTCTAAATATTTGAAAATGTTTTCTTCGGATGGCTAAATAGATACATATACTCATGTCTCAACGGAATCAAAATAACGGTCCTCAAAGGGCGGAAACTGAATTGGCATGGATGGGCTGGGCATTGATGATGCCGGCTGAATGGCGGCCGTTGAAAATACGCGGGGAATATAACAGGGGCGCCGTTATTGTCGGGGACGGTGAACATGCTGTCTTTCAGATCAAATGGTGGCGGCCCGGAATCAAAAAGTTTAATTCCGATGATTGGATAAGCCGACGGCTTGAAAAGGAATTTAAAATAGTCGTCCGGAACGCTAACGCGCCTTGTCCCGCCGGTTTCACCAATGCCGCGTGGGTGCTGGACGCAAAGAACCGGGGTAAAGGAAATCTGATGGTCTGGTATGGTTATGCCGCCCAATCTGATCTGATGATAGAGATTATTTCAGGCGGAGATGCGCCCGACCATGAGTGCAGAAAAGTAATACGCCGCACGATTCCGTCTTTGAGAATGTTTCGTCCCGATGAGTCCGTGTGTTACTGTCTTTTTAACAGAAAATTCAAGGTGCCGGCCGGGTTTGTGCTTAAAATATGGAAACTGGAGTCGGGTGATATTACGCTTAAATTTGAGACGGGTAAATCCCGTGAATCGCTGACTGTGCGTCAGATATACCCGGCGGATCTGGCATTGTCCCGTTGTTCAATTGACCGGTGGATGCTTCTGAAACGGTTCAAGGAGAATCGCAAATTTGTGCCGGTTGAAAAAACAGGACCTTATGAGGTGAAAATTAAAGGTGTTAAGGTCAGCGGTGCGCGGCGGTATGGCAGAAAAAAGATACCTTTTCCGCTTGGTGGAGTTTTGCCGCTGGAAAGCGTTTTTGCCGGTCTTCATGATGTTGCCGGCAACAGGCTGATATTTATTGAATATGACGTCCGGAAGGGTAATGTTAAGGAAAAAGCGGAACAGATTATCATGGAAAACCTTGCCTGTGCTGCAGGAAATAATTCGTGATAAGAAAATGATTGCCTGAAAGAGTCTGAATGGTAAATATGGATAAATATTATTCAAGAAGGAGGGGGTAAAATGGCGGAGAAATCTTTTCATAGCGTATGCAGGTGGACATTCAATGCCGGCAAAGGCGGTTTTGTGCCGGGCAATATACGAAGGAGATGGGCTGGCGACAAACTGGATACGCCCGGCACCATAAGGCTTATCAATGAAAAAATAAGACCACGCCTTCCAGATAATGTGGTGCTTGGTTTTGAAATGCACTATGACACCGAATTCAATGAGTCGAACCGGAAGGCGGTGATAGAAGCGCTTCTTGACACCGGGATTTATGTGGCGATGACAACACCCGGGGCGCACAGTCATTTCGCGTATGGCGGAATAACGAGTCTGGATCCTGCTGAAAGAAAAGCGGCGGATGATTTTAGCAAGAGAACCGTGGATATTACCTATGGTGAACTGGAGCAGGCGTGGCACAAGGAAGTTGTGCCTACTTTAGTGCTGTGGAACGGTTCGTTTGGTTATGATATCGCGTCGGTCGGAGTGCGGATGATGTATCAGAATCTCAAGAAAAGCGTTGCGGGACTGTGCAGATATGAAGAGAGGGCGGGCGGCAAACTTTATATAGGATTTGAGCCCAAGCCCAACGAGGGGCATCCGGCGATGATGATTCCAACGGTGGCGAGCGCGCTTCTTTTCTGGCGCAGGATTGAAGATGAGTATGGCGTGTCCCGGAAGAAGAAAGGCGTCAACAAGGAGTTTGGTCATTCCGAAATGATAGGGCTTGATCACGTGTATGACACTGTTGAAGAGCTGGATAATAACGCCATGGTGCACATGCATCTCAACAGTCAGGGCTATAATGACGGGATAGTTCTGGGCGGTCCGGGCAAGTATGATATTGATCACGGCGCGCGTATTAACGGTATGAACATAGCGATTGCCGGTTTGCTGCAGATCAGCGGATACAATAGATGGAAGGGGCATGATATGCAGCCGAGAGCCTATGATAATGAACTTCAGGCTATTGACAGGGTGGTGAGGAGTATTTTGAGCTGGGAAGCCTGTGAAAAGGCCGCGAAAGGGATGAACATCAAACAGTTGATGGCTCATCTGGCCGCCAGAAGTACCGCCAAGGTTGAGGATATAATGCGGGACGCGGTTGTAAAAGCTCAGAAACTGTTCAACGAGATGTATTGATTTTGAGCGTCATTTAAAATACGCGCCGGTTATGTAATGGTTTTGGAAGCCGCGGCAGGGCAAAGTAGCCGGCGGTTGTCCGGTATGGTGTAAGACCGGAAAAATGACATCTCATGAATAAGCACACTACAGCTTTTATAGCCCACCGCGGCGCTTCGCATGATGCGCCTGAAAATACGATGGCGGCATTTAATCTTGCATGGCAGCAGGACGCGGATGGTATTGAAGGAGATTTTCGCCTTACAAAAGATGGCGTCATAGTTTGTGTCCATGATGCCAGCGCCAAACGTACCGCGGGGCTTGATATTAATATTGCGGAAGCATCTCTTGCGGAGCTTCGACGGCTTGATGCCGGATGCTGGAAAGGCGATCAGTGGCGCGGCGCAGGCATACCGGTGATAGACGAGGTGCTTGAATCGGTACCGGCCGGCAAAAGAATATTTATAGAGATAAAATGCGGTGTTGAGATTTTTCCGGCTTTAAACAAGGCGCTTGCCGGCTCCGGTCTGGATTGCGGACAGGTTGCTATTATTGCTTTTGATACAGCTGTTATTATAGAAGCGAAAAAGAAGTTTCCGCGGATCAAAACATTCTGGCTCACGAATTTTACGGAAGACAAAAACACCGGCGCGGTGAAACCGTCACCTGATGAGATTGTGGCGATGCTGGAGAAAACAGGTGCTGACGGAGTGGATTGCAGAGAGCACGCGGTTGTGGATCAGCAATTTGTGCAGATTCTCCGAAAAGCTCACAAGGAGATTCATATATGGACTGTTGACAATGTGTCTGCGGCCAGGCGGCTTCTGGATATGGGCGTTGATTCTCTGACTACAAATCGTGCCGGCTGGCTGAAACAGCAGATTCCGGGCAGGTGAAGTTGTTTCTTGATTTCATAATTTCACAACCCTAATCTTGCAATAACAATGTGACGGGGACATCATCAGGAGAATCTCTGATGGTATGCATTAAGACGGCGGTCAAGTTCCATCTTTTGCTCATCTGTTAGTGTAATTTCCCCGGGCACTTCAGCGATTGTGTCCCATATATCCTCTTTATTTTGTGTAAAACAGGCTCTATCTGTGTTGTTCATGATTTCTGTAAAGATGGTCGAAAATATCTTTCAGTTTATGACATTTCCGGTTTGCGGATCGAAGAAATGTGCCTTGTCTGTTGAAAGAGATGCGAGAGTATCTTGTCCCGGGCGAACAGTATTATGCGTGTCTACGCGGCATACGAATTGGCAACTGCCGTTATTCAGGTATACGTACGACTCTGATCCCACTGGTTCCACAAGTTCAACTTTAGCGCTGATTGAAGAACTGTTGCCGGCTGTTAACATGATTATATTTTCAGGCCGGATGCCGAGCGAAAGATTTTTACCGTTGTAAGGTTTGAGTAATGTATTCCATTTGTCCGCAAGAGTAATTTCAAAGGATTCGCTGGTAAATCTGAAGGTTTTGCCGTCTGTCATCAGAATGCCGTCGAAAAAGTTCATGGGTGGTGCGCCGATAAAGCCGGCGACGAATTTATTTGATGGCGAATCGTAAACGGTGATTGGTGCGGCCGCCTGCTGTGAGAATCCGTCCTTCATGACGACGATCCGGTCGCCAAGCGTCATGGCTTCTGTCTGATCGTGGGTAACGTAGATCATGGTGGCTTCCAGTTGAGAGTGGAGTTTGCGGATTTCCACGCGCATTTGTACGCGCAATTTGGCGTCTAGGTTGCTTAATGGTTCATCAAACAGGAACACTTTGGGTTTTCGAACGATGGCGCGGCCGACGGCGACACGCTGGCGCTGTCCGCCTGAAAGCGCTTTCGGGAGGCGGTCAAGCAGGTCGCTGATGCCCAGAATGCTGGCGGCTTCTCCAACACGTTGTTTTATTTCGTTTCTTTTGTACCCGCGCAGTTTCAGGCCGAACGCCATATTATCGTGTACATTCATATGGGGATACAGCGCGTAATTCTGGAAAACCATGGCGATATCACGGTCTTTCGGCGGGATATCGTTTACGATTTTATTTCCTATCGTGATTGAGCCGCTGGTTATTTCTTCCAGTCCGGCGATCATGCGCAGTACGGTGGATTTGCCGCAGCCGGACGGTCCGACCAGAACGACGAGTTCTTTATCTTTCACGTTCAGGCTGAAATCGGTTACCGCTTTGATATTGCCCGGGTAAATTTTACTCACGTTGTTTATTATTACTTCCGCCATGATATATCCTATTTCATTGTTGGTATTATTATGCCTCTCAGAATGATTTTTTGACAAGACAAGAAAACTATAAGCGTGGGTATTGATGCGAGGACCAGAGATGCCATTACGAGCCATGGTGTGGCGGCCATGGTTTGCTGGAACTGGTACAGCCAGACCATCAGGGTCCACATATCCTGGTTCTGGCAGACCAGGAACGCCCACATAAAGCTTCCATAGGCGGCGATAAACGCGCGGAGCGCTATAACTGCCAGTATAGGCTTGCAGAGAGGCATTGTTATGGTTGCAAACATGCGCATTTCCGATGCTCCGTCTATAGATGCGGCTTCATAGAGTTCTTTCGGCAGGCTGTCAAAGAAGCCTTTTAGCAGGAAGATGGAGAATCCGTTGGCAATGCCCGGGAGTATAAGCGCGGCGAATGTATTGAGGAATCCGAGGTCGCGCAGAAGGAGAAACGACGGTATCATTGCAACTTCCGGCGGGAACGCCATTGTCGCGAGGAGGAACAGGAGTATTTTGGCGGTGGCCCTCATGTGGAAGCGGCTCAAGGCGTATGCCGCTATCGGGTTGATGGTGAGAGTTGCCAGCATTGTGAGCACGACGAGTATTACCGTGTTGAACAGCGCGCGTCCTTTTGTGGCGGCGTATTGGATTACCTGACTGAAGTTAAACCAGAGAAACTTTTTGAAGTATTCCTTTGCGCCGGTAATATATTGATAGTAATCGGATTCAGGAATGGGAAGATTTATTTCCGATATGCTTTGATAATGCCAGCCGTAGTTCGAATTTATGCCGGT
>JBFZFB010000028.1:0-7655 GCA_041306605.1 Lentisphaerota bacterium | reverse complement strand
GAAGCGCGTACTCAACAGGCATTGACCGATGCTATCGCTTCGGCCTTGAGGAGTATTACACGTCAAAATGCGATTAATTGGTTTGCCTCTTGCGGCTACAGTTTTATTTAATATGCTCTAGTCAGGAAAATGTGTTTTTTAATTAAGACTTGGGTTTGGAATATCTAACTGTTTCCGTAAGGATTTCGCCAGATCTCCTATGCGGTATGGCTTTGGGAGCCAGCCTGCGCCGATGTCTATAGCGTCTTGTATTCTACTGTTGATAGCATGGCCGCTAGAGATAATGGCTTTTACTTTAGGGTATAATGCTTTAATTAAGCGCAAAGTATCAAGCCCGTCAAAGCCATCTTCCATGGTCATATTTATAAGCATCAGTTCGAAGAATGGCGAACTGTCTTGTGTGAATTTTTTTGCCATATTTACTGCATCGTGTCCGTCGCGGGCCAAAGTGACTTGATATCCAAGTGTTTTTAAAAACCTTTCTGCCAACATTCTGAAATGTATGTCATCGTCTATTACAAGAATGCTTTCATTTCCTCCAATATAGGTTTCGTTTTTAATCTGGTCGGAAACCAATGATGATGGTTCCGTTGTGGCGGGGAAGTAAACGCTGAATGTTGATCCTTTGCCGAGCTGGCTGTTAACATCTAGGAAGCCGTGATGATCTTTTGCCACGCCGTGTACCACGGCCAATCCAAGGCCACTACCGCTTGAACGGGTTTGTTTTTTCTGAGTAAAAAAAGGTTCAAATATCTTGTTTGTATTTTCCGGCTCGATACCAGCGCCATTATCTGTCACAGCAAGTACTACATAGCAGGCTGGGGGGATGATTTCGTAAGCTATTTTGGGTTTATCAAGTATGACTGATGATGTTTTTATTGTTAATTTTGGTTTTATATCAGGATCATTTGAGTGAAGTTGGTTTGCGGCTTCAATACCGTTTCGCGCAAGGTTGCATATGACCCTTATGATATGAGGAGCAGAAGCTGCTATATTCGGCAGATTTGGGGCAAGATCTGTCTCAGTTTTTACATCATGATTTGTAGAAGACATCTCGATAAATTCTTGTGAGCTTATACAAGCTTTAACTATACTGTTGATGTTTTGAGGGGAGAGTTCGCAAACATTCCGCCTGCTGAATGTGAGAAGATCTCTGACCATTATGACGGCCCGCTGAATGGATTCTTTCATGATATCGAGATCATTCCTCAGTTGTTCTGCTATTTTGCAGCAGTTTGTGCATTTATTTAGATCTCCCTGCATAACATCAGGCAACCCTAGCATAGGGGCGAGCATGTTGTTTAAATCATGTGCTACGCCACCGGCTAGATTGCCGATGTATTCCAGCCTTTCGGCACGTGCCAGTTTCTTTATGAGGTCCTTATTGTGAGTTGTCAGCCTGTGATGTTCTACCGCTTTTGCAACAATTCTGCTTATTCTAGAAGTGTCCTCAAATGGTTTGACGAGGTAATCAGTGGCACCAAGCTTTAAAGCTTTAACGGCGGACCCAACACTGCCGTAACCGGTTATTATGATCACAGGAATGTCTGATATTTTTTGAATTTGTTCCAGCAGAGCAAGGCCATCCATGCAGGGAAGGTTTACATCCGACATTACAATGTCTATAGAGGAGGACTTTATGATTGATAACGCCTGTTCCGCGTCTATACATTGCGTAACTGTCATGCCGTCAGCTTCGAAATTCATTGCCAGAAATTGACGGCATTCAGCATCATCTTCTACTAATAAAATATGCATGTTATATCTGTTTTACAAAATCTAGATCAGTTGATATAATAAACACCATTATGCCACATTTTTCAGATATGGCGGATTATAAAACGATTAATATCAGAGAGTCAAGATGAGTATGGTAATATCAATTGCAACAAATGCGTGTTTATGAGAAAGTAAAGTTTGATATATATGAGGTTTTGGCAAAGGCAAGGCGATAAAAATGGCGCGAATATTGTTAGTTGATGATGATAAGGGCATTGTTGAAGTGCTTAGCATGGTATTGCAGACCAATAACTATGATGTTATTGAGATGTGGGATAGCAATCTGGCAAAAGAAACAATGCTGAAAGAAAAATTTGATCTGCTCATCAGCGATCTCCGAATGGAGCCGGTGAGTGGTATGGATTTACTTGTTTTAGCGCATGATAAATATCCCGGGATGCCTGTTCTTATGTTGACTGGCAATGCAACTTTGGCGACAGCAACCGAGGCACTGAAACTCGGCGCCTTTGATTACATTCTTAAACCTTTCAAGGTGGATGACCTGCTGACTACAGTCCAGAGAGCTTTGGATTATGGCTCAAAGGCATCAAGTGAGATTTCGACTTCAGTTCGAGTGACGAATGAGTTGCAATATCAGTACGGTAAGATAATTGCAGAATCTGATTCCATGCGGGAAGTATGCGACATGATAAAAAAAGTTGTTCCTGTCGATACGCCGGTATTGATTTATGGTGAAAGAGGAACGGGGAAACAAATGGTTGCCAGGGTGATACATGAAAACGGCACGAGGAAGGATAAAAACTTTGTTTGTGTTAATCTTGATGCCATACCTGGCTCGGAAATGGCTTTAAGCATGTTTCAACTTGATTACGAAGCTACAATTGCTTCAGATTTTGCAAATCAAGGAGGTGTGTTCAGTGATGTCAATGAAGGTACAATAATGTTTAAAAAAATTGGATCAATGCCTTCAAAGCTTCAAAAAGACATTCTTAAGGTATTACAAGGTCAGGAAGTTGATGGTACTGATGGTAAACGCCGGAACATAAACGTTCGCATAATAGTTACATCTGATTTTTCCATGGAAAAAATGGTTGAAGAGGGGCGTTTACGACAGGATTTAGCATCGAAGTTAGGTGCCATTACCATAGAATTGAAGCCTCTTAGAGAGAGAGTAAAGGATATATTTCCTCTTACATGTCATTTCATTCGTCAGGTTAATAACAATGTCACCAATTTGCCTGAAATGGACGCTGAAGTAAAAGCGGTTCTGGAATCTTATTCGTGGCCGGGCAATCTGACAGAATTAAAGAACACTGTTTGTTACTTCATGGAAAACTTATCCAATGGCAGAATAACGCGAGCCAGTCTTCCATCTGAAATCGCTATGATTGATATAATGCCTGAATCCAAGGGATCTGTAAGCAAGGGAGAAGAATTTAAAGCTAAGTCATTGAAAGAATTTATACGCAAAAAGGCAAGCGATAACCTTAAAAGCGGACTGGCCAGTTTGAGGGATTCATTGCGGCAGCAAGGCACGTAAATTGTTGCGCAAACAGTTACATCGAAATTATTTCTTGTCTAGTTCACGGCGAATTATTTTTGCTAGATCCGATAAAATCAGAGGTTTAATAATGAGTTCTCTTATGCCTATGGATTGTGTTTTTTCAGGAGAAATATTCTCAGGAAAACCGGTGACGAGAATTATGGGTATATTAGAACGAATGGATAATATTTCTGCGGCTAATTCCATTCCAGTAATACCAGGCATAGCCTGATCCGTTATTACAAAATTAAATTCATCCGGATTGTTTCTGAATAATCTTAGAGCTGTATCACCTGTGCTTGCCGCTATAACCTTATAATGAATGGATTGCAGCATATGCGTCATCATTTCGAGCACATCTGGTTCATCATCGACGAGTAATATACATTCTGTGCCGGTTGGCAGGATTTCGTTGGTGCTCGATGTTTCAACAAAGGCTTTAGCTTCAACAGTGGGGAGCATAACGTGAAATACAGATCCTTTTCCAGGTTCGGATTCAACGGATATTGCACCATTTAGTTTTTTTATAATACCCTGCACAACAGATAATCCCATCCCGGTTCCTTCTCCTTTCTTTTTTGTTGTAAAGAAAGGTTCAAATATCCGTGCCATTGTTTCTTTATTCATTCCGCATCCGGTGTCTTTTATTGATATCTGAAGGTATTCGCCTTCTTTAAATTCCGGGAATTTTCGTTTAGAACGGCGATCCATTATGAAATTGCTGGTTGTTACTTCAAGAGTACCTTTGCCCATATCGCGCATTGCGTGATATGCATTTGTGCATAAATTCATAAAGACCTGATGGATTTTTGTTGCGTTGGCCATTACGGTATCATGTTCCGCCTTGAGCATACGGTTTATTTCCATTTCCGGTGACATCGCTTTACGCTGTAACGCTAGAACCTCTTTGATGATAGGCGTCACAAGTGTAGGCCTAACTTCTTCTTCGGAGTCATCTGATTTTCTGAAGTAAGTTAAAATCTGATTTACGAGATCTTTTGCGCGTGATCCGGCTTTTATAATACCCTGCATGCATTTTTCTGTTGCCGGATTGCCTGATGCCATTCTCAGCGTAAGCTCTGCATAACCGAGGATTGGTGTGAGGATATTATTGAAATCGTGAGCAATACCTCCTGCAAGAGAGCCTATGGCTTCCATTTTTTCTGCTTGTCTTAATTGTTTCTCGTTTTCTCTTAACTCTATTTCCGCCTGACGATGTTCGGAAATGTCCTGAATCTGGGCGCAAAAACCGCGAGGGTTAAAGTCGTTGTCGTAGCCCATGTTGTTGATCAAAATGGAGAAGTGAGCTACGCTGGTTTTGCTTGTTATGAAAAGAGACTGCTTTATGACATCATTGAAATCGATGGTAGCTTCGTATTTAATGCTTTCCCCTTTGCTCATTCTCTGCCTGACGTCTTCAGTCATAAATGAATTGTCAAATATATTGAATTTCGCAAATTGTTCATTATCTGGAACGCCGAACATTCGGAGGCAGGACTGGTTAACATCAACCATTTTTCGCTGTGCGTCGTAAATGGCTATACCTATAGGGGAGTGTACAAAGAAATCCTGAAAACGCTGACGGCTTTCGTAAAGAGCGTGTTTTGCCGCCAATTGTTCGCTTATATCTTGAGCAGTGCACATTACTACCTTGCGTCCCATGAACTGTACAATGCGTGCTGCAATGGATACTGGCACTGAGTTGCCGTTTCTGTCTTCAAAGCTGCATTCATGCACAATTTGGTTTTCTTTAATGAGGCGATCTACGAGTTGCCTTGCATTGCGTGTGGCAAGCTTATAGGCCTGTGAATGAATATAGTTATCGGGAAGAACAGCAAGGTCAGACTTTGAGTAGCCAGCTGTGGCGACAGGTGTATCTATTGCTTCAATGTCCATGGGTGTCATTTGCACCAACTGCTCGCGGGTGTATTTCAGGTTTTTGCACATTGCATCATTAACATCAAGAAATTTTCCCGGTAATAGGTCATCCGTTATATCGTGCACATAAACCATATCTTTTGTGTTGTTGAAAACATTACAGTACCATTCCTTTTCTTTTTGTTTTTCCGCCAGCACGGATTCAAGTTCGATGTTTTTTTGATATTGCAGTTTATTCTGCTCGAAAAGCAGATATGCTTTTTTAGATGACTCGCGCCACTTGCTTATAAAGTAAAGAATGATCAATATTGATAGAATTAGAGCTGTAATTAATGAAGCAAGTAAATATAAAAACATTGGTGACATATTATTGGATTTTCATTTGATGAAGAATTAGTTCTGCTGTTGCCCTTGGGTCCTTGGCCTGGAGAATCGGGCGGCCAACTACCAGGAAATCCGATCCAGCGCGAACAGCTTCTTCAGGTGTTGATATTCGTTTCTGGTCTCCGGTGTCTGAATCAGCCAGCCGGATGCCGGGTGTTACCATTAATACTGAATGACCAAATGTTTCTCTTAAAGACATGACCTCTTGAACGGATGTAACAATGCCATCAATTCCTGAAGCAATAGCCATGCCTCCGAGAACTTTGGCTTGTTCGGAAATGCTTCTTTCCAATCCCAAGTCGTGAAAGTCATGTTTGTCCAGACTGGTGAGTGTTGTTACGGCAACTAGTTTTGGCGCTATTGCTCCGAATTCTCCGGCAGCTTCAGCAGCGGCTTTAAGCATTGCGCGTCCGCCGGATGCATGAACTGTGAGCATTGAAATGCCATGTCTTGCAGCAGCGGTTACTGACCTGCTGACGGTATTGGGTATGTCGTGAAGTTTCAGATCGAGAAAAACTTTTTTGTTATTGCTGAGCAGGTATTCAAATGAACGAGGTCCTTCGCTTGTAAAGAGCTCCAAGCCTATTTTGTACCATATGATTTCCTTTGGCATCTGTTTTACTATCACGGGTATATTGTCCGATGATGGCAGATCCAGTGCGATTGCAAGCTCTGGTTTTATATTCATCAAATATCCTTTCTGCGTCTGATCACAGGTTTTTAAAAAGTAAAGCATACTACTATCTGTAAGATGTTATTGTAAAGACACGGCAGAAAAAACATTATAAGTTAAAAGATAAAGATAACCATAAAGCCGGTATTTTCTGTGATTAAACATGAACTTAGCATGTATTAGCAGGGAATCAGGAGCATTTTTTGGGGTGATTTAGTGGCGAAAAGACCTGTATTTTGTTTAGAGAAGTAGGGTTGTTAAAATTAGGCAATAAAAAGCATTTGTTTTGTTGACAGTCACGTGAAGTTGTTGTTATCTTTTCTTTCTGATCTTTAAGAGGAAAAAGTTTTTCCGCGTAATAAGATCTAAAAATAGGTTACATATAGCATGCCTGTACTTGTCTAATGATATACAGGGACAGGGGTGGTATGTGTATTGTTCTTTGAAAACTGGAATAATTCATGATCACACCATAACCTTATGGTTTGAAAAAACTGTAGGGGGAAATTTTGATTCGGGTTTGGTGTGACTTGCCCGTGTTGCTCATGTTCTGTTGTTATAGACGGAGCATGGAGTAGCAAAGCTTGTGTTGGAGTCAGCTCGAAATGCAAAAGAAGTCACTGTTAATTTATTAATGGTGATAGGTATTTGTTTTCGGAGAGTTTGATTCTGGCTCAGAACGAACGCTGGCAGCGTGGATTAGGCATGCAAGTCGAACGGGAACCTGAATGTCCAAGTAGCAATATGAGGATATTCAGGGGAGAGTGGCAAAAGGGTGAGGAACGCGTGGGTAACCTACCCTTAAGCTGGGGATACCTTGCCGAAAGGCGAGATAATACCGAATGTGGTCACCTGACGCATGTTGGGATGACTAAAGACGGGGATCCTTTAATTAGGACCTGTCGCTTGAGGAGGGGCCCGCGTCCCATCAGCTAGTTGGTGAGGTAATGGCCCACCAAGGCTTACGGGTAGCTGGTCTGAGAGGATGGTCAGCCACACTGGGACTGAGACACTGCCCAGACTCCTACGGGAGGCTGCAGTCGAGGATCATTTGCAATGGGCGCAAGCCTGACAATGCGACGCTGCGTGGAGGATGAAGGCCTTCGGGTTGTAAACTCCTGTCATTCGGAAAAAACGATAAGGGAGCGAATACCTCTCTTAAGTGATGGTACCGAAAGAGGAAGCCACGGCTAACTCTGTGCCAGCAGCCGCGGTAATACAGAGGTGGCGAGCGTTGTTCGGATTTACTGGGCGTAAAGGGTACGTAGGCGGTTTCGTATGTCAGATGTGAAATCCCACGGCTTAACCGTGGATCTGCATCTGAATCTGTGAAACTAGAGTACAGGAGGGGAGAGCGGAATTCTTGGTGTAGCGGTGAAATGCGTTGATATCAAGAAGAACACCGGTGGCGAAGGCGGCTCTCTGGAATGCAACTGA
>JBFZFB010000027.1:0-22469 GCA_041306605.1 Lentisphaerota bacterium | reverse complement strand
GCGTAAATCTAGAGACTAATAACCAGGAAAAACACCGTCTCCTCAACCAGCGCATAGAACAACTCACCGAAAAATTGTCATCCGCCAACGCCACTATTCAGAAAACCGCACAGGAAACACAACGGCAAAAAGAAGCTTACCAAACTCTTATGGAGCAGATCCGGACACGGCAGGAGGAAAACGACCAGCGTTACAATGCCCTTCAAAACGAATACAAGCTCCTTGCACAAACAAATCAACAGCAAAAACTACAGATTGAAGAAGCAAGAGAACAAATCCGGCAAAAAGATCAGGAAATCCTCGAACTCCAGAAGCTTTACAACACGGCTCAAGAAACCATTGTTACAAAAGAAAAAGATTTCCAGGAATCCCTCAGCAATGTACAGCAACAGCATCGCGAAACAGTCCTGAAACTGGATCAGCAGGAAAAAACACTGGCATCGGAAAAAATACGCAGTCAGCAATATTCCGAACAACTACAGCGGCACAAGAACCTCCTGCAGGAAGAACAAACCAAACGCCGTGAAAAGGAAACCCAACTGGCAGAATCACTCCAGCAGATAGCCGATGAAAAGGAGAAAATCAAAGAACGCGACCAGCAAATATCCTCATTTAAACAACAGAATCAGGAGAAGATAAGCAAAATACAGTTGCTGGAAGAAAGTCTCTCGCAAAAGGAAATATCCACCTCAGAACTACAGGACCGGTGCAATCAGTTCGCTCAAGACCTGGAACAGGAACGCACTCTCTCGCGGGAATCTCAAGAACGTGCGCAACAGGATTTCAGCGACCTGTCCAACCGCCTGGAACAACTTCAGGATGAACACAGAAATACCATGCTGAAGATTGACGAATACGAACAGACGCTTGAACAGCAGAAATTGCTGCACGAAGAAACACTGGAACGAACCCGGCTGAAAGAAGAAGAAACCCAATTGCAAATGGAACAACTTCAGCAGGAACGCCAGACCATTACCTCGGAAATGGAACGCCTGGCCCAGGAACTCGAACAGCAGAAAATACTTTACGAAGACGAACAGGAACGGAACAGAATCAAAGCCGAAGACTTCAAACAGCAGATGGAACAGATCCATCAGGAACGTGAAGCAGTCACAGTACGGCTGGATCAGCAGAAAAAATTCTACGATGAAGAACGGGAACAACGGCGCCGCAAGGAAGTTGAACTTCTCCAGCAGAGAAAAGCCATACAGGACACCGCAGGCGCGCTGCGCCAGGCCACCCAGCAACTCGCTCAACAGAAAAAACTGCATGAAGACGAGCTAACCAGATGGAAAAATAAGGAACAAGTACTCTCAAAACGCATTGAACAATTACAGCAGGATTGGCGGGTAGTCACAAACAAACTTGAACAGGCACAGAAAGAATTGCTGCAGAAAAAGAAACTGTCGTTCGGCAAACAGCCGGGTAAAACAACTCTTCCGCGAGTCAGACCGCCTTTGAGACAGGACAGCACCACCGAAACGGCAAACGGCCAGAAGGTTCCTTTGTCAGAACTTGAGATTCAAGCAGAAAAAGAACTTCAGGCGTGGCAGGAAACACAACAAGCCGCTCTGGAAAAAAATGACCGCGACCAAACACCGCCATCCACGTCCGGATTTGAACTCAGACCCTGGATGAAACTAAAATAAACTAAATTCAGTTCCAAAATATGAATATACCGCCTAAAATTTTAAGACCGGAAATGATAAGACAAGAAGCCCCCCGCCCTGCCCCTGCAAATCCAGACCCTCTGTCTAAAACCGATGTCATTGAAACACCAGCGGATGAAACCATGGAGCAACAACAGCCAAATGCCGGGCTAACAACAACCCCAAAACCCGCCGCAAAACCAGTCAAAACAGCAAGAAACACACCTTCTGTAAATAATATTGAAAAAACACCGGAATCATTGCCTGTACTGGAAGCATTTCAGTCTTTCATCGAATCCGAACGCAAAAATGCCAGAAAAAGAACCGTCATGTTGAGTTGTATATTTATAACCATTCTCCTCTGCTTCATAGCCAGCGGCGCTATATTAGGCATGGTTCTTTTTCAAAAATTCAACCAGCAGTTTACAACACAGTCCAGTCAACTTAAGGACAATACCAAAACAGCCATAAAACAGATCTCCGATGACATAGAAGATTTTCGCAGTTATATTTCCGGCAAACAAGATAACACGGAAAAAATAAATTCGAAAATCAACGAACAGATATCCGGTTACGATCAGGACATAGCGCTTCTCCGCAAAACACTGGAGGACATCCAAAAAGAAAATTCCGACTTGAGGAATGAAATGGCAAACATGAAATCCAACCTGCCTGATTTGTCAAGCCGCGTCCAAAAAGCAATGACCGAAATAGAAAAACTTCAGATTATTCCAGCAGGTCCGGCAACGGCTTCCGCCAATATACTCATGCTGATTACACCGCGCGGACAAGAAAACGCTGTGGCATGGCGCATGCCTATTCCGGAATGAAAAGCTTCTGACCCACCTTGAGAATCGCATCCGCCTTTAAACCATTGGCTTCGACAATCCTGCTCACTTTCACATTATAAGCAGTAGCAATAGCCGACAGAGTTTCTCCGGGTTTCACCGTATGCTCCAAGCCAGACTGTCCCCGGGAAGACTGCGAAGTCTGCGATTTTATAATAGCAGCCATTTTGCCGCTTAACCGCTCCTCGAGATCACGCCTCAATCTGTCATTCGCTGTCTGTATCTTCATATCTATTTCAGCATCTTTTCCACCGTTTCGCTGTGCGGTTTTTACAGCCTCCATCTGCGTGTAGAGATCCTGTTGAGATGCAGACATGACTTCTATTTTTTCCTTTAAACGCGCGACATCCGCCTTCAAACGCTCCATGTCGGCATTCATACGCGCCTTCTCGTCACTACGCTGTCCCAGAGACATGGCGGTACACCCGCATAAAGGCATTAATAGACCCAAAAGCAAAATAATGGCAAATATTCTCAACATGTTTGTAGCCTATCATAGATATAAATATAACCTCAACCGTTTTTTTCTTGCTTCCATAACTACACACACAATAATCACCTCAAATGACACAACAAATATATCCTCTTTTATTCACGCCCATATACAAAAATTATGTATGGGGCGGCCAAAAAATAGCCCGTATTTTCAATAGAAAAACGGATGTTGAAACATGCGCGGAATCATGGGAAATAGCCGACAGACCGGAAGGCGCTTCAGTGGTCGCCAACGGCCCTTTTGCCGGATCATCTTTGAGTGATTTAAGAAAAAGAATAGGCCCATCCGCGCTTTTCGGTAATTATACACATTCAGACAAATTCCCGATTTTAATAAAAATTATCGATGCCAAACAACAACTAAGCGTCCAAGTACATCCCGACAACCTTTCCGCTCCCGCTTGCGGAGGGGAACCGAAAACTGAAATGTGGTATGTACTTGAAGCTGAACCCAACGCCATTGTTCTCGCCGGCTTCAAAAAAAATATCTCAGAACAATCATTCAAACAACTGCTCGAAGAAAAACATCCTGAAGACACTTTACAGCGAATATCCGTTCAGACAGATCAGGCAATTTATATTCCGGGCGGACGCATCCATTCCATCGGCGCAGGATGCCTCATGCTGGAAATACAGCAGAATTCCAACACAACATACCGCGTCTATGATTGGAATCGATCCGGCACAGACAATAAACCCCGCGAGCTTCATACAGAACAAGCTTTGAAAACAATTAATTGGAACGATACGGAATCAGCCGTGATTAAACCTCAGAAGCTGGAAGATCTTAACGGAAATACAATCTGGAAACTGACGAGCTGTGATCACTTTGAAGTCATGCGTCTTAATATTTCAAAACAAATTACCATAAAAGATATGACCAGCTTCCATGCTCTTTTCATCGCAAAAGGAAAAGTTGTTGTCGAAGGCAACAATACTGCTATTACAATGGAAGCCGGAACATCATGCCTCCTGCCGGCCGGCCTGAAGAGCTATTCCATAACACCTGCAAGCAGGAATGCGGTAATAATCAGAAGCAGTATTCCTGCTTCTCTTTGAACCGTCTTTTAAAAAATCATGCGAAACACGGATTAAAGTTCGTAAAAAGTATTATCCCGGCGCGGCAATTCTTTTTTGTTCTTTCGGCCGCCACTGCCAACGCAGCTATCTCCCGGCATAAGGAAAGGCTCTTCACCTTCCATCAGATCATCCATCTCGCTCTCTATCTTCTCAGGATCCTCACCGGCTTCCATGCGGCCTATCGCTTCCTCCATGCCCTTGCCGAATTTTACTCCTGTCATACTGCTGAATTTTCTCATCAAACGCGCAGCCTGTGCCGGATCATTTTCGTCTATATTTTCAGCCTCCCCCGCCAAAGACATCATAGCCGACTCCATTTTGCTCTCATCAACAGGCAAATCCGCATCACCGGTTTCTGTTTTCCTGCCACCCGTCATGGCAAACGCCGAAATCTGGCGTTCAAGGTCTTTCTTTCCGCATTTCGGGCAACATGGTTTTTTGTCTGGTGATATCAATTTTGAAAAGAAACTGAATATGGTATTACAATCCGAACAGTAGTATTCATATATTGGCATATATATACCCTGCCTTTCTGAGACAAACCGTTACCATCCCTCACCTTTTACCCCGCAAAGCTACGTTCAAAACCAAATCAGCTATCTTAGCGGCCGCATCAGGAACGGCATTAGCCGCTAAAGCTCGCTTCATTATCGCCAATTTTTCAGGATTTCGCGCGCACTCTTGAATATAATCAGCCAGCCATTCTTCGGAAAGATTTTTCTCTTCCAGCACATTGACACCGCCGTTTTTCTCCAGCGCTCTGGCATTAGCCGTTTGATGATCACGCCTGGCTGAAGGCAATGGAATAAGCAGGGCCGGAACACCGCATACCGACAATTCAGCGCATGTTGCGGCGCCGGCACGCGCAATCGCAAGATCAGCCGCATTATACGCACTGCCAATCTCCTTGAGAAAACCAAACACCAAATGCCTCACCCCGGCTTCTCGGTAACGGTCCTTTACCTCCTTCTCGTTTTCCGGCCGGGCAAGATGAACAACCTGAACCTCCACCCCCTTTTTACGCGCGAGACACAGAGCGCCTGAAACAACCTTGTCAAGTTTTCGCGCACCCTGACTGCCTCCCATGACAAGAACCGTGAAAACACCGGGATCAAGCAGGCCATCCTCAAAATGTGAATTCAAATCCGTGCGAACCGGAAAACCGGTAACGACCGCCGCCGCGCAACAACTGCTATCCATCACGCTGTCAAATCCGAAAGCAACGACCGACGCATACCGGGAAAGGAAAGACACCGCCTTCCCCATAACAGCGTTTGATTCATGCACCACAACAGGCACCTTAAGCCTGTATGCGGCCAAGACCGGACCAACCGACGCATACCCGCCCATCGCTAGAACAACATCCGGCTTTTCACGCTTCATGCGTTGCCAGCACACGAAACATGCCCTGATAAGACCCAAAGCGATCCATGCCGAACTCAAAGAAAATCCTGATGAAAATCCTGACGCCTTGACACGCTCCACACGCCCCTTCCAGCCGCCCGTAGATACTTCTTCCACATCCCTGCCTGCCAGCCAGAGTGTCACATCATGACCTTTACTACGTAATACATCTGCCATGGTAATGCCGGGAAATATATGCCCGCCGGTACCGCCGCATGCAATTCCAATTTTCATAATATGCCCTTAACAAACCGAAAAAATGTTATTTATCCACAAACAATAACAGAATAATATCCATTAACAATGAGTCAAGCTTGCCCGGAACAATAAGTTATCATACATTATCAACACAATGACTATACCCGGTTTTGAAATTTTGTCCAAAATTAAAGAAGATACACATACAGTCGAATGGAAAGCTCAACAACTTTCCCTTAACAGAACCGTTTCTCTTAAGATCCTGAAACCCGAATCCGCCTCAAACCGTCACGATCTCGATAATTTCATCAACGAAGGCAAACGTATATCAAAATTAAAGCATCCCAATATTATACAAATCTATGACGTAGTCGAACATGCCGGTAATTATTACTTCGTCATGGAGCACATACCGGGACCTACTGTAGCAAAAATCCTCAAAACAGACCGTTTGATCAACCAGAAATCAGCAAACAAAATAGCCTTGGATTGCGCCCAAGCCCTGAATCACGCCTGGAAAGAAATGCTTATCATTCACCGCAATATCAAACCCGATAATGTCGTTATCGATGAAGACAATAACGCCAAACTGGACTTTATCGGCTTGTCTATGATCGCAAATAATCCGCAGGTTGACACAAGCATAATAGCAGGAACTCCCTTCTATATGTCCCCTGAACAGGCCGAAGGCAAACTGCCTCTCGACTGCAGAACCGATATGTATGCACTAGGTGCCCTGCTATATCACATGACAACAGGCCATATGCCGTTTGAAGACTGCGACAGCATGACAGCTCTCTCACGCCAATCCACACACCAGATAAAAAATCCTGTTGAAATCAATCCTGATTTATCAGCCAGCACAACAAGGCTTATCACAAGGCTAATGATAAAAAACCGCGACTACAGATATAACAACTGGGACGAAGTAATCTCGGAAATCGAGAAAGCCGCCAAAGGCCACCTGATTCTGCCCGGACGCGAAAAACATACTTTAAGCACGATAGAATACACAAAACGGAAACTACCTCCGCGCATAACAGCGAAAATGAAAGAAGAATCACCCGCATGGCTGACCCCAACAGCATATATCATTTTATTCCTATCATGGTCACTGCTCGCATATAACAAACTAATCCCATATCTTCATATATTCATACCGGAAACAGAATCTACACCCCGCAAAACAACATCTACCGGCGAACACATCTCTAAACTGAAAACAGAAATACTCTATCAAAAAACACTTATTACACCATCCGCCGGTTTGCCATACGATCAGTCAAAATCCGCCGGCAAAACTCAAATAACGGATACATCCAGTCCGGAATACAAAAAAGTACAATTCGAAAAGATGAAGAAATATCTCGGCCAGGCCCTGTTAACGGAACGTTTCGACAAAGCCGCATCCTTGATTAATCAGGGCAAAGACATGTTTCACGACAAGGAGTCGCAAACATGTATAAGTGATTTTTCCGCCATGGTCTCGCAAACCGCCAAAATGAACACCTTAATCGCATCATACCTGCAAAAGCATGTAGGCAGTGATATGACCATTAATTACAAAGGCAAACCAGTAACAATAAGACTCAGGGCAATTTCCGGCACAAAAATAAACGCCCTGCCTAATAATACAGGCGATAACGCGCAACCGATAACCATTGAAATTTCACAATTGGACCCCCTTGAACGTTTAACATGGCTGGATGACACAGACGCTACCATGCCGGTACAAACTAAAAACACCATGAAAACAATTCTTTATAATCAGGCGAAAAATTATAATCAGGCGAAAAATTACGCCACAAACTGCGGCCCGTTCTCAGCCATTTTTACGGATGCCCTGAAAGATAAATAATTGACTTTATGCTGTTGATGTTTTGAACAAACACTATTAATTTTTTAAAACAAATGAACAACAATATCGAGAATAGCAAAGAACGCGCCGACTATCTGCGCCGTGAAATCAACAAGCACAACCATTTGTATTATGTCGCAGCACGTCCCGAAATTTCCGACAGAGATTACGACGCGCTATATCAGGAACTTGCAGGTATAGAAAAACAACACCCTGAATTAGCCAGCCCCGATTCGCCAACAATGCGCGTCGGCGGCGAACCTCTGACGGAATTCAAACATATCAAACATTCCACACCGATGCTCAGTCTATCCAACACATATTCAAAAGAAGAACTTATCGACTTTGACACGCGCATCAAGAAACTGATACCGGGTAAAATAATATCCTATATCGTGGAACCAAAAATTGACGGCGTGGCAATAACCCTGCGGTATGAAAACGGCATTCTGGCCGCCGGCATCACGCGGGGAGACGGGAAAACAGGCGACGATATCACAAACAACATAAAAACAATACGTTCCATTCCTCTCCAACTGCACTCCGGCATGCCCCGCCCGGAAAATCTGGAAGTCCGGGGTGAAGTCTATATGTCCAAAAAGGGATTCACCAAACTCAATCAGGAACGCCACGAAGCAGGCCTTGAGCTATTTGCCAACCCGCGGAACGCGGCCGCAGGTTCTCTCAAACTGCTGGACCCTAAAATAGTCGCCCAGCGCCCCCTTGACGCTGTCCTGTATGCAGTTATAGAGCTCGAAAACATTAACTTAACCACACATGAACAACTTATAAATGAACTGCAAAATCTAGGGTTCAAAACCGTCCCCAAGCATTGGAAATGCGCAGACATCCACGCCGCTATCGAGGCGCTGGACAACCTGCATAACATGCGCCATGACTTCCCGTTTGAAATCGACGGCGGCGTTATAAAAGTAAACGAACGCGAACTTTATTCAGCACTCGGATCAACAGCTAAAAGCTCGCGCTGGGCTGTGGCATACAAATACGAGCCGGAACAAGCCGAAACAACCCTTCTCGACATAACCGTTCAGGTCGGAAGAACAGGCGTCCTGACTCCCGTTGCTGAACTCGAACCCGTACCGCTGGAAGGGTCTGTAATAAGCCGCGCTACATTACATAACGCTGACGAAATAAAACGTAAAGATATAAGAATCGGCGACCGGGTAATCGTCGAAAAAGCAGGACAAGTCATACCTGCCATTACAAAAGTCAACACAACAGCCCGAACAGGCAAAGAAAAAATATTCTCATTCCCCACGTCATGCCCCGTATGCCGCGAACCAGTCTCCCGCCACGAAAACGAAGTCGCCCTGCGATGCGACAACATGCAGTGCCCGGCCCAAATCAAAAGATGGATCAATCACTTCGCGTCACGCGGAGCAATGAATATTGACGGATTGGGTGACGCGTTAGTGGAACAACTTGTGGCGTCAGGACTGGTATCGGATCCATCACATCTTTACAAATTGACAAAACCACAGATAGCCGGTTTGGAACGTATGGGCGAAAAATCAGCTGAAAACCTTCTCCAAAGCATAGAATCGAGCAAAAAACGTGAACTCTGGAGGATCATCTTCGCGCTCGGCATACGCCATGTCGGCGCCAAATCAGCACAAACATTGGAACAGCATTTCGCCGGCATGGACACTCTCATGCAAACCAATAATGATACACTTCAAAACATTCCAGACATCGGACCCGTAGTCGCAGAAAGTATCACGCGTTTCTTCCAATCCGAACACAACAGGAAACTCATTTCATTACTGAAAGAAGCCGGATTGCAAATGACAGCCTCTGAACAACCCGGCAATATCAACTCAGGCCTGACAGGCAAAAGCTTCGTAATAACCGGCACATTATCCACCATGTCACGCGACGAGGCCTCCGATAAAATAAGGAGACTAGGCGGAAAAGTTAACTCCAGCGTCTCGCCAAAAACAACCTTCGTAGTGGCAGGTTCCGACCCGGGGTCCAAACTCACCAAAGCACGGGAAATGAACGTCACCGTGCTGAACGAAGAAGAATTCCTTAAATTAGTGGAATAATATTGGCGTCAACATCAGCTTCCTTATTACATGAAGAAACACCCCTGTGGAGGCTCCATCTTTCTTCATGACTCACCGATTTCCCCGGCGCCAGCGTCACTAACGGCCCGAGCGACTCAAGTTCCAGAAAGTCTTCATTCGAAAATGTCTCAAAATTAACACCTCCATCAGGATATTCAGCCCCCTCTTTGAATGCGAATTTCTTCACAAATAAAAATTCTTTCAATAAATATGACACCCATCCTTCCCTATGAGTAATGCCCAACTTGTTGGGGCCCCGCTTGGGATCCTGCCGGAATAATATATAACGGCTACCAAGAGTCCACCGTGGGTCACCGAAATCGGTATAACCCCAGATGCTCCATTCCTGATTATGCAGTAATCGTTCCGTATGCGAAATTTTCTTCGGCAGTGGAATTATCGCCTTGCCGCCGGCAGACATGACAGAAAGCGCCCACACAGCAAGCTTAACAGGACTGTTCCCGTCATTAACAAGCACATGCTTTACCACCGCCTCGTTTTTGTTTGAAGCTAATGTAATTTCCATTATTTTGCCGACATGCATAGCGGGACCGGGCGGCTGAATCGTCCTCACACCGCCTTTTATTTCCTCAATTTTCACAGGAACATTATCCAGTTCGTACGTCTTCTTTTTGTTTTCAGGAGCAATCCATAATCTATGCCCGCCGCGAATCATCCATTTCTTTTCACCGGTTCCGCCTTGCTGTCCTGCTATTTCAGCGAAAAGATTTTTTCCGCCGATAAAACCAAACCGTATTACGCGGGGCCCCACATCTTTTGTGATAATGAGCTCTATTTCACCATTCGTCAGCCTCACATTGTTCTTCCAGCCCTTAAAACCTGTTATTTCCATATGTCACTCCTTGCCGCCGGTTAACTTTTTTTCCAATTCCCTGTACCGCATTATCATATCACTGTACATCCTGTTAATTTCAAGATCAGGGTCCATAACCTTGGTGAATGGAGGAGCACCGGCAAGCGTCACGGCATAAGGAACAAACTTGCCGGCATTTCCACATTCCCACCCGTGTTTCGCCCTGTACGCGGCGCCAAGCGACGCTGAATTCGCCTGCTTCGCCACATACACCGGCACACCAAACACGTCACATATAACTTTGAGAACCGTCTTGTTCTGAGACACACCGCCGGTAGCCAGAATACGCTCCGGCTCAAGCCCTATATTACAACCATGAACCCGCATCGAGATCATCTGGCTTTCCACAACCGCCCTTAAATCAGTTTCAGGCGGAAACCCAGCCACATCCCCGCCCTTGATATCAAACCTCCGCACGCATGGCTTGAGAATAGGCGGAGTTATCTCAGGCGTCTCAATATAAAACCCTATATTGCCTTCATTCCCGGCACGCGTTTTGCCCATCATTTCTTGAAATTTCGCCCACGACCCGCCCGCGTATTTATCCCTCATACGCTCAAGTGTCAACGCACCATTCTGCCATACCACCATTGCCATGTAAGTAGCCGGATCAACCGGATTCGCGAAAATATGCCCCTCATGCGCCGAAGGAGCCGGCTTGGACAACACACCGAACATCGTGTAGCTCGTGCCAAGACTTATCGCAATATCACCCGCCGCCCCCAAACGAAGCCCAGCCAGACTGTTTGGATTATCACCAGAAAACGCCACCACCTGACAATCACGCCCGAACCCATACCTGTCACAATAAAACTTGTGCACCCGGCCGACAACGGAATGCGACAAAGCTATATCACCCAGCTTTTCACCCAGACCCGGCGCCGTACAATCTAACGCCGCTTTGGACCATTTTTTTGTCTTCAAATCCATAAGATTCATGCCTGAACCATCACTCGCGTCAATCGGCACGTACCCGCCAACAAGTAAAGATGCCGCAAAAGAACTAACCAGCGCCACCCTCTCGGTTGATTCATATCCAGCCTTGTTCTTCTGCCAGATCTTGGCTATCTGATTGCCCGTGAAACGCTCATAAGCCCTCGAACCGGTCAAATCGGCAACAGTCTGCGCGCCACCCAATGCCTTCTCCCTCTCCTTGCATTGTTGCGTAGTGCTGGCATCCATCCAGATCGGAGAATCACCAATCGAAAATAAATCTGACAACTGCTCCCTTAAGCTTTTTCTTCCATCCAGCCCGGCCAGCATCTTCCGCGCGCCATTAGCCAGCCAGACACTGCCATGCTGCTGCCCTGAACCCGATATCGCGACAATTTCATTGAAAGAACAACCCTCTCCCTTCATGCGGTCAAGCAAAAGGTCCATCGCGGCAACCCACATCAACGCAGGCGAAGTAACAGTCAAACCGTCTTTATGAACATGAACACCGCCTTTCGTCTTGAATTCGGGTAAGTCAGCATCAAAATTCACAGCCTTCTCGCAAACCACGTTCAGGCCGGAATCAATTATAGTAGCCTTTAAACCTTGTGTACTTAAATCAATCCCCAGAAAAAGCCCGCCTTTATTGCTCTTCATAAAACCTCCATTTTCCTCAATCAAAAAACATTTTCCCGCAGTTATACGCGCTTACTTTGCACGTTGACATCAAGCCTTATGATCGTGTAGTTTTTGGCTTATGTTTTCAACCGTAAACTAAGGAGAAATCACTATATGAATAAGACATCAAAATCAGCCTTTTTCCAAGCACGTATTAATGAACGCCGCAAATTCACATCCTCACAGCGCCAAGTAATAGGACACATACCAACCATAGCCATAACCCCCGTTGCCGACGGAAGAACCGGTGCCTACGAAAGTAATGTAGAAGGCACCTGGCGTATGGCCGAACGTGTATATAATCTAATAACCAATAACGTAAGCCTGCCCGACGGAACCCCTGTCCGCGTCGTCGTCGCACCGGAAATAGTTTACGGCGCGCGCACAGGCGCCATTGCACAGGAGTATTATACACGGGAAGGCGTCAGCGCTAATATATGGATCAGCCGTTCATGGGCTTACAGCGACGAGCTTATGAGCGCCTGTATGGGAATCGGCAGTTCCGAATGGCAGCAGGCGGCTTACGGACTGAACCAGACAGACCGGCCCGGCGCCGTATGGCTCAAAGCCTTCACCGCCGCCATGGACGAAAAGAAACGCCCGATCTTCTCAATCTACAGCCCGGACCTTGAAGACGAAACCCGCGACATCACGCCTTATGTGGCCGAACGTATTTTGAGATTCGCCCGCTGTGCCACAGCCATCTCGGAAATGCGCGGCAAAAACTACCTCTCCATCGGAAGCGTATCCATGGGAATCATCGGCTCTGACGTAAGACGCAATATGTTCCTTGATTATCTGGGAATGGGAACCGTATCAGTGGATATGACCGCCATCAGAGGCCGTATCGATAAAGGCATTTACGACAAGGCCGAACTGGAAAAAGCTTTCCGCTTCATGAAACAGAAATTCAAGTTCAACTTCGGTTCCGGCAAACGCCCAATGACATCCGATAATCTTCTTAAAGAATGCATCAAGATAACTTTGATCGTCCGCGATCTCATGATAGGCAACAAATGTATATCTGATGTGGAATACGCTCAAGGCTACAACGCCATCGCCGCCGGAACTCAAGGTCAACGTCAATGGACAGACCTGTATCCCAACTTCGATTTCACTGAGTCCATTCTGTGCAGTTCATTCGACTGGAACGGATACCGCGCGCCAATGATAGTTGCCACCGAAAACGATGCCAAAAACGCGATCGGTATGCTGGTTGCCCAGCTTTTAACGGGCATGCCGCAACTATTCGCCGATATCCGGACAAACTGGACTCCTCAAAGCGTCAAAAAAGCCACAGGCAAAGATATCAGCAAAATAGCCCCGCGCGGATTGATAGACAAACGCAATTCCGGAGCAGGATCCCTTGATTACGCTATAGACGTTCTAAAGCTTGCAAAAACGGGCAAAAACGCCCATATGCAGGAAGTTTCTTCCGCAATCAGGTCAAGCACCGCCCTGCAGGAAAAACTCATTTCTCAAGCAATTAAAGCCACTTCCTACGAAGCCGCCATTCTCGAATATTTCCCGGGAGACGGCCTGTCGAGCCACTATCGCTCACCCGGCAAAATACCCATGACCTCCTACCGCTATAACGCCGTAGGCGATATGCTGACATGTTCAGTCGTGGAAGGAGAAACAGTGGAACTGCCTAAAACTGTCGCCGACCATATAAGCCGCGTTACCAATTCAACATGGCCGGAGTCATACTGGACACCCCGCGACATGTCATCCTTCGAATACATGTCACGCATCGGCCCCAACCATGACGCTAACTCCTTCGGATTGATAGGCGCCGATATGATAACCATCAACTCTATGCTCCGGATACCGGTTGATATGCACAATGTCCCGGCAAAAGACATCTTCAGACCAACCATGTGGGACAGATTCGGTTCTGATGATTTCAGGGCATGCAAGGAACTTGGCCCTGTTTACAAATAAGCGGAAAATATTTCCCGTAAAAGAAAGACGCCAACTTTTAAAGTTGGCGTCTTTTTTCAACCAATGTTGTTATCGTAAATTACGGCTTGTAAAGCGCGAACTCAACACGGCGGTTCTGCGCCCAGGCTGATTCATCATGCCCGGCGTTAGCAGGATATTCTTCGCCGTAACTCTTTGTCTGAATCCTTGTGCCCTTGATTCCAAGACTCACCAGATGAGCGCGTACCGCAAGAGCGCGATGCTCGCCAAGTGACATGTTGTATTCACGACTGCCGCGCTCGTCACAATTACCTTCTGTGACCAGCAGAACAGAGTCATTGCTCTTCATGTAATTTGCCACTTCATCAATCTTGGCAAATTCACCTTCGCTAACCTGGAAACTGTCATAATCAAAAAGAACATTACTGAAGTTCAAACCCTCAATCTTTGTTCCCAAATCCGTACGTTCTCCCAGGGCTTCGGTTCCCTCGCCGCCGCCAATCATGTTAGGATCCAGAGAATCACCACCATCCGGTGAACGATGCTTGCAACCTGCACTCATGAATGACAACGCACATATAACCGCAACAATACTAAACCAACGTCTGCTTACCATTTCTAAACCTCCTCTTGTATCTATCTATATGATTTGAATAAACTAAAAACCGCTTTTTTCACTAGGGTGACCAACAAGGAGAATACCAATCTCCCTGTACACGCGTCAAACGTATAGGAGCATCTCCCATAGTGTCAAGAATATATATATCAGAAGTGTATCCAACCGTACGGGAACATGCAATATGACGACCATCCGGGGCCCATGAGGGATCCTCATAATCAGCGTCCCCAGCCGTTATTTGCACGTTTTGGCCTGTTGAGGGGTCCCAAACGCATATTTCATATCTTGCGCCTCGCTTACTGCTCCACGCTATCCTCCCGCTAGGCCCCCAGTCAGGTGCCACATTTTCACTCCCGCGCGATGACACAAATTTCTGCTCACCACCGCTACTGCTCATTATGTACAACTGCGGCGAACCTGACTTATCCGAAACAAAAACAATCCGCCCGCCATCCGGCGACCAGGATGGACTTGCCTCAGCGGCATATTCCGTCCGGGTAACCCTTGTCAACCGCTTGCTCGAAAGATCCATGATATACAATTCCGGATTGCCGTCCTTTGACAAAGTCAACGCCATCTTCCGGCCATCCACAGACACGTCGGCCCCGGCATTCAATCCGGGATAACTGGAAAACGAACGCCTGTTTTTGGTGTGTAAGTCTATAGAGTATATATCCGGAAAACCGCCATGCCGCGATGTATAAAACAATACATCCTGACTGCCACCCCACGAAGGAGCCGGATACGCCATCCCGTCCTGTGTAACACGAGTCAAATTGCCGCCATCAATATCACTCACATAAAGATCCTTAACCCTTCCCTTTGATCCTATCATCGCTATTTTTGTAGATGCGATACCCTTGACATTTTTAACAGCCCATACAATCTCGTCAGCCACAGCATGCGCCACACGTGCGGCGGCATTTTGCCCCTTTTCGCTGAAATCTTTATTAAAGTATCGCTTTGATGTGACACCGTTCCTCGTCTCGCATTCCACGCTGAATGAATCAGAACCTTCGTCACATTCCCCGTCCGCAACAATAACCGCCTTGCCCTGCTGTTGAACCACATCAAAATACCCCGAGCGCTTAAGATCAGACGCCAATACAGAACAGAAAGTATCTTTCTTTCCGCCGCCTCCTTTAAAACCGCTAATATCAATTGATAATTTTCCGCCACCTGCTTTTACAATTGTCACATCCTGCCCATAAGCAATAAAACCAGCGCCTACAGCCATAAAACCCGCTAATATAGCCGAAAACATGGCTTTTCCCGGCTTCCTCCATTCACAACATGCCCTAATCATCCGTCGTTTCATATTTATCCCTTTCATTCTACCTTGAACGAAACAGTTATAACAAATCCATGCCTTTTTAAAAAGTCCTCACTCAAACCCGGTATCCTTTTGACTATGTTAACAGCCTGCATTGCAGAACTATCCAGAAGATCATTGCCGGAAGAACTAACCATTTTTCTTCCCACAATGCTCCCATCCATTAAGAATTTAATCTCAATTCCAACAACAAGATCGCCAACCTCTTCACGGCTGGGCTGAACCCATGCTTCGTACAAAGTGTTGTGAATAACCATCAAGCATCTATCCTCCTCGCCCGGTATGGTGGTTCTGTCACTCGGTTTCGCGCCTTGAGCCAGAAGTCTCAATATTTCTTCCTTGGTGAGAGTAGTCTTACCCTTGCTGTTATTGTTCTTGAAAATCCTGACCTTGCTTTTTTCTATTTTGGGCTTTTTGTCTTTGGCGGGCACGTCTTCTTTTTTCACATCCGGCTTAATATCGGGAGCCGGTTTTTTCTTCTCTTCCTGCACCACTACAGCCTCGGGTTCTTCAACATCAGGCTCCTCTACCTCTTCAAACTCCGACTCCATCCCGCGTGTATCAACTAGAAATTCAACCGGTATCATCATCTCCGGCTTCTTTCTGAACAAGCCGCGGAAAGCCGGAACCAGCCATAATCCCAACAACACACTGAAATGAATTATTGTTATAATCTTAAGGTAATGAATAAAACGGTTGCTCATTTTTCACAATTCTTCCGGCCTGTCATCACTCGGCCTTGGTCACAAGCGCCATCTTGGTTATCTTCGCGTCATGAAGAATTTTAAGAATTTTCACCACCTCTCCATACGCGATCTTCTCATCAGCACGCACCATTATGGTAATATCAGATCCCGCACCTGACAAAGCCATCATCTCTCTTGCCAAATCTTCAAACGTTATCTCTGTCTCTTCCAAATACAACTTCCCATCCACATTAAGACTGATCGTGCGGGCCTTGTCAGGGGCGGTACTTTTGGCCTCTCCCTTGGGTAAATTAACCGGAATCCACTGCTCCACCAGCGGAAACGTGATAATAAACGTAACCAGCAGAAGAAAACTTAAATCCATCAAGGGAGTAAGATTTATCTCCGTCATCTGCCCCAATGTTGTCAGGGATGATCTTCTAACCACAGGTTCTACGCTCCTTCCTTAAACTGTCGCTTACAGATAATGACGCTCCACATCAGAAATAAATTCCTGAGTAAAATTATCCATCTGCACGGTAAGCTTCTTAATCTGCTCGGCAAGCAGGTTGTAGGCTATGGATGACGGCAACGCCACAAGCAACCCAACTACCGTCGTCAACAATGCGCCCGAAATACCCGGAGCAACCGCCGACAACATTGCCGTGCCCACATTAACCATCTGCTCAAACGACTCCATAACCCCCCACACAGTGCCAAGCAACCCCAGAAACGGAGCCGCCGTAGTTGCAAGCGCCAGCAATCCCATCAAACCCTCCAGCAATACAACTTCATCCGTTACATTCCTTTCCATGACATTCTTCAAGGAAACCACATGATATTGCTCCAACTTCTGATTAGACCCAACACCACCCATAAAAAGGTCCTCCGCGTCAGCCCCCCTTGCTTCCAATGACGCCCCCAGTGCAATACAACTTTTTTCATACACACGATACAAAGGACTTCCGTCAAATTTCTGCCTTTTAAGAAAAAGCGACACAGGATGACCTTCCGCTCTGTAAACCGAAACAAAACGATTCGACGCGATCCGCGCCTGTCTCAGGTCTTTAAACTTTGTAAGCATGATTGACCACGCGAAAATGGATCCCAAGAAAAGCACAATGATAATCACTTTACCGGCCAGGTTCGACAACATGAAAGCCGACATAATCCCTGCCACCGGTAAATTAAATCCAAGAGATAATATCATTACTAATTCTCCCTTTATGGTCTAAATATTGAAAACTCACCCATTCTTAACAGCCCGCAAATACTCTACTTCTGTTATCCTACTCAAAACAACCTGTCCTACGCCATACCAAACCATCTGTTTCCACCATTATTCCAGACAAGGCGAAAACACGTAAACCATTGCCAGACAAGCCATTGCAACAACAAAGCCCTGCTTCCGCCTGCCTGTACGTAAATATCAAATACCCTAATGTCTGAACCCAGTCAAAATAAAAAAGAAATGACGGCTTGTGGAATATTAATTCCTCAGCCGTCATTTCTCGTTAAAGACAGGGGCGCTTGCACGCCCCCATCATTATTTACTTGTGTTACTTCTTAGCCTTTTTCGCCGTCTTCTTTGTTGCCTTCTTTGCTACTTTCTTCGTTGCCACAACAATCACCTCCTTACATTCTCAAGCGACTTACCGCTCGAGTTAGTTGGCATGCTGTGATTTCCTCATCCCTCGGTTATTTTCTACCGCCCAAAGAACCCACAACACTCAGATCACTTACCACGATCTTTTACTTTGACGGATACTTTACGGATTAATGGCAATAATGTCAACACTAGAAATGATTTTTTTTGAAAAATTTTTACCTCACTACTTCACCCTCTTCCCATCCTCGCATCTCTCTTCATCATACCTCCTTCACGATGACAACATTTCCATCGCAAACAAAATCATCCTTCAAGAATTTTGACGGTTAAACACATCGCAACTTATCCATGTGATAAAGAAACCATATCGATCGTCCCTGGTCTGCTGTAATAAATAAACCCACATTTTGTGATTGATCAATTTGCCGCAGATGGGAGGCGTCGAGAGATGCCGCTGTAGTAACTACTGCAAATCTCTCGCAACGATGCAGATGCGGCAAATTGATCAATCCCATGCGGTTTGAGAAACAGCTTTCTTTTCCCTTGCTTATATTCACTTTTTTGCGACACCCAGCGATAACTGCATTGATGTTAAAATCTTTATCCTTGTTGCATCTTGTAGGGGAAAGCTGTTTCTGAAACGCAAAATATGGGTTAATCACTGTATGAATGTTGGAGCGGGTGACGGGAATCGAACCCGTGTGACCAGCTTGGAAGGCTGGAGCTTTACCACTAAGCAACACCCGCATATCGCGCAATGCGGCGCCACAGGCCGCAAATGCAGAAAAGACTATACTAATAGCTAATTTCACCTGCCATATCAAGTTTTTTGGACGTCTTTTAAAAAACCGACAGGCTTCTCATGCTTTGATGCGTTTTAAAAGCGTTATAGCCCCGCCAATCGTATATACCCGACCCTGTATCGACATCATACCTGACTCCAATAAGGAGATTCCAATTTACCGCTACATTAATTATAATATCCCCCCACAATGACAGCATCTGAACATTTGTATTTTCACGTCCCTTTCTGCAGTGGCAAATGCACTTACTGCGGCTTTTATTCGGTCCCCTACAACCCCGCTTTGGCTGACAAGTGGCTGAACGCGCTTCAGCAGGAACTTGCCTCTTTTCTGCCACAGCCTTCTGATCCTATCACCATTTATTTTGGCGGCGGCACACCATCAATTCTGCCAGCTCATCAGCTTGACAGATTCCTGAATATGATCCGCAATTCAATTAATACCGTGAAGCTTCAGGAATGGACCATTGAGGCTAATCCGGGAACACTGACGCCTGAAAAATTAAAACTCCTGCAAGAGGCTGGCGTAAACCGCATCAGCCTCGGCGTTCAAACGATGAACGATTCCATTCTGGCACAGTTCAAGCGCCGGCATACACAATCTGACACCGTTTCAACAATCAATCTCCTGCGCGATACCGGGTTCGATAATTTCGGACTCGATCTGATCGCCGGGCTTCCCGCTGTCAGCACCAGCCAATGGCGGCGTGAACTGGAAGATATCATTGCCTTTCAGCCACGCCACATATCCGTCTATGCTCTCAGCCTGGAACCTGACTCCGCACTGAAAGACTCTGTGGATAGAAAACAGATCATCCTGCCGGACGAGGATGCGCAGCTGGATGCCATCCATCTTGCCGATGATCTCCTCTCCGCCGCCGGCTGGCTACGCTATGAGATCTCCAACTACGCTCAACCGGGTTTTGAATGCCGCCACAATCTAGACTTCTGGCGGGGAGGCGACTATCTGGGCTTTGGCCCCGCAGCAGCCAGCCGTTCCGGCCTTACACGCCGCACGAATCTACCCGATCTTTCAGCTTATATTTCCACCCTTTCTACCTGTCAACCGCCCCCTTCGGAAACAGAAACACTTTCACACGAAAAGGACATCAAAGAACGCATAGCCTTCGCATTCCGCCTGTCTGAAGGCGTGGAAATGAAGCGGTTTTCAGACCCATCTGCCACGGAAACGCTTTCTCAGCTGGCACTGGAAGGATTAGTTGAATCTGCTGATGAACGCTGGAGATTGACACGTATCGGCAGGGATTTTGCCGATCATGTATTGCAGGCTCTTATATAAAAATCCCCCTCTATTGCCCATTCATGGCCATATATCGCTTTAATTTACACACAACCTGCTCTTGCAATAGACGCGGTTATCATGCAATATAGCCACATACCACTAGAACATGAAAAGCAAACCAATTACAGGGACATGAAATATGAAAGTATATATAGTTGACGATGACCGGGATATTATTGAATCGCTGACCATGG
Source organism: Lentisphaerota bacterium (assembly GCA_041306605.1). Classification (GTDB taxonomy): domain Bacteria; phylum Verrucomicrobiota; class Kiritimatiellia; order UBA8416; family JAQBFJ01; genus JBFZFB01. Next base: position 1,896 of record JBFZFB010000027.1, on the reverse strand, counting down.
TTCTTGAGAGCCGCGGCTTTAAAGTCGGACATCAACTTGATGATGTGGATGTTCCCAAACATATAGCAGAGTTCGGCGCAGATATTGTCATTCTTGACGTTATGTTCCCGGAAGATGATGCCTCCGGATTTTCAATCGCCCGTGCGATCCGTAATGATGAAAAGGTGAAAGACATACCAATAATAATGTTATCCGCCATCAATGAAAAAGGCGGATTGGGCGTGACATTCTCTAACCGTGATAAGGATGATGAGTACCTGCCGGTTGATCAATTCGTCGAAAAACCGATCAAACCGGAAGCACTGCTTGCGAAAATCAAGGAACTCACTTCAAAGGCGCCAAAACGGTAACGGTTGTTCCTTCTCCCATTTTACTGCTGAGCTCAACCTTGAATCCATGCAAGGTCGCTATTTCTTTGACTATTGGCAAGCCCAAGCCTGTTCCATCTGCGTGTTTCTTGAGCCCTTCATTCGTCCGGAAAAATTCATCAAATACCTTCGGAATGGCGTCTTCTCTGATTCCAATACCGTGATCCTCTATGGTTATCACGGCTGTATCGCCCCTGCGCACGGCAGTGACATTAATTTGCGTGCCCGCATTGGAATATTGGATGGCATTATCCAGCAGAGCTGTAAACAAGATAGCCATCTGATTTCTCGCGCATTTAACACTAAGCGGCAATCCTTCGGCTTTAAAGTTAATTTCTATCCCATTTTGAGTTGCCATATCACGGTGTGATTCATTAACGATCGTTTCCACAAGTTTCCCGAGACAGCATTGTTCTTTGCGCAGATTATCAGAGATACAAGACCTTAAATTGGCCATTTCAAGCATCTGCTTGATTGAATGAGAGAGAAGCTCGCAACGGTCCTGTACCTTCCGGGCAACCTGAATGGTTTTCTCCGGCACCTCGCCGGTGAAACCGCCGACAATAACATCCATATAGCTTTGAATGGCGGCGAAAGGCGCTTTCAACTGGTGTGTTGATCTTAAAAGGTATTTTGTTTTTTCATTATTCACCTGCTGGAGACGCTCATTGAGAATCTCATGTTCCGCTATGCTGGCGCGCAGGTTCTTGTTGATCTTCTCAATTTCTTTTGTACGGTCCGCTATAATTTTCTCCAGATTCTCTTTGTACGCTTCCAATTCATGCCGGGCTTTATTCTGCGCCTCAAGCAGGGAAAATACGGTACGGTTCCCCTTAGCACCTATCAGACTTGTTTGCGGCGATTTAATAGCCTGAATGGCGTCAAAGACGTCTGATCTGCCCGTCACTTCCAGTATCAGATCAATCTTAGCGTTGTCGCGAAGCATTTCTATTGATCCGTCGGTATGGCATTCCAATCCATGTTCTTTAGCCAGAACGATACCCGGCGCCTTGGGATTGGTATCAATAACACATTCTATCTTCGTTTCTTTGATTTCCAGAAGAGCCGCAAGCAGAGCGCGCCCGCCCTTGCCCGCTCCCACAATAACTATGTTCTCTTTTTTCATCCAATTTTCAGGAAAAAACTCTTTCTCTTCTTTTGCCACAAGGTGAGAATATAATTTCAGGACTCGGACAACAAGATTAAAACCGCTGGCAACATTTTTGAACAGGTTTTTAGCGACCCGATGGTCATAATACTCAAGAACCGACTAATATCAATCTAACACCACCGAGATTCGGTAGAAACACATCGCTGAACCAGTTGGCGCTGTTACCCGGTATGTATTCAGTTGCACCACACCTCATATCCGGTTCTTGTTCATCGTCCTGTGCTTTTGCGTTGGGATTCCTTCAGACCCCGCCTCGCGACGGCGCCCTTGCCCTTTCGCTAACCCTTCGGCTCTGCGCTATTTGCCTGGGTAGAGGACTTCCTCGCCATGTCTCATGACGTGGTCACCTCCTAGTCA
>JBFZFB010000026.1:0-33685 GCA_041306605.1 Lentisphaerota bacterium | reverse complement strand
TGGAGCCAAATCGGCTCCTTATGCCCGAATTTCTTCCATAGTAACTCGCTGATCTTCAATGTGTTACCGACGGTGGGACAGGCTCTAGTTATTTTTATTTGAGACGACATTTGACGAGTGTATGCCATCCTAAATGTTTCTCAATGGTTTTAAACATTTCGGGAGGCATTGCTTTAAACCACGGTTGCATTTCATACTCGTACTGAATGTATTTCTCGATAATATATGGAAAAATGTGATCTTGATGTATATCCAAAATTTCAAAATCATTAAGCAAGTCTCGAATCTCATCTTGTGTGAAAGTTAGTGCAATGGGGCACCCTGATTGAGCTTCAGGTTGGTCGAGCCCGCCATTTATCATAATGGATTTCCATGAATTCTTTGCGTATAGCATTAATCGGAATTCCGATTCTTGTCCCATATATTTTTTGACTTCATTTGTGATGTTTTGTGGGTTCGGGGTGTGATGAATAACTCCGAAAGAATAAACCAAGTCATACTTTTCAATTGGAACAATAGAGGAGAGTTGCTCTGCGTTGCCAAGGTAAAAGTTGCCTTTTAGTCCGAAGATGTTAAAACGTTTCTGTGTGATGTGGAGGCTTTGTTCAGACACCTCAAGTCCAGTATAGTCCGCACCACTACGAACGAAGTTGACGGCATCTGTTCCGATGCCGCATCCTATTTCGAGAACCTTTTTGTTTTTCCATTTTTGAAATTCTGCAAAAACAGGAATGTGTGGCTCGATAAAGTACTTGCGTTTCTCTACATCATCGAAATATTGACGCGTTCCTACTTCGGCGCGGGAGTGACGAATGTTGCATGGTCGCTTGTTCCAAAAGACTCTGACGTCATCTATGTTGGCAGTTGCTGGGTTCATATCGTTAAATTATTTAGCCATATTTTTAAGAGAATATAGCACCAATGTTAAATTTGTCCATTATTTTTATATAAAGGCCCGATTGGCGGGAATGTAATGTTAATTTTTTATGGCAAGGTTTGCGTGTATAGAGGAAAATGTGTATAAATCAAAAATAGTCTTGCAAGCGGTAAAACGTATAACTCTGATTTTGCAGTATAATGTTGTTTTTTGCCTTCTGTTTATTCCTTTAAATTCAACTTTGTTTTCTCTTGGTCATTGTCAGCGGTAATGTTATTCTGCCGTTCTTATTGTTATAAGGATTTCAGAGTTATGAACGGGTTTGGTACAGAGAAAATAGAGCAAAAATCGATCAAAAGGCACTTGCCGCTTCTCTTTCTTTTGTTGGCTGTGGGTGTTTTTCATTTATTAACGATGCCGAGGTTTTTCTATCCGGGAGATAACTATACTTCGCGCGCTGAATGCGCGAACCTTGTTAATACTGGCAGTCTGGGTATAGATTATTCGTATAAGAAGATATTGGCGGGATTTCTTGAGCGGCGTGGGCAGTATTTCTACGAAAATGATGCCAAGCAGAAACTTTATTCCAAATACGGGATCGGATATACACTGGTTTATATTGTGCCGTTGTGGGCTGAAAAGTTGTATTCAGGTAAACTTGATATCTCCTGCTCCACTTCATCCCAGCTTTTGTTTCTAAATATTTATAACGTCATTTTCACGTTGCTTTCCACGGTATATTTATATCTGATTGTTTCGGTCTACACGGCTAAAGTATGGCGCAGAATAGCTTTCATACTGATTTCTTATTACACTACTTTTCTCTGGCATTATTTAAGGAGTCCAACAACAGAAGTGTTTCAGTTATTGCCGTTTCTCGGATTTTATTATCACTTTGCTGAATTTCTCAGAGGTAGCCGGCAGGGGCTTGTTAGGGACAGGAGCATATGGAAGCATATTATCATAGCAGTGTGCTTTGCAGGGGTATTGATGTCCATGAAGCTGTTCTTTGCCATACTGTTTATTGTTATTGGCATTTTGGCGACAGCAGTGCCGGGATGGACTGGGACGCGTAATGTTGTTAAAGGTGTTTTTCGTAATTTATGGGAATACAGATTCTGGTATCTTGTTTATGTGATAATACCGGCTTTTGTGATCGTTGCCGTATTGCTGGCTTTGAATCATTATAGATTTGAATCTATGTTTGCAACCGGATATAGGCAGATGCTTACAGAAGATGGTGGGCCCCAGGAAAGCTTCAAATTCGGCAGGAATCTCTTGGTGCCGCTTCACTGGTTTTTTATTGTAAGAGGGAACACAAACGCGTTTATTCATTATCCTCTTTTCATCTTTGCGTTGTTCGGCATGAAACGGTTCGTGAAAAAATTTCCGGTTGATTTGAGTTTGATAATCTGTCTTTTTGTTGTAAAAATATTTGTATTGGCTTCATATTCCAGCTGGTCGGGAGCGTGGTGTTACGGACCGAGATATTTACTGTTTATTCTTCTGATAGGTTCTCTGCCGTTTTTGGAAGTCATGGATATGATGGTTTCTTTCAAGCGCCTGATGAAGTGGTGCGCGATAGGAATTGTCACATGTATTCTCGGCTGGTCATTGCTGATGCAGGTTTACATGAACTCTCTTCATTACTTTACTTTTTTCTATCTGATGGGACCCTTTGAGCAGTTCAAGCAGGAGAGAGTTAATGTGTATTTTAATAATTGTTTCCATCGCGGTTTGATTAATCGGGACCTGGTTCTATACTTAAAAAAAGGCAGACCGTATTTTCCTCTTGAAGTGGTTAAAGGTCTTGTTTCACCTATGGATCGTGACCGGTTGAGCGAGGCGTTTCAGAAGCATCTTAAGTCGATGGCCGAGCCGAATTATTTCCTCTGTAAAACCAAGGAGGAAATTAAAAATGAGCGCTGAAAGAGCACATGTTCCGCATGTTTTTTCTCTGATAATACCGGCATTTAATGAAGAGTCGGCTGTACAGGAAACGCTTCGGCGTGCGGTTGACGCCATGGGTCGTTTGAAGAAAGACGGCGTGATTAGTGATGGTGAGGTAATTCTTGTTAATGATGGCAGTACGGATGCTACATTATCTATGGCGAAAGAGGTTCCCGGTGTGCGTATTGTAACATATTTCAGGAACAGGGGATATGGCGGGGCAATTGAGACCGGATTTGCGGTGGCCAAGGGGGATGTGCTGGCGTTTATGGATGCTGATGGCACATGTTCGCCGGATTGTTTTGTTGAATTATGGCGGGAAATGGAGTTAAAAAACGCGGACGTGGTTTTGGGTTGCAGATTGCATGGGCGCAGCAAGATGCCTTTGATACGGCGGTTGGGCAATATTTTTTATGCGTGGCTCTTGTTTGCAATTTCCAAGGTAAAATTGCGTGATACGGCTTCAGGTATGCGTCTCATACAGCGAAGGGCGTTGGCGTTTTTGTATCCGCTGCCAAAGGGATTATCGTATACCCCTGCCATGAGCGCTAAATGCGTTATGGATCCAAGGTTGAAAATTTCAGAAGTAGAAATGCCGTATGAAGAACGCGTGGGCAAGAGCAAGTTGAATGTCCTGCGTGATGGATTGAGGTTTTTGCAGGTGATTTTAATAACAGGGGTGTTTTATTCTCCTCTTAGAATATTTGGCGGCTTGGGTGTTTTTGTGATTGGTTTAGGGGTGCTAGGAACTCTGTTGTGTGGCTGGCTATGCGGAGGAGGATTTTTTCTTCAAGCGCTAATTTGCGGTTATCTTCCTTTGCTTATTGGTACTTTGTGTATGGCGGTTGGATTGACGTTTCATCTTTTCTCCAAGCAGATTCTTCCGGGCTGGCCTACTGGAGAAATAGAGCGCTGGATAGCAAAGACTTTCAGAGCGTCTCTTCTTCTATGGGCGGCATTTATTTGTATGCTGCTTGCCTGTGCGGTATTTGCCGGAGCAATGGTTTATGGCATACTTTCTCTTTCATTCGCGTTTTTGTTATGCGGATTCCTGTTGCATATAGGTGTTCTATGTGTATTTGTTGCTGTAGGCCGCATAATTATGGCTGAGATTAACAAGTGGCAGCATGCGGAACGTTCTAGGGAAGAACTTTTGTCTGGAATTGAGACCGTTACTACTTAAACAAAAACTCTTCTTTTGTGTATAATCAATGAGTGCTATAGGAATGATTCATGATCGGTATGTTCACGGACGCCGGGTTAATGTTTTGGCGCGACATCTGGCAAATCTTTTGCCGGAAAAATCGAGCGTTCTTGATGTTGGCTGTGGAGATGGCAGGCTGGGTGCATCTTTGGCCGGGCAGAGGCCGGATATCAGCATACAAGGGCTGGAAGTTTTGGTTCGTCCAGAAACGCAGATAAAAGCTTTGCCGTTTGACGGGAGAAATATTCCATGTGAGGATAGCTCATGGGATGTTTTGCATCATGCTGATGATCCGGTGGCGCTGATTCGGGAATCCTGCCGGGTATCACGCCGGTCGGTTATTATTAAAGATCATCAGCTTAGGGGGATTCTTGCTTTTCGGACGCTTAAGTTCATGGACTGGATGGGTAACGCGCGGCATGGGGTGACATTGCCTTATCGTTATTGGACTTTTGAACAATGGGAGTGTGCCTTTCGTGATTTGGGTCTTAAAGAGACTTTCAGGAAAGAGAATCTAGGGCTTTATATTTGGCCTTTGAGCTGTTTTTTTGACAGGAATCTGCATTTTTTGGCATGTCTTGAAGTTGGCGGAAAAGTTTCAAAATGAGGAGTTTGCTGAATGAAGATATCTGTGGCAATGTCTTCGCTGAATTGCGCTAAATATATAGAACAGTCTATTTTAAGTGTTCTAAATCAAAAAGTCATGGCAGATATTCAGTTTGTGATAATGGATGGCGGTTCAACAGACGGAACGATTGACATTCTGAAGAAATATGAATCGCGGATAACATGGCGCAGTGAGAAAGACAAATGTCCTTCAGACGCTCTTAACAAAGCTTTCGCGCTATGTGATGGTGACATTATGGCGTGGATAAATGCGGATGATGTTTATGAGGATGGCGCTTTTGAGTTGGTGCGGAAAGCATTTGATTTGCATCCTGATGGTTTGTGGGTTGCCGGATATTATCGTATGATAGACGGGGGTGGCCGTGAGATTCGCCGTTTGCATGCAATGTATAAGCATTTCCTGATGAGGCATTATTCTTATCCTTTGCTTGTGGCTGAAAATGTTTTCGCGCAACCGAGTGTGTTTTTTTGCGGGAAAGCGTTGCGGCAGGTTTTGCCGCTTGATTCAGAGAGTCCAAACCGGATCGCGTTTGATTACGAATTGTGGTTAAAACTGGGGCGGTTGGGAGTGCCGGTGATCATTCCCGAAGTGTTGTCCAGTTTCAGGTATATTCCAGAGTCCATTACCGGATCGCGCACGGGAGCGTTATTTAAGGCAGAGCTTAATTATGCCCGGAAAGAATTCGGGAATTATCCCATATCGGTGGCTGTACATCATCTTAACTGGTTGAAAATCAGATTGTTTTATTCTTGGTGGAGATGGTAATGTGCAGATTAATTGATTTCTGCCATATCAAGAAGCCGGGAAAGCTTACCCGTGTCCACGAGAATATCTGAAAAGAGAAGATGTGGATCCGTGAATTCCTTGGGCTGGCGTCCTTCACCAAGAAGGTAATGGTATTTTAATTCCGCATGAGCGCAAACTGCCCAGTAACAGACATTCACGTATTGTGGTGAGAATAATTCAAAGACTCTTGTTCCGGGTTTGCAAAAGACAAGGTTGGACAATGCCGCGCCGTGAGGGGCGATAACAGCTTCAGCGCCGGAGAAAATGGAAATTTGTTCCTGAAAAGACAAATTATCGCATGATATTGTATGGAATCCTCTCGCCTTGAGTGTGTTTTCAACATCAGATTCATTAATTACGCGTCTTCTTTTATTGCCTGCCCGTGTTATGTATATCCGGCGATGGCTATTGGCATTCTTGGCAGCGTCAGGCGGGAATGATCTCCGGAGGAATTCGTAAGACCATTTGGAGCAATGACCTCTCATGAATGGTATAATCATAGTTCTTGCTTTAATATGCATGTTTTTGCGGCATTGTATAATCTGTTCTTTCTTTATGCCTAGCATTTGCAGTGATTCGAGCTGAAACGGCTGTATGGCGTCAACCAGAAATAGTTCCGCTGAAAGACCGCTTAATTTTAACAATTCAAACATCGGCAATATATCATACATCCAGTGGTAATAGTTTTCGTGTCCCTGACTCAGCAATACGCAGACTGACGCATTGACATGTTTGCATTTGGGCAATTTTAGTAAGCAAAGCACAGGATGGTGTTTAGTGGCTACTCCGAAGCGTGTTGAAATATCGCCCAGAAGAATATCGCCCGGGGCGATGATTGTTGTGTTGCATCCAACGGCTCTGCCATGCGGAATTTGAGCGACGAATGTTGAGGGATAGTTGTAATCATAAACCTGCCTGAATTTCCAGTGTACGGTCTGGTCTATGCAAACAGGGGGAGGGTTGCGGAAATATTCCGGTTGATGAATTTCAATGTAATTGGAATTCTGATAGTTGGTTTTCTTTATCCAATCGGCGGTTTTTTCTATATAGTTCCGTGGTGGCCCTAATTGTTCGGAATTAATGGGCAATAATTTCAGGGGAAGAAGAAACAATCGTATTATTGACCTTGCCAGCGGAATGAGAAAATGCAATCCGACGTTGAAAAATCTTTGAGCTATAGCGTCGTATATAGTCATACAGCAGTAATGTTATGTTTTTTCAGCTTTAATACGTAGTACAGGCACACTATGACCATGGCAATGCACCAGCCGGTAAAAGTTATTACAAAAGCAAAATTTGGTTTTGTGTAGGTCATGGTTATTGTGTGCTGGCCTGCGTCTACCGGAATTCCACAGTGTAAGTAGTTGACCTTGAATATATCAGCGGGACGTCCGTCAATATTAATCTTCCAATTGGCATCATATCGGATTTTAAACACGATCCACCCGGGACCGTCTGATCGTGTTGATATTTTGACTGTACGATTGTCGAATGATTCCAGTTTGGCAGTGCCGGATGCTTTACCGGATATGGCGGGGATATTCATTCCGACAACTGTTTTGGTAAGGTCAAAATCAGGAGATGTCACAAGTTGCAGTACGTCGTTTTCATTGGTTAGCACTTGCGTTGAAGGTACAAACATAGGGTCGTTGACAAATCCATCATATTGATAAAGAAACAGAGGCGGGACATTGTTTCCAAAAGATATTTCCTTGAGTAAGCTTAATTTGCTGAAACTTTTTATGTATTCCGGCAATTCGACAGCACTGAAAACATATTTTACCCCGAAAATGTCATAATAACGGGGATGGAACCGGTAGGACATTTTTTCCGAAGAAAGAGTATCAAACAGTTTTTGATACTCTGGCCAGATGCGTGACCACGATGGGGTTTCTGTGAGTTTGATTCGATGCCACGGTGCGGTGTAGCACGCAAATTTATTTAAGTAAGGGTGCTGTTGTGCGGCAATATTTTGAACACGGTAATTATCTGTGTCCTTCTGTAAAAAGTCTATTATGCCATCTTTGTTGTAAAAAGACTGCCAGTCGAAAAACTCGATATAGAGTTTGTCGTTTCTTGCCAAATCGAAAGTGATAAGGGACAGGCATATTATTATCCACACACGGATTAATTTTGGGAATGCAGGAGATGACCCGTGTTTTGCTGAAATCCACAGGCCCCACGCGAGAATTATTGTTGAGGCAAGCAGAAGTAATCCGGTGTTCAGAAATGCAGAAACAAACAATGCGGTTCGTTCTTGAGCTATTTGCAGAGTGCCGGACGGAAAGAGGCCGTTGGCTCCGAACATCTGTGTTGCCAGTGAAGAGGAACTGTTATTCAATATGATCCAAGATAGTAGCATTCCGGCAGACAGAATAGCGGTGATTATTGGCAGGAGCGCGTAACGTTTTGATTTATCTTTATTGCGTACCTCCAATAATTGTGTGAATTGTTCGAAGCCTATTCCAGCAAGCATAGAGAAAGAGAAAGCGGTTAGCGCAATCCAGCGGGAAGGTATTCTTTGCGCAGACATTGTCGGCAAACTGTATATAAGGCGGTATATAGGTGTGAAGCATCCATAGGCAATCAGAAGAGAAGAAATAAGCATGAATAGAACAAAAGGAGTGATTTTATTGGATCGCATTTTAAAAAGGGCCAATATTGCAAATAGGACTACCAGTACACCCATATAATGATCAACCTGTGTCATGTGAAAATCTTTTGTTCCCATGCGGCCCCAGTAGAGGGGGGATTTTACTCCGAAAAGACGCATGGAAGTCAAGAAGATAGCTGTTTCTTCAGGTGGCAGAGACCATCCAGTTGAAAAATCATAATCTTCCTCATTTTTTTGCTGACTGTTTTCTGCTTCTGTGTCGGAAGTAATTGATGCCGAGTGTTTTGTTTCAGTGGATAGGTTGGCGAAGCCTGATATTCCCTGCCAAGAAAGTAGAATTGTTGTCAGTAAACATAAAACGCTCAAAATTATATTGTTAGATATTGTTTTTACGCATGATAGTGGTTTGGTCTTTATTGTAAGGGCTGTATAATATAAGCACATCAGAAACATGTATAGTCCAAGATAATATGGTATTTGCGGTTCACCGGACAACCACATTGGTGCGTAGAACAAAGCGGTTAACAGGAAATAACGCATGCGCCCTGTAGTCCATGCCAGCCAGAAGAATCCGAACGTCCACGGAATCCAAGGGATACATTGAAGTTTTCCTATATGTCCAGCTCCCATAAGTGTGATGAAGTGAGAAGTTAGGCCGAAAGCAATTCCTGAAAATGCGGCACCACGTGGGCCAATGCCCAATGATTTTGCGCAAAACCATCCTCCAATCGCGGCTAAAAAAATGTGTAGAAAAATATTAAGCCATAAAGAAACACCGAGAGGAAATATTGCCAATAATGGCCAGTTGGGGTAGAAAACCGCGCCCATCGGGTTTCCATTGCCAAGAAAGAACATCTGGCTCCATGATGCGGTGCCGAAAGAACGAATTCCGCTGACAGTGCTTTCTTGTTGTAGCATATTGCCGTCAGAAAACCATAGTGTTTGACTGCCGTCATTTAATGCGGGGAAAAAAAGGTAGCAAAGAGCCAGTAATGTCAGGATCAGAAATGCCCTGAAGCAGAATTTGGAAGGGGACAACTGTTTTGCAGGGGTTGTCACCATTTGTTCTTCAGGGATTGTTTTTTTTCTCTGCTTTTTGTGTCCCATATAATTCCCCGTTTCTTTAACACGGATTTGCTTGTTAATATGGATAATGCTGTTCATGTATATACGATATTATGGTGTTATATACAAAGATTTCTTTTTTTGTGAAATATGATGTTGTATCGGGTTATAGCGGAGATATAGAAGGTGGTGTATTGTTTTTTGTATCATCAGTAATGCCAAAATGCTCTTGATTCTACGCAGTCATGTCGGTAGGCTTTCCGTCTTTGATATAGGTGATTTTACGCGATTGATGGCAGTATTTTAATAGAAGGCTGGAAAACAGGCTTCAGGGGCTTGTTTCCTTAGTTTGTAATGAAACCTAGAATAGCTTATATAAAACACTCAACATGTGTTGAGTCATACACCTTGCCGTTGGAAAGCGTGGACACTAGGACATTGATCCAATCGTCTTTACGCCGGTCTGGCCCGATTTCTCTTTTTAGTGAGTATGAAGCAGACTTTATCATAGTGAAAAGCTCGAAATCAAAAGAGTGTCTTATTTGGAAAGAATGGCTTTACTTTAACGATGTGGATATTTTCAGGGGCGAGATAGCTAAAATACATGATTTGGATCGGCAGTATTCAGCAAGAGCGGTGGATCCCTATAAATTTGACTGGTCTGTTTATGATATTGTAATTTGTATTGATATTACTGTTCCTTCCCGGATTGTTAAGCGTTATCCAAACACGTTGTGGTGCTACTACCTACAGGAACCATGTCTCAGTTTTAAATACGCGGAAACATTTGGCCCCATGTTCGGGTACAACGTGTTTATAGATCAGATGCTTGTTATGGAGCGAATTCCTGCTGAACGTCTGGCTAGATACACGGAGTGGCCCAGGATGTCCATTCACTTTCCGCAGTTTCTGCAGAATGGTGAGGCAATAAAAAAGTTGTACCCTGATGAGGATGAGCCTAAATCAGGAATATACATAGAATCCAGGAGCTATAGGCAGAGGGGCGAAGAGGATGTTCAAGCGCTGTCAAAATTCGGTCCTGTAAGGGGCGGGTATTCCGAAATAGAAATGATCATGCGCAATCTGTGCCGTTCTAAATATCTTGTTGTCCTTCCGAATCGGAGAACGGTTCGTTATCGCGGGCAGTCTCTTGTGGAGGGTATATCGGCGGGATGTCTGGTTTTGTCACCTCAGAGGGATATTTTATACCGGGATCTGCTGACGCCCGGTACAATTGTTTCCACGTTTGACGAGTTGATGGATCGCATTGAGTATTTTGAAAAGAACCCGGATGCATATGACAAAGAACGGCAACTGCAGAAATCACGTGTTGATGAATATTGTTTCAATATTCCCATGCAAAACCTGTTGAGCGTGCTGGAAGCCCATAAAAAACGGAAAGTACCGATTTTGTCGGTAATGTGCCTCTGGTTAAAGGAAAAACTTGAGTATTGGCTGGTCTTTCGCATCAATCATATGATAAATTATCCGCTTATGATGTATAGCCGGAAAATATTTAGAAAGATATTCAGGCAGGACATTGAAATTATTGTAGCCAGAATTTTAAGCTGGCGATATGACAGGATCAAAGACCGGGCAGAAAAGGCAAAGTATTCCGGTGATGCAACAAGGCCTGTCTCTTGAAATGAGCGAGAATGGGGGTGTGAATGACAAGTCATGATGAAAAAATATCCGTGTTCGGATTGGGAAAACTTGGATGTACGATGCTGGCATGTTTCGCGCATAAGGGGTGGAATGTTATTGGTATTGATGTGAATCAAGAAGTCGTAAGCAAAGTTAATAACGGTGATTCGCCTATATATGAACCGCATGTTGATGACATGATAAAGCTTAATAAAGACAGGATAGAAGCAACTACGGACATAGGATACGCGATTAATCGGACGGATATAAGCTTTATCATAGTTCCCACGCCAAGTTTGCCTGATGGATCGTTTAGTATAGAATATGTAAAGGCGGTAGTGGCCGGGATTGGTAATGTTTTGCGTGAGAAAAAGGCATACCATCAAATCGTTATTACCAGTACAGTTTTGCCGGGCGATATGGAGAAAATACAGCGATTGCTGGAGGAGAAATCAGGCCGGAAATGTCCAGATGAATTCGGACTGTGTTATAATCCGGATTTTATTGCTTTAGGCTCTGTTGTGCATGACTTCCTAAATCCGGATATGGTGCTGATAGGAGAGTCGGACCCCCGTAGCGGGGCGCTGCTGGAAAGTATACATTCCCGACTATGTGATAAGGCTCCGCCTGTTCACCGGATGAATTTTCACAATGCAGAGCTATCGAAAATAGCGCTTAACTGTTATTGCACCATGAAAATATCTTTTGCCAATACTCTGGCGGAACTTTGTGAGCGTATGCCCGGCGGTGATGCTGACAAGGTTGTGGCGGCGATAGGAGATGATAAAAGAATAGGCCGGAAATACCTCAAGCCGGGCTTGAGTTACGGGGGGCCTTGTTTTCCCAGGGATAACAGGGCTTTCGCTATGTCGGCAGCCAGATTCGGTGTAAAAGCCATGCTGGCTGAATCATCCGAAAAAATTAATGTTTATCAAAAAAAGGAACGTTTACCCGATATTGTCACGCGCATAGTCACGGAAAGCTCCATTGGAGACCGGCCGGTTTCCATCTTGGGATTGACTTATAAGCCAGACACACCGGTTGTGGAAGAGTCGGCGTTGATTGATATCATTCGTTCGCTATCGAAGCGGGGTGTAAGGTTAAATCTCTATGATCCGGCAGGCATGCAGGAAGCGCAGTCTCAGTTGAAGGATATCAAGGATGGGATCCATTACAGCAAATCGGCTCAAGAGTGCATCAAAGGGACATCAGTCTGCATTATTGGAACTGCATGGAATGAATTTAAGAAGTTGGCCGCAGAAGACTTTCTTGGTAGCATGCTTAAACCTATAACTATAATTGATGCATGGCATCTATATGATTTTGGAATGTGTTCCGGCATAAGACACATTGTTGTTGGCAGACAGTATTAAAAGATTAAAATTAGCAAGATATAAAGCATGATAGCTATAGACCTGCATCCTATGCTGGTGCCTGTGGTGTTAATGGCAGAATTTTCTGATGTGGTGGGAAAAATGCCGTCACCCGGTTGGCTGACGCGCATGTTGAATTCAGGCTCTGATGCACCTGTCTGTCTGCCCGAAGAATTAAAATCTGTGGTTCGTGTTATGCTGAGACATGGATGTTTCAAACCGACCGGTCGCAATAAGCCTTCACCTGAATATCTTGTTCAGGCGGCTGTTGAAGGACGGCTTTTTTCCGTTAATCTTCCGGCGGATATCGGCAATGTTATTTCTTTGCACAGCGGGTTGCCTGTAAGCGTATTAGATATGGACATACTTCAGCTGCCTTTACGGATAGCTATAGCGCCGGAAGGAAGTAAATATATTTTCAACCCATCCGGGCAGGAATTAGATACAGGTGATTTATTATGTTTGCATGACGCGGCAGGGCCATGCGGCAGTCCGGTTAAGGACTCTCAGCGTACAAAGACACATGCTGGTACAAGACGTGTTTTAGTAGTTATTTGGGGCGTAAAAGGCTGGGAAAAGCATGTTGAGCAGGTCAAAACCTGGTGTTGTGACATCCTTGACAAAGTAAGGGCGGAATATAAAGTTTTGCGCTGATGTATGAGGCGTCTTTGCGTGTTACACAATGTTGGCATCTTGACTGTCTCCGTCTTTCCTGCGATTATCACGGGTAATCGAAGAGTTTTCTATTATGAAATTATTTCAAAAAATTATTTTTCTTTTTTGGTGCTGGATCATGTGCACGGTGTTTCTTATCGGATGCGGGAAGAGTACGGCAACTCTTGATGCCTTGGAAAGGTCTGATTCCTTAATGCAAAAAGCCCAGGCGAAAGAAAGAGAGGGGGATGTTAACGGAGCGATTCAGATATATAATGAAGTGTTAAACCGCAGTCCTATGACGGCTAGAGCACATTTGGATCTGGCAATCCTTCTGCATGATTATTCAAAAGAAAAAGATTATATAGGAGCAATTTATCATTATCGTCGTTATCTTGAATTGCGGCCGGAAACTGAAAAGAAAAAAATGATAGAAAGCAGAATCCGGATGGCGAGCCAGTCATTTGCGGCAACTGTCTTTCCTCATGAGTCGCGTCCTGCGAATGATATGGCTGATCTGGCGACGGAGAGTGCTTCTTTGAAAACAGAGCTGAACGAGATGAAGTCGGTTATAGCTTCAAATGCTTTGGTAATTGAAGCTCAGGCGAAAGCTATAAGTGCTTATGAAAACTTAAAGCAGAGCAGAGTTGAAGTAGAGGATAAGCCCGTTAAGGTTGTTGAAGACAGACCCGGCAAAGTTGTGGCTGGCAACAGGTCTGGTAATGTCGCAAGGGAAATCAAGATGCGGACTTACCGGGTTAAGCGGGGTGATACGTTGTCAAGTATTGCTATGGAAATGTATGGTGATACGACCAAGCATGAAAAAATTATTTCCGCTAATAAGGCCTTGTTAAGGAATCCCAATAAATTGGAGGTCGGGCAAATACTTGTTATTCCGTGAGCTTTTAAAATCCCGATTAATTTGTTTTGATTGAATGAAGAGTTGTGTAAAATACTGGTTATATAAAAGTACTTATTTGGTAAAATAAGACGTGGAGGATATAACATGTCTACTGATTTTTTTGATGATGATTTGACGGGTGCAAACAGGCTTAAGCCGAATTCGAATAATGAAGAAAAGAAAATTACCCCTGTAAAGATAGGGTTAACTTCGGGTTCAAGCCGTATGGTGAGGCAGAAGGAAGAGTTGACGACCCAGGTGGCCGGTGCTGTTTCTGAAATAGAGTTATTGCGCAGAAGGCAGGAATTGCTTGAAAAGGAAAAGACGGATCTTGAAGAACTAGCCCGCAAACAGGATGAGTACGAAAAGGGCAAGCGGGATATCATGGAAAAGCTCGAGCGAAGTATAATTTTGATTGATAAGGAGGCCGAGCGGGCGAACCAGATGATAGAGCTTTTGGGGATTATGCGGGGACGTTTTGAAGACGCGCTTGTTGAGCTGAAAAGAATCAGTGAAGACAATTGGTCGGATGATAATTTTCAGATTGAATTAAACGGGGCATTGGTGCTGGTCGAAGATGCCAAGAAATTGTACGTTAAGGGATTGGCGAAAATAGACGCGTTGAGCTGGAACAAAGGTGATGGTGAGGATGGCTCCGCCGTCTTAAAAGAATTGCCCCGCGGCAGAGGAGATGCTGAGAAGAACTTGGCTTTCTGGGTCAAGATGGGGATGGGTATCACTCTTCCTCTCATTGTAGTTATTGTAATATTATTTCTTGTATATTTAGTCATGACATCGGGGCTTGTTTGGTAGCCCTGTCGAGCCTTTCAACATGAGTCCATTTTCTCGCAATAAAAGCCATGTCTTGAGTAATCGCATGAAGAGAGTTGATAAAGAACTCTTGGATTTGCGTAGTAATATAAAGTCTTTGTCCAAGCCGGGAATCAGATTAGCGGGTAAAAATGGTGTCAGGGCAACTGAAAAGAAGTCTTATGCCAATGAGGATTCAGTCTTTACGGATGCTTTAGATAGCGTTTCATCATGGACGGAAAATTCCAATTCGGGAAAACTGGAGGATCAGGGGATCGGGGAATCATTTGTAAATGTTAGGGATGAGCGGCTTGTCGAATATTTATCTTCTTCTTTTCATTCCCCCAATTCCTTGCGGCACGAGAGGCAGATTCAGCGTAACAAAGCCATATTTCTGGTTGTTATTGTTTTGATTGTGTTTTTGTGGACTTTATGGCGTTTTTTCTTCTTATAATTCACGCCAGAATGACACTGCAGTTGAGCCGTGATGAGATATGGGTTTGCGGACAGTTCTTCGGGAGATAATGACACCGTCTTGCCGTTTTAGAATTATTTCATAAGATTGTAAATTGTTCGGACAGGGCACCCTTGCTATTTGAAGAAATAGCGGCAGTGTTTCCCATCTGCGTGTATCTTGGGCTTCATATGAAAAAAGGATGAATCTCATAATTTCTCCCAGTAATTCATCCTTGTTTGAAATGGCATCGGCCACGGCGTCCTTTATTATAATACGTGTTGTATTTTTGGCTGCCAGCATAAGAGCTTTTTTTTGGAGCGTTGCTCTCATAAGTTTTTCTGTATTGGCAAATGTGTAGCTTCTTCCGGCGTATTTGCCATTGCAGTAGATTTCGGCGTAAGGGGCTGAGCCCCAGCGATAATTTGTTCTGGATGCGATGGCGTGTCCGCTTGGCGCACGGCCTATTGATATAAAACAGACCAGTTCTGATGAAGGCTTGTCATCGTTTTTTTTCTCCGTGGGATTATTTGTTTCAGTTATTCTGCCGGTCAGTGGATCGATTTTAAAATCGTTAGAAAGCATGTCTGAAGCGGCTTTGTATTCATAAGATGCGGCTTCGTGATCGTTCATCATTTCCATGCAGAAGCCTGCAACATAACGGCTGTATGGGTCTAGGGGAAATTTGTTTACATATTCATCCTCAAACAAGGCTATAATATTCCGCGCTTCAACTGCGGCTTCGTTCCATTGTCCGAGCGCAAAGAAGCTTTTAGCTGAGAATGAGTGCAGCAGGGTTTGTTCATATGGGGCCCCGCGAAACGGGATAAGCCTGTCGTTTACCAGAAAGCTGGCCGTTCCTCTGCCCAGGCTGTAATAATCCAGTTCGCCAAGAAGATCTGACGCTTTTTCCCAGTCAACAGTCGATTCTTTATAATTGCTTATGTATTGATTAATCATGCCGCGTTCCATGAAAAACAGGACTTTATCAGTATCTTCATGTGGTGTTTTTGCGAGATTGGCGGCGGATCGTTCGGGGTGCTCCAAATAGAAATTAGATCGAGCCTTTTCCAGTTTTGATGTTGTGGCGCACCCTGCTGTTATAGAGAGACAGCAGAGAGCGTAAACAACAAGCCGCAATTTGCAGAGAGGAAAAGGATTCTTCTCCATGACCGTTTTACCATCCGATCAATGGTTTGCTGACAGTTCTCATGCGAGACATCTGTTCGGATAATACTACTTCGCTTGTTTGTAGATCGATGATTTTGACTGTCAGCTGATAGTACACGTCCTGTTTTTTAGACACGCGTACTTGCCGTCCTGTTTTTTTCTGTATTTCCCCGAAAGCGCCGGTGAGCATGTACTGTGCGCCCAGCTGTTTGCCTGCTTTTACTCTTTCCGATGAAGGGCAGTTGTTTAACTGGTAGCCTTGTTCTGCCAGCAGGGAATCACGTATGGATGGGTCAATAATTCTAACTTTTTTTGAATCGAACAGTTTCGTGCTGATGGTATTGGCCAGTGTTGTCATATCAAGGTGAGAGCTGGTGCGGTTTTCAATTCCCATAACAACAATAACGGGGGTGTCTTTCTGTTTGGTCATGAACGAACCGGCAATGATTTTATCTGATGCCATACTGGCGAGATTGAGCAGGTCTTCCTGATCGTACTTGGCGTCACGAGTCGGCGCGTTTGCAGGATCCACGTCTTCGACAGACTGCCGGAAGGCGGCGCATCCGGTGAACATTAAAGCAATAAGGAGCAGTGGCAGGCAGACAGTTGTGTTTTTCATTTCTTACATCCTTCCGGTTGTTTTATAGTTTATGGAGCAATGATTACGTTATTGGTGCAATATTATACAAAAAAGATGGCTTTCGACAAACAATTCTTGTTTATTCTTTGTTTTCGGCCTATTGTCGTGTATCGCGATTGGGTTTTCCTATCTGATGGAGGGGTATGTCAGAGCAAAAAAAGAGTTCTGTTCATGGTATAGACGTGGCTTATGTGGCACGTTTGGCCCGTCTGTACTTGAGCGAAGACGAGCAAAAAACATTCCAGAAGCAGCTTGAGCAGATTGTGGAATATGTCAGGAAGATAGACCGGCTTGATTTGGAGAAGGTTGAGCCGGCGTCGCATTCGCAGCAGATTAATAATGTGTTCCGGGAAGACGAGGTGTTTCCGGGACTTGATCGTGATACCGTGATTGCGAATGCTCCGGAGGAGATATCAGGTCAATTCAAAGTGCCGCGTATTGTGGAATGAATTGCGGGTGTTGCGGTTAGGAGAAAATTGTTCACATGAAGATGGTTGAAAAACTGACGGTGCGTGAAGCCGTGGGCCTCATGGATCGAGGAGAAAGAAGTTCAGCGGAACTTGTTACTGAACTGGCAGGTGTGATTCGTGAGTGCGACAAGAAGCTGAATGCGTATATATCCATGGATGAGGAGTACGCGCTGAAACAAGCCAGGCAGGCTGATGCGGCGCGGGCACGAGGAGAGAAGGGGAAGCTTCTTGGGGTGCCGGTTGCCGTAAAGGACATCTTGAATGTACGTGGTCAGCCGTGTACATGCGCATCACGTATACTGGAGGGTTATGTTGCGCCATATGATGCCACGGTTATAGCATTGCTCCGTAAGGAGGGGGCGGTTTTTCTTGGGCGAACCAACATGGATGAATTTGCCATGGGCTGCTCAACAGAAAATTCGGCTTTTGGCATTACTAGAAATCCATGTAATACGGATTATGTTCCCGGTGGTTCCAGTGGCGGTTCGGCGGCGGCAGTTGCCGGTGGTGAAGCGCTTATTGCGTTAGGAAGTGATACAGGTGGTTCTGTGCGTCAGCCGGCATCATTTTGCGGGTGTGTTGGTTTAAAGCCGTCATATGGCCGGGTTTCAAGGTATGGATTGGTTGCTTTTGCATCTTCTCTTGATCAGGTTGGTCCTTTGACCCGTGATGTTTATGATGCGGCTTTGATACTTGGAGTCATGGCGGGTCATGATGAGAAAGATTCAACATCTGTGAATTTGCCTGTTCCTGATTATACGCAAATGTTAGCAGGTGGTTTGAAAGGTATGAAGCTTGGGTTGCCGCGTGAGTATTTTGTGGATGGCATGGATGAAGATGTGCGGAATGCGGTTTTGAAAGCAGTGGACCGGTGCAGGGAATTGGGGGCCGATATCATTGACGTGAGTTTGCCGCATACTGAATATGCCATTGCGACATATTATATTATCGCGGCTGCGGAAGCTTCGGCGAATCTGGCCCGGTTTGATGGTGTGCGCTATGGTTTCAGGAATCGTGATGCTGAAGATGTTTTGGATATGTACGGCAAGACGAGAGAACAGGGTTTTGGGCCGGAAGTGAAGAGGCGCATTATTCTTGGCACTTATGTATTAAGTGGCGGTTATTATGATGCTTACTATCAGTATGGTCAGAAAACCCGGACTCTGATAAGAAAAGATTTTGAGGAGGCATTCAGTAAGTGTTCTGCCATTCTGACGCCTACTGCGCCTTCGGCGGCGTTTCGCATAGGCGAAAAGGTTTCGGATCCTTTGCGCATGTATCTTGGCGATGTTTTCACGGCGACGGCCAATTTGGCCGGAATATGCGGGATTTCGGTGCCCTGCGGCTTTACAGCTGATAATTTACCTGTCGGCTTGCAGATTCTTGGTCCGGCATTCAAGGAGGAGAACATTTTGCGTGTAGCTTATAGTTATGAGCAAAGCGTAAAATAACAGGGGTTTGACATGACTAAATATCTTGTGACAATAGGGCTTGAGACACACGTTCAGCTTCGAACTAAGTCAAAGATGTTTTGCGGGTGCAATACCCGGTATGGCGCAGACCCCAACACGCAGGTTTGCCCGGTTTGCCTTGGATACCCGGGGGTTTTGCCGGTCATGAACAAGGAGGCGATTAGCCTTACGGTGTTGACGGGTTTAATGATAGGGGCGCGTATTCCCAGTTACAGCAAGTTTGACAGGAAGAGTTATTTTTATCCCGACATGCCGAAAAATTATCAAATATCACAATATGACAAGCCGTTATGCGAGGGCGGTTCGGTTGCCATAGATGTTGAAGGCGGGGAGAAGCAGGTAGGCATTACCAGGATTCATTTGGAGGAGGATGTCGGCAAGAATATGGATTTCAGCAATTGCAGTGGTGTGGATTTCAACAGGGCCGGGGTTCCGCTTATGGAAATTGTTACCGATCCGGCAATGGCGTCTGCGGAAGAGGCGTATGCTTATCTTCAGGAATTGAAGCTTATTCTTCAATATGTCGGTGTCAGTGACTGCAATCTGGAAGAAGGTAACATCAGATGTGATGTTAATTGCAGTGTAAGGCCGGAAGGGCAGAAAGAGCTGGGAACAAAGACGGAATTGAAAAACCTTAATACTTTTAAAGGTGTGTTTAACGCTCTTAAATATGAAATAGCACGCCAAATGGATATTCTTGAGTCAGGTGGTGAAATTCAAATGGAGACAAGGCGCTGGGATGCAGATGCTGAAGTAACCATATCCATGCGGTCCAAAGAAGAGGCTCATGATTACAGGTATTTTACGGAGCCAGATCTTATGCCGGTTGTTTTGGATCCAGAAACGGTTGCTGAATGGAAAAGCCGGTTGCCTGAATTACCGCGCAAATTACGCCGCCGGTTTGAAGCTCAATATAATATTCCAGCTTATGACGCGGAAGTTTTAACTATGGACAAGGCGGTTGCGGATTATTTCGAGTTGGCCGCGAAACTCTCGTCTAATCCTAAATCTGTTTCCAATTGGGTTATGACTGAAATGATGAGAATGCTTTCGGAAAACGGGTTGAGGATCGCTGATGTCCTTATAACTCCGCAGGCTTTGGCAGATCTTGTAAAGCTTGCGGATAGCAAGGTGGTGAATAGTAATACCGCCAAGGAGATATTTGAGGTATTATTCCGGAACGGGGGGGACCCTGTTAAAATCGTCAGCGAGAAAGGGTTAGGACAGATAAGTGATATTGAGACCTTGGACGGGCTTGTTGGGCAGGTTATTGCGGATAATGACAAGTCTGTTCAGGATTATCGCAAGGGCAAGACAGCGGCGGCAAAATTTCTTATTGGGCAGGTTATGCGATTAAGTAAAGGCAAGGCTAATCCGCAGCTGGTTGCCGAACTTCTTGAGAAAAAAATGAAGGTGGAATAGGTCTTTCCGATATTGATAATCATGAAACAACTTGATAAATTTTTCAAACAAATGCATTATTGTGGCCTTGTGGCGAAGTTGTTTTTGTTGTTGAGCCGGAATGGAGGGATTTTGATTGACCTCTAATGATGATTATCTTTTAGAGATTCTTTTGGAGAATGGTGCGGTCAAGAAAGAACACGTTGACGAAGTGCGGGATTCTCTTTTAAAAGAAGGGCAAAGTGTTGTTGACGCCCTCATTGACAAAGGCATTCTTCTTGAATCGGATGTTCTTGCCATATTGGCCCGGCAACTTGGGATGGAAATTGTCAGCCTGAAAGACATAAGTATTTCTCCTGAGATAAGAGACATGGTTCCTGTTGACACGGCTAGGCAGTACAAAATAGTTCCGCTTTATAAAGTTGAGGACACCCTTACGGTTGCATTAAGCGATCCTCTGGATTTTCATGCGCTGGACAGATTGAGATATATGCTTAAGTGCAATATTGAAGGTGTTGTTGCCTCGCGGGCGGAAATTGATATAGCGATAAATAAATACTATTCCACTGAAGTAACCATGGAGTCCATGCTGGATCAGCTTGCTGATGGAACAGTGGCGATGAGCGGTATGGAGGAGATTGTTGAAGATGGTTCAGGTGATTCTGATGCGCCCATTATACGGCTTGTTAGTTTGTTGATTCTGGAGGCATATCGGAGTCGTGCTTCAGATATTCATATGGAGCCAATGGAAAGAGTATTTCGTATCCGATACCGTATTGATGGTGTATTGCGGGAAGTAGATGGCCCTCCGAAGCGTTTGCAGTCGGCAATTGTAAGCCGTGTTAAAATCATGGCAGGCATGAAAATTTCCGAAAAACGCATTCCGCAGGACGGAAGGATACAGGTGAATGTTCAAGGCAGAGACCTTGATTTGCGTGTTTCTACGGTTCCGACGAATCATGGTGAATCCATAGTGATGCGTATTCTTGACAGCCAGAATTTGGCGCTAGGTCTGCCTAAACTGGGATTTTTTGCGGATGATCAGCAGGCGTTTGAGAATTTAATATCTTTGCCGGATGGGATCCTTCTTGTTACGGGTCCTACTGGTTCCGGTAAATCAACTACGTTGTATGCTTGTCTGGGCGCGATAAACAAGTCGGATCGAAAGATTATTACTGTGGAGAACCCGGTGGAGTATCAGATGTCCGGAGTCAATCAGGTTCAGGTGCGTGCTGATATTGGATTGACATTTGAAGCCGCGTTGAGGTCCATTTTGCGTCAGTCGCCCAATGTTGTGATGATAGGAGAAATTCGTGATGCTGAGACAGCGCAAATTGCCACAGAGGCGGCGTTAACCGGGCATCTTGTGTTTAGTACGCTTCATACTAATGATGCTCCGGGAGCTGTGACGCGTCTGCTGGATATAGGCATAAAGCCGTTTCTTGTGGCTTCTTCTTTGAGGGCGGCCATAGCGCAACGTCTTGTTCGATGTATTTGTGATAATTGCCGCGAGGAGTATCGTCCTGATGTAACAGAACTGAATACGCTTAAGATCCCGCCTGAACGAGCTTCAGAAGTGATGTTATATAAAGGCAGAGGATGTGCAAAGTGCCGACTGACCGGTTTTCTGTCAAGAAAAGGTATTTTTGAATTATTTATTGTTTCGGAAGATATACAGAAGATGATATTTGCAAAGGCCACATCGTCAGATTTGAGGCGTCGCGCACGGGAGAGCGGCATGCGTACTTTGCGTGAGGATGGTTTAAGAAAAGTACTGGCAGGGATAACTACTCTTGAAGAGGTGATGAGAGTAACAATGGGAGATGAAGAATAATGAGTGAAATGAAATCCGGTGAAGTAGAGATGAATGAACTGCTCCAATTGGCGGTTGATGAAGGCGCTTCAGATCTGCATTTGACTGTGGGTTCTCCGCCGGTGCTGCGTATTCACGGTGGCCTGCATTCTCTTGAAACTGCGCCTCTTGTTCCGGATGATACAGAACGGCTTATGAAGAGCATAACATCTCCTGATCATCAGCAGAAGGTTCGTGAACAAGGTGGTACGGACTTTGGTTTTGGTTTTGGAGAAGCGGCTCGTTTCAGGGTGAGCGTGTTGAAATCAAAAGGAAATATAGGCTTGGTTTTGCGTTTAATTCCGTCAAAATTTTTCGGGTTGGAGGAAATAGGTCTTCCTGTGCAGGTCAAAGAGCTTTTGTTCAGGCCTAGAGGATTAATTCTTGTTACAGGGCCGACGGGTAGCGGCAAGTCAACGACTTTGGCGAGTATGGTTAATGTTATTAATGAGGAGCGTGACTGTCATATAATTACGGTTGAGGATCCTATTGAGTATTTTCACACGCACAAGAAGAGTGTTGTTACTCAGCGTGAAATAGGCGTTGACGTGCCTACATTTAAAGAGGCGCTTAAGAGGGCGTTGCGTCAGGATCCTGATGTTATTCTGGTGGGCGAAATGCGCGATTTGGAAACCATGGAAGCTGCCATTACCGCTGCTGAAACGGGGCATCTTGTGTTTGCCACTTTGCATACTACCGGTGCGGCCAGAACAGTAGATCGTATTGTTGACGCGTTTCCGCAGGGTCAGCAAGATCAAATAAGAACTCAATTGTCTGTAGGTATTGTGGCGGTTGTATCGCAGTTGCTTCTTGTAAAAGCGAATACACCGGGACGTGTTGCCGCGTTTGAGATAATGATTTCAACTCCGGCGATTCAGGCATTGATTCGTGATAATAAAACTTATCGTATAACATCAGACATTCAAACCGGGTCAAAGTATGGCATGGTTACGCTTGATGCGCATCTTATGGCTCTTTATGAGGCAGGGATGATACAATACGAAGATTTGATTACCAAGTCGCAGGATCCTGAAACTGTTACGCAAAAACTGGAAGAACAAGCCGCGTCGCGTAAAAAGAAATAGGGGTTTGGTTCATGGCTGAAATGGAATATAAAGATACTATAATACAACTCCTTGTGGATCAGGGCATTCTCGGTTCTGATCAGGTTGCAGAATTGGTGGAAGAACATGAAAGAACGGGAAAGGCTTTCAGGAAAATCATCATCGACATGGAGTTAATGTCGGAAGATCAGTTGCTGGAAATTATGGCCAATTACATTGGGACGAAAGTAATAAATCTTCCTGCTACGGATATTCCACCGGATGTTCTGCATAGCATTCCGGCTAGTGTTGCCAGAATGTACAATGTTATTCCTGTTGAAAAAGAGGCAAATTCAGTTGTGCTGGCGGTTTGTGACATGATTGATCCACAGGTTATGGATGAGCTGATGTTTGTTCTGACCCGTGATGTTTCATTTGTGTTTACGAGGGAAAGTGATATTGGGACTTATATAAAACAATACTATGGTGATGATAGCGCCACTGTTAATGAAATGCTTTCGACATTTGAGCAGGAAATGCAGGAAGCTGGTGATGTGCTTGCTACTACCGGAGAAACTGATGATAAAGGACTTGAGCAGATGGCCGGGTCAACCCCGGTTGTCAGGTTTGTGAATCTCGTGCTTTATCAGGCGGTTAACGACAGGGCTTCTGATATACATTTTGAACCGTTTGAAAAGGAATTTAAAATCCGTTACAGAGTGGATGGTGCTCTTTACGAGATGAATCCGCCGCCTTTGCGGCTTGCCCTGCCGGTCATATCGCGTATTAAGGTCATGGCAGGGTTGAATATTGCCGAACGGCGTTTGCCGCAGGATGGTCGTATCCAAATTACAATAGGCGGGCGATTGATAGATCTTCGCGTGTCAACACTGCCTACGCAATTCGGTGAAAGCACGGTGCTTAGAGTACTGGATAGAACAGTGGTTTCGCTGGATATAGAAAATCTTGGCATGTCAGAGAGTGTTTACCAGAAGTTTATATCAGATATTCTAAAACCGCATGGAATAATTATTGTTACAGGTCCTACAGGTTGCGGGAAGACAACCACTTTGTATTCCGGCTTAAAGCGGGTCAATGATATTGAGACTAAAATCCTGACAGCTGAACAGCCAGTTGAATATGATATTGAAGGTATTATGCAGGTTCCAATAAACGAAGCGGTTGGCAATACGTTTCCAAAAGTGTTGAGAGCGTTTTTGAGGCAGGATCCGGATATAATGATGATAGGTGAAATCCGTGATCTTGAAACAGCTCAAATAGCGATACAGGCTTCTCTTACGGGCCATTTGGTTTTCAGCACTCTTCATACAAACGATGCGGCTGGTGCGGTGACCAGGCTTATAGATATGAATGTTGAGCCATATCTGCTTTCTTCAACATTAGAGGCAGTTCTGGGGCAACGTCTTGTTCGTACGGTGTGCGAACAATGCAAAGTAGCTTATAAACCTGACGCTGATGTTCTGTCTAAGCTTAATCTTTCACCGGCAGATGTTGGGGACCGGGATTTCTATTATGGTTCAGGCTGTGCTTTTTGTAACGAAACCGGATACCATGGCCGGACAGGCATATATGAATATATGAATATAACAGATGCTGTAAGAGATTTGATTAATGACCGTCAACCTACACTGGTTATCAAAAACAAAGCTGTAGAATTGGGAATGGTCACAATTCGGGAAGATGGTGTGCGTAAAATTCTTGATGGTTATACCACTGTAGAGGAAGTGTTGAAATATACCTGATTCCTGACGGGCTTTATTTTTGTCAATACCACCATAAACGGAGCGGGCAATGGATAATGTTTCTTTTGATAATTCTTTACGTAAACATAATGAGATCCTTACGTATCGTAGATTGTTGAAATATGTTCACCCTTATAAGTGGCGTCTGATATGCGGGATTATATTAGGTTTGTTATATGTGGCGGCCAACGGTGCTTTTGTTTGGGCAATAAAGGGAGGAATGCAGCAGGTCTTCAGCAGGCAGGAGTCGAATCTTTCAATGATATTTATTACTACGATTGTGGTTTTTCCTGCAATAGGTCTTATTCGCGGAGCGGCTGATTATCTTTCAACTTATTGCATCAAATGGGTGGGGCACAGAGTGGTGATGGATATACGAGATGATGTTTTTTTCCATTTGCACGGATTGTCGGTATCGTATTTTTCGCAGAGTAGAACAGGGGAACTTATTTCCCGCGCCACAAATGACAGCATGATGGTGGAAAGCGCTGTGTCAAACGTTGTTTCTGATTTGGCGAAGGAGCCATTGACGCTGGTTTGCATGATTATTATGGCGCTTACCATAGATTTTCGCCTTGCCTCGGTGAGTTTGATTTTATTCCCGTTATGTGTTTTGCCGATCGCCATGTTTGGCAGGAAAGTGCGCCGCCATTCCCGTAAGGCGCAGGAAACCATTGCGGATGTTGTTTCTATTCTGCAGGAAACAGTTTCAGGAATAAGAATTGTTCAATTGTTCGGCATGGAGAAATATGAGATAGGCCGTTTTTGCCGTGAAACGGGGGCTTTTTTCCGCAGAATGATGGGGGTGGCAAAGGCAAGCGCAATTGTAGAGCCGATTATTGTGTTTCTTGCGACACTTGGTGCCACCTTTCTTCTCATATACGTGCGGGTCGTTCGCATGGAAGTTGGCGATTTTTTCGGTTTTGTGACAGCGCTGTTCATGATGTATGCTCCTGTTAGAAAAATGAGCAAAATGTATATGACTATTCAGCAAAGCTCTGCCGCAGCTGACCGCATTTTCGAGTTGCTTGATACGCAAAGTGAAATTCAGGATAATCCTGAAGCAAAAGAATTTAACGAAGCTGTTGAAAGTGTTCTGGTGGAAAATGTCAGTTTCTCATACGGCAGCGAGATGGTGCTGAAAGATGTCAGCTTTCGAGTGAAATGCGGGGAGAAAATAGCTTTTGTTGGCAGTTCCGGTGCCGGTAAAACAACACTGGTTAATCTTCTGCCTAGATTTTATGACGTTACAAGTGGGCGTATCATGATAAACGGTTTTAATATTCGTGATATTACAATCAAATCCTTAAGGCATCAGATGGGTATGGTGACGCAGGATGTATTTCTATTTAATGATACGATACTGAACAATATTAATTACGGTTGTTCCGATGCGTCACTTGAAATGGTTGTAAAAGCCGCTGAACGTGCGCATGCGCATGAATTTATCAAGGATATGCCGGATGGATATGAAACCGTTGTTGGCGAGCGCGGCGTGCGCCTGTCGGGCGGACAGCGACAACGTATCGCGATAGCACGCGCAATACTCAGAAACCCGCCTATGCTGATTCTTGATGAAGCAACCAGCGCTTTGGATACGGAATCTGAACGGGCGGTGCAGGCGGCTCTCAATGAGGTGATGAAGGGTAGAACCGTTTTTGCTATAGCCCACAGACTTTCAACAATTGTCAACTGCGACAGGATCATAGTTCTTGATGGCGGACATATTGTTGAAGAAGGCACTCATAATGAACTGCTTGCTTCATGCGGTATATACAAACGTTTATATGATCTTCAGTTTTGCAGTGTTTAAATATAAACGTAATGAAATTTAGCGGACAAAGAACCTGTATCCTTTTTTAGTAAACAAATGAGAACGGACGATTTTGATTATCACCTTCCTGCTGAACTTATAGCTCAAAATCCGCTTGCGGAGCGGTCGATGTCCAGAATGATGGTTGTGCGGCGCGACAGCGGTGAGTTTAGACATGCGCACATAACAGATTTGCCTGACTATTTGACTGCGGGTGATTTGGTTGTTGTTAATGACACCCGTGTGATACCGGCTCGTTTGCTGGGGCAAAAAAAAGATACAGGCGGAAAGGCGGAATTGCTGCTGGTGGAGGAAATTGATCATCAGGCAACAGGCACGGCTTTCAGGTGTACGTGGAAATGTCTTTATCGGGCATCCGGTTCGGCGTGTGCCGGCATATGTTTGAGCATGGCTGATGGCAGTATATATGCTGAAATTCTGGAAATACTGGCTGACGGCATGGTGTTGGTACGTTTGACATGCAATAAGCCATTATTTGAAATTCTGGAGGAATACGGTATCCCTCCCGTACCGCCTTATATCAAAAGGGATAATAAGACCAAAGCCATGATAGAGTTGGATAGAAGCAGATATCAGACGGTTTATGCCAAAGATTACGGCGCGGTAGCCGCCCCTACAGCAGGGCTTCATTTAACCCCTGAATTATTAGCTGAAATGGAAAAAAGTGGAATACAAAGAGCGACTGTCACTCTTCATGTCGGGCTTGGAACCTTTAGGCCTGTTAAGAGTGAAATTGTGGAAGATCATGTGATGGAATCGGAGCGATATGTTGTAGAGGATGATGCCGTTAAAGCTGTTAACTCGGCATGTCGTTTATGCCGCAGGGTTGTGGCGGTGGGAACCACAACTGTTAGAACCCTGGAGACAGTTGCCACGGGGCGCGGTCTGATAGAAGCAGGGGCTGGGCGTTCATCAATATTTATTTATCCGCCGTATGAATTTAAGATTGTTAATGTGATATTGACAAATTTTCATTTACCCAAATCCACGCTGATAATGATGATAAGCGCGTTTGCCGGTAAAGATCTGATTATGCGCGCGTATAGAGAAGCAATTGAGATGGGATATCGTTTTTATAGTTATGGTGATTGCATGTTGATTCTGTGAGTTTGAAATTCGCGGACCTCAGTTTTCTTATCGTTCAAATGCTACTTGGTAATGCTGTATTTTTTTAACATTCGATAAAGCGTGGCGCGATCAATGCCCAGTATTCCGGCGGCTTTGCTTTTACGCCACATGGTTTGCTGAAGAACTTCCAGAATATATTCCCGAGTACGTTTGTCTATGATGTTTTGCAGTGAATCGTCATTGTCAGGTGTTTCTACGCTTTTTGCAAACGGCGAGAAATCGTCTTGTTCAAGTGTGTCTGCTTGTGAAAGCACGACAGCACGTTCGATTGTATGTTGAAGTTCGCGTACATTGCCTTTCCATTCACGTGACGTTAAAAAATTCATGCCCTCACGCGAAATTGAAGATACATTTGAATTGTACCTGCCTGCGTAAGTTTTAAGAAAGTGCATGGCAAGAAGGGGAATGTCTTCAGGTCTATCCCTTAAAGGGGGAAGATTTATTGGGATTACACAGAGCCGGTAAAACAAATCCTCTCTGAATTTGCCGCGTTTTACTTCATTTTGAAGATCCTTATTGGTGGAGGCAATAAGGCGTACGTTAACTTTGATTTTCTGACTGCTTCCGAGTCTTTCGAATTCACCTTCCTGAATGGCTCTAAGAAGTTTTGCCTGAAACTCAAGAGTTGTTTCGGCTATTTCGTCGAGAAATAAAGTGCCATCGTTAGCGTCTTCAAACCGGCCATGGCGCGTGGCCACGGCGCCGGTGAAGGATCCCTTTTCGTGGCCGAAGAGTTCGCTTTCAACTATATTGGGGTTGAGAGACGCGCAATTCAGGGCGATGAATGGCTTTCCCGATCTGAGGCTCTTGTAGTGAATGGTTTGAGCAATAAGCTCTTTACCTGTACCTGTTTCGCCGGTTATCAATACAGTTGTGTCGGTTTTAGCTACCTTATTGATCAAGTCAAAAACAGCCAACATGCCCGGGCTGTTGCCAATCAATCGCTCTCCATACATACCGCCTGCTGATAATTCAGCGCGTAAAAATTCGTTTTCGCGTCTTAATCTGGAATGTTCCAGCGCGCGATACACGCTAAACTGGAGTTCGGATTCATCGGGTGGTTTGATTACATAGTCAAAGGCGCCCATTTTAATTGCTTTTACAGCTGACTTCACGTCTCCCCGCCCGGTGACAAGGACTACGGGGAGCCATGGATGGTTTTTCTTTATTTTCTGAACAACATCTTCACCGCTCATGCCGGGCATGCAGACATCGGAAATAACGAGATCAACAGGAATAGAAGAAAGCAGGTTTATGCCGTCTTCGCCAGATTGGGCTGATATTGTATTTAAATCCCAGCTTTCAAGGAGCATTTGCAGGGCTTTAATGTCAAGGGGATCATCATCGATTAAAAGTACTGTTGATTTCATTAGTATTTGGGGTAATATGGCATAAATAGTTAAAAAAGTCTATTATTTGTCTGCCATTTAAGAAATATCAGGTGCGCAGGGAATTTTGTTAGGCGGAAAATCATATGTTTAGGCGTCAGAATATACAATATGGCAATTTCTTGGTGCGATTAGTTTGCTGTTCTTCAGTCGCGCTTGCCGTCGCTAACGCGGTACACTTTAATATGCTTCAAGCATGGGAAACACTTGCTCAGGATTTGGTTCTGGGTGGAGATGTCGAATATGGCAGTGTTACGGAAGTCATGCAGGTGTTTATCGTATTTTGCTGTAGCATCGTTCTCTGTTTGCCCAGAATAGAGCGTCCTTTGTTTATGGTAGGATGTGGCTCGATGTTGGGGTTTGTTTATATGCTTCTTGTTGTGGCTGTTTCGACAGACATGAGCCTGGGTCTTCCTGTCGTTTCACCCCTGCTGGGTGTTTTTGGAGCCACTGCAGTGCTTGAAACAATGGCATGGAGCGAGGAAAGAACCAAGCGAAAAAAACTAGAACGTCTGGAAATAGCCAGGCAAAGATTTGTCGATATGCTGGTTCATGATTTAAGACGGAGGATGTCTTCCGTGCTGACAGTGTTTTCGCTTTTGGAGAAGAAGGTTGATACCAGGAATCCTGAGACAATTGAAATGATGAGTGCGATTCGCGCCAGCGCTGAAAGAGTAGTTATACAAGTTAATGATCTGCTTGATATTAGAAAAATAGAAGAAGAAAAAATGGTTTTGCAGTGTCAGCGGATTTCTCTTCAAGGCTTGCTTGATGAAATTTTAAAAGAGCATCGGGCTGTTAGCGATCTAGTTGGTATTGGTATTGATTTGGCGGAAAGCGAAGAAACAAATATTTATGTGGATAAGAATATTTTTTCCCGTGTTATAGCGAATTTGCTGTGGAATGCTCTGCAATATGCACCGCGCGGTACCAGAATTGAAGTCGGCTGGATATGTTCAAATGATATGGTGCTTTATGTGGCAAATCGAGGTAAAGATATTCCGCCAGAGCAACAGGCGCAATTGTTTCAGGCATTTGTTTCAAAACGGGGTGATTCCCATAGAGGGACCCAAAGCGGCACAGGGCTGGGTTTGGCGTTTTGCAAGCTGGCCTTGGAATTGCATGGAGGCAATGTACGTATTGAATCACCATGGGGAAAATATGGAGACGGTGTTAAAATGCTTGTAACTCTGCCCGGCAACCGCATGGTGCAATGAAGAGCATGCATGTTGCACGCATGCAACATTTTTAATGTAAAGAATTTGTTTCCAGCTGTTATTCTATCTGTTTTTCAAACTGGCACGACTAATGCTAGTATTCAGAGATGCGGGCTGTATTAGTTTTACGAGTCATAGATCGGTGCCCGTGAGAGGAGGCTGATCACAGATTATTAATGAGAAGTTCTGAAGAAAGTCTTTGACAATATGATGATGGGGTTGGTAAGTTGTTCAAGTTAAGTCGTTTTGGAAAATAATAAAACAAGGAGGGGATGCAATGAAGAGTATATGGCGTAGGCTGGGGTTGAGATCGTTCACGTTGATTGAATTGCTGGTGGTTATTGCGATTATCGGTTTGCTTGCCGGTATGTTGTTGCCTGCGGTGGCAACTGCTCGTGAGCGCGCACGCAGATCAAGATGCGGTGGAAACCTGAAATCATTAGGACAATTGGTTTCTCTGTACACCATGGATAATGGAGAAAACTTCCCGTCAAGTTTGGCAGCAGCTCTTGCGCCATATAATAAGAGTGCAAAACTGTATGTGTGTCCAAGTGATAGTTATCGTTCTGCCACTAACACTACAGAAAATGTAGGTGCAGAAAATTGTAGTTATTATCTTGTTTACAAGCAATCAAGTTCTGCATCAAGCGAAATGCAGGCTTGTGACAAGAATGGTGATGAAGATATTGGGGCTGCCGCTTTTGGAGGAAATCATAATAAAGATGGTGGAAATCTGCTCTATGTAGACGGATCGGTTGTATGGGTCAAGACTGCGGAATGGACTGATGATCCGGATGCCCTTGTGGGTGTCAGCAACGAAACTTTCAAAATTGTTGATGTCGTTACCCCTGGTGAATTTGGCGAATATGTAACGTATTAGTTTTTAAGTTATTGTTGTGTTGATTATGGTGCCGGGGGCGATTTTATCGCCCCCGGTTTTTTTATGTTTCAATGCTTTGTGATTGTTAAGAAATTTTGTAGTATTATTAGCAAATGCCGATAATAGCAAAAGTTGTGGTTGATATCTCGATTGACAGGGAATTTGATTATTCTATTCCCGAAAGCATGGCTGATCGTCTTACGATGGGTTCCCGTGTTAAGGTGTCGTTCGGCAGGCGTACGACACATGGTTATGTTGTTGGATTTAGCGACAGTTCGTCGCGCAAGAATATAAAGGACATAACTTCAATTGAGAGTAGCGGTTCGTTCATTAATGAAAAGATGCTGAAGCTTTCTCGGTGGATGGCTGAATATTACTGTTCTACAATTGAACAGGCAATCCGCGCCGTGCTTCCGGGTGTTGTCCGGAGGGATGGCGCGCGTTTTAAAGAACAGATGTTTGTGTCGCTAATTTCGCGTCCGGATATTGGTTTGAATAACGAAAAATTTTCCCGGAAACAAGCTGAAGTGATGTCATTATTGCAATCCAAAGGTGGTATATTTCTGAATGATTTGAAGCAGGAATTGGGTGTTACAGCGGCTCCGGTTATTGCGTTACAGAAAAAAGGATATGTTTCTGTTTTGCCTGAACGTAAGCGGCGGGATCCTCTGGCTAATCGCAATGTCCTGCCTACTGAACCATTAAAGCTTACACATGAACAGGAATCGGCGCTGGTTTTAATCAAACAGTCTATTGATGCTGTTCATGAAACAGGAAGGATCGGCGATGGTGTGGCGCCGGCTGTGCCCTCAAATGTTGTTCTTCTGCATGGTGTAACAGGTAGCGGTAAAACAGAGGTCTATCTTCAGGCCATAAGTTATGTGATGGAGAAAGGGATGGGGGCTATAGTTCTTGTTCCTGAAATAGCTTTGACTCCTCAGACAGTTGAGCGTTTTATGGGGCGATTTGGTTCCGGAGTGGCGGTTCTTCACAGTCATCTTTCTGAGGGGGAGCGCCATGATGAATGGCACAGAATTCAGGAAGGGCGTGTCGGGATAGTGATAGGCGCGCGTTCTGCGGTTTTTGCGCCTGTTAAAAAATTAGGTCTTATTGTTGTTGATGAAGAGCATGAGCCCAGTTACAAGCAGGAGGATTCCTTGCGGTATAACGCACGTGATGTGGCTGTTATGCGGGGCAAAATTGAAAATTGCGCTGTTGTTCTGGGGTCAGCCACACCGGCATTGGAATCGTGGGTTAATACCCAAAAAGGCAAGTATCAGTTGGCGCAATTGCGTGACCGAGTTGACAAGCGGAAAATGCCCCTAATGCGAATTATTGATATGAGAGTGGAGGCAGAGAGAACGGGAACAGTAAGTGTTTTCTCCAGAGATTTGTTAGAGGCTATTAGGATCCGGCTGAATCGTGGTGAGCAGAGTATTCTTTTTTTGAATCGAAGGGGATATGCATCTTCGCTGACGTGTCCAAAATGCGGGTTTGTGGCAGCGTGCGGGGAATGCAGTGTTTCGTATACCTATCATCGTGAGGATCATAAATTGAGATGTCATATTTGTGGTGGTGTGATGAATGTACCTGCAAAATGTCCGGGATGCGGTGATCCGGCGTTTAAATTTTTGGGTATGGGAACACAGAGGATAGAGAAAATTATAGGTAAGTGTTTTCCTAAGGCAAAAATTCAAAGGATGGATACTGATGTTACGACCCGGAAGGATTCGTATGAAAGAATATTGGGTGATTTTAAGGTGGGCAAGATAGACATTTTGATAGGCACGCAGATGATTGCGAAGGGGCTGCATTTTCCAAATGTAACGCTTGTGGGTGTAATTTATGCTGACTTAAGTTTACATATGCCGGATTTCAGATCGGGTGAGCGGACGTTTCAATTGTTGGCGCAGGTGGCTGGTAGAGCAGGGAGGGGAGATGCTCCGGGTGAAGTCATTATTCAAACTTATACACCGTTTAACCCCGCTATACAGGCGGTTCGCAGGGTTGACTATAGCGGATTTTGTGATCAAGAGCTGGCGTTTCGCCGGGATTTGAAATATCCCCCGTTTTCTCATTTGGTGTGTATTACGATGAAAGGAGTTTCGCAGGAAAAGACCAGGTTTTATTGTGGAGCCCTGTCTAGAGAGCTAAAAAAGGCCAAAGTTACGGGTGTAATCATTTCTGATGTGGTTCCGGCGCCGTTGTCGCGGGCAAAAGGCTTTTACAGGTACCAAATTGTACTCAGAAGTGTGTCTACAAGGGCTATGACAGGTATGATTAGGGCTGTATTAGGGCAATTTAAGCTTCCTAAAGGCATTATTTGTTCGGTTGATATTGATGCCTTGAACCTTATGTAGAGCCTGTCCCAAACCGGGGTTTTTGAGCGAAGCGGTGGTGGCAAAGATTTTTCGGCATTTCATTTCGGCGTAAATCATGAGATCAGCCTGTTATGAATGTGAATTTG
>JBFZFB010000025.1:0-6952 GCA_041306605.1 Lentisphaerota bacterium | reverse complement strand
TGCCGTCGCCGTCAAAGTCGCCGATCACGGGAACTGTTCCGGCGTATCCAAATGTTTTCGTCGTGAACCCATCCCGGCTCATCATGAAATACCATGATCCGGGCAACGCGCCGCTGTTTCCTGCCGCGTCATAGCAACCGTAGTCAGTTGTGCCGTCACCGTCAAAGTCGCCGATTACGGGAACTGTTCCGGCGTATCCAAATGTTTTCGTCGTGAACCCATCCCGGCTCATCACTAAATACCATGATCCGGGCAACACGCCGCTCTTTCCTGCCGCGTCATACAAGCCGTAGTCAGTTGTGCCGTCGCCGTCAAAGTCGCCGATTACGGGAACTGTAACTACATAGCCGAACGGTACGGACGAATAACCGGTGGTGCTTTGCATGAAATGAAACCGTGAACGTGGTACATAAAGGACCAGATCCATGCGGCTATCCCCGTCGAAGTCGTTAATGGCCAGTGGCACGGTGGCCAGTGGCAGATTGGCAGAAGTTCCATTGAATGTAACCGCTGCAATACGAGCCAATAGTCTACCATCAATCTTGGAGCCTACATTCATCGTAATGGATTGGTCTGCCATGATAGTTCCCTTGAAGACGGAGGACGTATCAAGAGTCGCGGAAGTGCCTACTTGCCAAAATACATTTTTTGCCCGTGCGCCGCCGGCCAGGATGACCTTGATCCCGCTGCCGACTTGAAGATCTTGATCGCACTGGAAGACCCAGACATCGTCCGGACCACCAGAGAGCGTGACATCTGATCCCGTTATGTAAGCAGTGGTCGTGAATAAATAGAGGCCGGGAGCGAGAGTCATTCCTCCGATATTTCCAGCTCCTGGAGTCAATCCGGGATTCAGGTTTGGCCCTGAAGGTATGGGTGTTAGTCCATCGGCCTGGTTATACGCTGTGGTCAAATCAAGTTGGGCATTGTCTACCCGTGTTTTATCCCACACCGAACCTGCAGGCCCGCTGGCATCAACCGCATAGATTGTCCCAATCACTTGAACTGCGTTCAAGATTGTGACGAAAGACCCGGCGGCCGGACTTAGCCCGACATCCCCATTAATAGTGCAACCGCTGTTGCCGACAACCGCTGAGGCGCCCAGAATCGTGAAATTGGAGCACGACCCCAAGTCAATTGACGCAGGACCTGCCGCTAACGCCCAGTGTGGCACTATCATTGCCATCACAAGGATAATTCCAATGAGTATCTGTTTTATTCCATTCATTCCCAATGTCTGCAAGTTATAGATATTTTTCATCTGCTGATTCCTTTCCGTTTGTTTTGTGAGTACTTCTGAGTTTTTCATCTGCTGATTCTTTCTATTTGTTTATAAGCGATACTATAGTCTAGCGGGCAGGCACTCTGCTATGGGGTGTAACCCTACCGCAGATGACGCTTCAATTTCTCTGCCAAATGGCGCAAAATCGGGCGAAACAGGATATTTGCAGGAAATAAAAAGGGCATCCCCGGGATGGGGGATGCCCTTAAAGTCATGTGCATACATGACACTGTATATCGTTGTGTTAGTCCGGATATTGAATGATTACGGCCCCGGCATTCGGATAACCAAATGACTTCTTTTGAATCTGTTATTACCCGGTAGTAAATTGAACACTACTTTCGATAATGCCCGCCTCAATCGCGTAGCGGGTGAGGCCCGCGGTGTCGTGAATGCCAAGTTTCTGCATGAGATGGTCACGATGCTTCTCGACAGTTTTGATGCTAATGCCAAGTTCCGCCGCCATTTGCTTGTTGGCCTCGCCTTCGGCAATCAGTTGGAGAATCTCCGCCTCGCGCGAACTCAGGCGGACAGCCTTTGTCTTCAGTTGCCCCTTCCTGTCTAACGCCTTTTGATTGCACTGGTGAAGTCTCCGGGCGATGTTGGGACTGAAAAATGTGTTTCCCTTCTGGACTTCCCGTATCG
This sequence comes from Lentisphaerota bacterium, assembly GCA_041306605.1. GTDB lineage: Bacteria > Verrucomicrobiota > Kiritimatiellia > UBA8416 > JAQBFJ01 > JBFZFB01. The sequence continues at coordinate 5,025 of JBFZFB010000025.1, read as the reverse complement.
CCTCGCACAAAAACTGCGCGGAGGTTTGCTTGATCAGATATCCTGCCGCACCCAACGCCGCCACTTTCTCTATGTAAGCGTCATCACTGTGAGCGGAAAGAATGAGTACTCTGGTTTCAGGAGCAATTTGGCGGATCTGACGGGTGGCCTCCAAACCATTGAGTAAAGGCATTGCTATATCCATAACAACCACGGCGGGATGAAGTTCCTTAACCATGACAATGGCTTGACGACCGTTGGTCGCTTCGCCGACCACCTTGATATCTTTCTCGGCATTCAATATTTTCCGCAGGCCCTCCCGGACTATCATATGGTCTTCTGCAAGCAACACTGTGATACGATTTGTAGCTTTCATGGGCGAGTGTCCTTTCGAGATTTCAACCGAAAACAGCCATTGTCGAACGGAATCTGCACATGGATGGTCGTGCCTTTACCCGGCGCTGATTCGACTGCGAACTTGCCGCCGACCATTTCCACCCGTTCTCTGATCCCAAGCAGTCCCAATCTCTTGCACTTGCCGGCAAACAAAACTCGTTTTGGTTCAAAACCTTTGCCGTTGTCACTGATATCCATGCAAACGGCGTTTGGAAGTCTCCGGATGTTCACTTCCACCTTTCTGGCCTGCGCATGACGGGCAGCATTGGCCAATGATTCCTGAACAACTCGATAAAGCACCGTGCGCTTGGCACCGTCCATCTTGTCCACGCCCGTAAATGCAGTCAAACTCACCCGAATGCCCGTTTTTTTGGTAAAGTTTTTCATGAACGAATGCAGGGCGGGAATCAGTCCCAGGTAGTCCAGTACCGCAGGGCGCAAGTCGTAAGCGAATTTATGCACAATGTTAACGGACTTTTCCACCATTTTTTGCGTGTGCTCTATACTCTTTGCAAGGTTTTTGGAACCGACTGTGGCCTCTGTTTTCAAGATTGCCAGCCTGATATTGATGCTTGTCAGCGCCTGGGCGATGACATCATGCAGTTCGCGACTAATTCTCTTTCGCTCCTCCTCCTGCGTCGATAGAATCCGGCGGGATAGAAATCGCAATTGTTCCTGAAGATGCCGCGACTGATTCAATAACCGGCCGGAGTGTTGTTCGCTTTGGCGAAGGTTTTGCACCATAACCTTGCGTGTGGCGATTTCAATTTGCAGCTTCCGGTTTGAGGTGGCGAGATCCAGGGTGCGCTGGCTCAGCGCCTTATTCAGTTTGCTCAAGTGAACGTTGGTCTCCATCGCCGAACGGTGCGTTTCCTCCAGCGGCACGATGGCCTCGGCAAAAAACGTTCTCGCTCGTTTTACAATGCGATCACGTAATTTGGAAGAGTTTATCGGCAACACCTGGGCAATCAATGCCTGTTCGTGAATCAATGCCAGGTCCAGTGTCTCCAGTCCCATATCCATTACCTGACGGCCAAGTTTCAATGCCGTCTTCAAGTTCGCCGTCGAGGCTTCTTTAAGGTATCGCCGCAACGCCGCCTGATAATGTCGCAACAATGTTTGCCGTTTATGTCTCATGCTGAATGTCGAATTTGTGAGTGAAAGAACTTATTTTTATGACTGATTCTTTCATCATTTGTTGTGTGTCGTCAATCTCTTTTTTTAGACTCACTGTGCTGATACTGGCCGCGTTTTTCAGCGACAACAGTCTAAAATCAATGGCTATCAGGATTTGGGCGATTTCGTCATGAAGACAAATACTCATTTTCTGCCGTTTATTCTCCCGCGCCAGGATTAAAGTGTGTGTTAAATCCCGCAATTGTTTCTGCAGACGATGTGATTCAGTCAAGAGTCTGGCATGTTGTTTTCCATTCCTCTTAAGAGTCTTTTCGGCGCCTTGCCGCAGAAGGATGCTTTGTTTCAAACGGCGGATAGAGACGGACGATTCATCTATGCGCCGATGCAATGTACGGGTCAGTTGATTGATGCGGATGTTGGCATTCAGGGCGGCGCGGTGAGTTTTCTCGATCGGGACAATGGTCTCGGTAAAAAAGTTCTTGGCCCGCACGATCATTCTCTGCCTGGTCATGGATGAACCTTCCTCCGATGCCAAGGACGTCATGGACTGCCCATGAATTCTGGCCACATCTAATGTCTCCAGCCCAAGCTCCACTGCTTTGCGACCAAGTCCGCATACAGGCCGCAGAGTCGCCTCCGGACCTTGTTTGAGATATTTTCGCAACGCCGTCTGATACCGCAGGGACCATTTGACTGTTTCAGCATTCATATTTACCGCGTACCCCGTTTGGTTTATTCAGTTCGTTGTCGTTCCGCCGGTCAGTCTTTCTTGTTTCCCACGACCAACAACACCAGTCCGCCGACTAACATGATTGCTCCGACAATCGGTGGAATGAAATGCCTTTGTGTGGTTTCCAAGTGTACCGGACCGATATCAACAGGCTTTCCTCTGGTCTTGAGAGTGATGCCCGAGTAAGAGAGCACCACAATACCAAGAGTGACCAATATGACAGCAATGATTCTTTTTAAACTCATTCAAACCTCCTCCTTGTTATTTGCATACAATTCTCAACCCATATTTCACACACTTTGCGTTCATGGTTAACCTTAAGTAAGGTGTGTAAGCACCGCGTCAAAAGGTTAGACAGGGCAGTGGCCCTGAATGATCCTGATCAGTACTGCGATAATGGCGAGTACGAGTAGAATATGAATAAACCCGCCTATCGTATGACTGGTCACCAACCCCAACGCCCACAGAACCAACAGTATTAACGCAATTGTCCACAACATATGACGTTCCTTTCTATGTTACCCTTTTGAGGGATTATATACATTACGGTCACTATGTTTCTTCTTTTACCTGCATAGACTACGCGATGAGTTAATAAATTGCACTGGGGTATAACCCTACCATCGGTTAAGCACCGGTTTTGGGCCCCTATCTGAAAAAACCTGCGCCCCGGCAGAGCGTGGCGACTACAGAAAAAAGAATAGGGCGGATTTGACTCCGATGGCCAGGAGCCGGATCCATGATCGTGTAAATGTTTCAAGTCCACTGTTCTCCAGCATGTGTTTTTCGGATCGCATCCCCATCCGGTAGGGTTACACCCCATAGCAAACAACCAGACCATCATGCAATATGCACACAGATACAAAACGTAAGACAAAAGGATAGAAGGAGGAATAAGTTATGAAGATCAATGTAGTAGTGATTCTGGGTATTGTGGCGGTCGCTGGCGTTGTGGCTTTGGTAAGCTGTGGCAAGAAGTCCAGTTCAGAGCAGGGGATTGCAGAGAAAACCGGCATAGCATTGGATAATGCCGCGGAAAAAACCGGCGTAGCATTGGATAATGCCGCGGAAAAAACCGGCGAGGCTGTAAATAACGCGGCGGTTGCGACAAAAGAAGCTGCAGGAAAAGTCACCGAAAAAACCGGCGAAGCAATGGAAAAAGCAGGCGCCGCAGTGGAGCAGACCGGTGCAAATATGCAGAAATAGACGCGAAACCTCCTTGAATGCCGGAAGACATGGGCCACACGGTTGACTGAAAGCAGACCGGGAGGAACGAGTAATCAAGAGAGAAAAATGTATGAAGAAATTACTATCAATAGTAGCAGAAAAGAAAACGCGATTTGAAATGTCAGCGGAACCGGGGAGTAAGGTGTTTGTTGCCGGAACGTTCAACAACTGGAATCCGACGGCGAATCCGTTGAAGGACAACCCGGATAGCGGACATTTTAAAACGGTTCTGCCTCTTTCGGCAGGAATACACGAGTACAAGTTTGTCGTCAATGGTGTCTGGACCGTGGATCCGAAGTGTGCAAAATGGACTTCGAATGGCCACGGCAGTCTGAACAGTGTGCTTCGCATCTAAGAATTGATCAATAGAAATTGGACTGGTATATCTGTGGGGCCAAAAGACAATAATCTGAATGAAATTCTTACCCGCACCTTGAGCACGGGGCAGGGTAAGAGCGACTGCAGGGATGTTTCTCGACAGTTGAACACCAATGTTCCGGTGCCTGATGAAAGCGTAAAACGCTACGAACAGCTTGTCCACGCGGCCAAGGCTTTCATATTTACAGTCATCGTCAAGGATGGGCATGCCGTTTGCACGATCCAATATCCCGGTGTTTTTCATGTCACAGGTTATACGGAGGAGGAGTATGCCGCACAGCCTCTGCTCTGGTGCAGCATGATCCATGCCGAGGACAAAGAGATTGTCTTTCAGCAAATCGTGCGGCTGTTACGGGGTGAGGCTCCTCCGCCAATCAAACACCGGATCATGCATAGGGATGGCGCAATCCGTTGGTTGCAGAACACTTCCGTTCCTGTGTTCGACTCGAAGGGGAAGTTGATCGCGTATGACGGCCTGATTGTGGATATTTCGGAGATCGAGTTTGCCGAAGCGAAACAGGAGCATCAGATTATGGAGCTGACATCGGCCCTCGCCATGGTCAAGACGTTGTACAGTCTCCTGCCGATCTGCTGTTCATGCAAGAGGATACGCAACGATGCGGGCTACTGGCAGGAAATTGAGGCTTATCTGGAAGGTCACTATGCGTCCATAGCTTTCACTCATGGCATATGTCCGGACTGCACAAAAAGGCTCTATCCCCAGTGCGATGTCGCAAGCGAGGTGGCGGCCTAGCCTGAATATTACGGTGCGCCGAGGAAAGGCGCGTCACAGAAAAGCGACGTCAAGCCGTCGCACTCCAAAACACCTTAACTTAGCGCCATTGTATCTATTTAGCCATCCGAAGAAAATATTTAGACAGGATTACCCTCGTTTCCCTCCGAGTCCAGGGACAGGATAATATTTTTTCAATGTTCAATCTTTTTCACCATGTTTCGCAGTTTTCACAGCGCTAACTCATCGAAAGAGCCTTTTAATCCGGATATTGCAGGTATGTGGGTTAACATTCTGTTTTCAGTCCTGTCCTATGAAGTTCCAGTAATAAACATTTCCCGTATACAGATTCCAGAAAGCCAAAGCCCATTTCATTATAGACCTTGTAAGCACAACCTATGATCTTTTCAGTTATATCTTCATATTCCATCCCTTTGGCTTTCTG
>JBFZFB010000024.1:0-12503 GCA_041306605.1 Lentisphaerota bacterium | reverse complement strand
CACACGATGCAGTATCTTAATAACCGGATAAATTATCGTGAATAATCGGGAGGCAAGCAAGTCAAGATTTCCATTATTTCCCAAGGCTTCTTATTTGCGCCGTTGCTTACAGGACGTATTGAAGCATCTGCATGAAAACAGGGGCCATCAGGATGATGAGTACTGCAGGGAAGATGAAGAAAAGAAGCGGAAACAGCATTTTTACAGGCGCTTCATTGGCCAGCTTTTCGGCATATTCAAATCTTCTCTGACGGATTTGAGTGGATTGAATTCTCAAAATAGTGCCTATGCTAACTCCGAGTTCGTCTGCCTGAACCAGCGCATTAATGACAGAACGCAAGTCAAGAAGGTCCACTCTGACGGACATGTCTCTGAGCGCTTCACGGCGTGTTTTGCCGAGTTGAATTTCGCGTATGACTCTGATTAATTCTTCGGCAAGCGGATCGAGAGTTCTTTTTTCCATGTTCTGCTGGAGCGCGGTCATGAAATCCATTCCAGCTTCCACCGACAGGGTCAGCAGGTCCATGACGAAGGGCAGGGATCGGCGTATGCTTTTGTGCCGGACGGTGATAGCCTTTTTAAGCCATGAGGATGGATATAAGGCGAGCAGTACCGGGCCCATGATGAGAAGCGGCGTAAGAATGGGTTTAATGAGCCAGCCTGTATTTGTTTCAGATGCGGCCAGGATGAATAATATCCAGAGCGGCCCGATTATAAGCGGCAGAAGAAGGTGAAGAGCCATGATTTCGTCGCTTGAGATGAGTTCTTCAAATCCGGCGGCGGTGACGCGTTTGTTTAAATTTTCTTTATACCGCGCAAGGAAAGGTTTGTTTATAAATGGGGTTATGTTCGGTGTCAGCGGGAGCAGAATGCGGAATAAAATGGGCAGTTTTCGTGTTTTTCTGCGGCCGTCGGCGAGTGTTACGTATGTGATTTGTCTGGCAACGCTGGCGCAATGCCATGCCAGGCCGGCGGCGGCGATTGCCCAGAGGGCACAAAGCAGTATGTTGGAAAAATTTATATTTATAGATTCATTCATAAATTCCGTTTTTTACACATCTATACTGATTATTTTTCTGATTATCAGCGCTCCGCAAATAACCTGCAGTGCAACAATACCGATAATGATCAATCCCGCAGTGGAATGAAGGAAAGGCAGCATTGTTTCCGGCCGGAAGAACAACATAAGGGCCATAACGACAACCGGCATACAGCCGACAATGATTCCCTGAATTTTGCCTTGCGCGGTGAGGGTGCGGATTCTGTTTTCTATGCGCATGCGTTCGCGGATTGTGGCGGATATGTTTTCAAAAACTTCGGTAAGGCTGCCTCCGGTTTTGCGTGCAGTTTCAGTGGCGGCGATTACGAGGGAAAGGTCTTCACTGCCGACGCGTTCTTCAAGGCTTGCCAGCGCGTCCGAGAATGAGACGCCGACGCGTGTTTGCTGGAGGCATACGTTGAATTCCTGCGCTATGGGGTTTTGTCCTTCTCTGGCTATTGTTTCAAAGGCTTGTGTGATGCTGAAACCGGCTTTCAGCGCGTTGCTCATGCTTGTCAGGGCATCGACCAGTTGAATATTGAACAGTACAAGACGTCTTTTTTTGAGGAGCGCAACAAGACAGCGCGGCAGGAATAGCGCGAGCGAGCCGCAAGCGGCGGCGAAAAGCGCGGGCAATATCAATCCGCTTAAAGATGAGAAACTGGCTGTAAGCAGGAAAATGAGGATAAATGTTATTGCTGATATTGCCCAGCCTGCTTCGGCGATGCGTTTTGGCGGTATGAAAAGGAAAATATCCTCGAATTGCTGGGCCATGTTTTCCGAATAAGCGCCCGAATATGCTTCAGCGCCAGCGATGAATGATCTCAAAAGGATGTATGAGAAGCCGGTTATGCTGATCATGAACAGGGCGGCTATGAAATAGCACATCATCAGATATTGCTCCTTATTTCGTATCTATTTAGCTATCCGGAGAAAATATTTCAAATATTTAGACAGGATGACAGGATAATTTGTTTCAATGTTCAATCTTCTCTACCATGTTTCGTAACTTTTACAGCGCCAACTCATCTAAAGAGCCTTTTGATCCGGATATTGCAGTACGGCGCAAAGCGCAGAAAATCGGGATTAACCCCGAGGCTGCACTTTATCTGCAATATGTAGGTTAACATTCTGTTTTTAGTCCTACCCTATAAAGTTCCAGCAATAAACATTTCTCGTATACAGATTCCAGAAAGCCAAAGCCCATTTTATTATAGACCTTGTAAGCACAACCTATGATCTTTTCAGTTATATCTTTATATTCCATTCCTTTGGCTTTCTGTACCAAAAGATTAACATGATAAATCCTGTCCTCGGACCTGAGGGGAGTACACGAGGGTCCAATATCTTCTGCAATGGCTTAATTCTTACCTTATTTCTTTCTGTATTTCATTGGGTCGAACATGGATGGTGATGTTGCCAAACCGCGGGCGCGTGCTTCCTCCATAAATGTCGGCACTGAACCTGTCGGGGTAAAGATGCCGAGCACTTTGCCGTTTTCGCCAATGCCGGTTTGCTTGAATTCGAATATATCCTGCATGGTTATCTGGTCGCCTTCGAGGCCGACTATTTCGGATATATTTGTTATTTTTCTACTGCCGTCGCTCATTCTGGCTTCATGTATGATAATATCCACTGCCGAGGTGATTTGTTCGCGAATGGCTTTGACGGGTAATTCCATGCCTGACATTAGGACCATTGTTTCAAGTCTTGAAATCACATCACGCGGTGAATTGGCGTGGACGGTGGTGAGGGATCCGTCATGGCCTGTATTCATGGCTTGAAGCATGTCGAGTGTTTCGCCGCCGCGGCATTCACCGACTACTATCCGGTCGGGTCTCATTCTGAGAGAGTTTCTTACTAGATCGCGGATGCTTACAGATCCTTTGCCTTCGATATTCGGCGGGCGTGATTCAAGGCGGACAACGTGTGCCTGTTTAAGTTTCAATTCAGCCGCGTCTTCAATGGTGATGATTCTGTCGGTTTCCGGCAGGAAGGCGCTCAAGACATTAAGGAGTGTTGTTTTGCCGCATCCGGTTCCGCCGGATACGATTATGTTTTTACGCAGGTAAACGCAGAGTTTCATGAATTCTGACATTTCCGGCGACATGGTTTGGAATTTGATCAAATCTTCCGCGGTAAGAGGTGTTTGAGAAAACTTGCGTATGGTCAGACATGGTCCTATGAGGGACAGTGGGTGAATGATGGCGTTTACGCGGGACCCGTCAGGGAGCCGGGCGTCAACGTAAGGCTGGCTTTCGTCTATTCTCCGGCCTATTGGTGAAACTATGCGTTCAATTATCGCGAGGACAGACTGGTTGTTCATGAATGTCCGGTTGGTCTGCGTGAGTTTTCCTTTTTTCTCCACGTATATCTTCAGGTGGCCGTTGACCATGATTTCAGAAACTTCAGGATCAGCCAGCAGGTCTTCAAGCGGGCCGAGGCCCAATGCTTCGTCATAGATTTCTTTTGAAAGAGCTATCGGGTTTATTCCGGAGGGGAGGCGTTCTCTGACATCAATGATGATGTCGTTAATGGTTTTCATTGCCTTCTGCCGCAGTTCCTCGCGGTTTGTTTTTGATGCGGCCAGACGTTTGATATCCATGCGTTTAAGCAGTTCGCTGTGGATCTGCTGTTTGATTGACTGTTTCTGGTCTATATCAAAACCTGCGGTTTCATCGGGTTGTGCGCCGGAAGGTTCAGCAACCGGTTGAGTTTCCACATCGGAGCATACAGACGGTAAAGGTTCGGGTATGCACGAATCCGGCAGTTGTTCCGGCCGGGAGTTTTCATCGCGGATTGTCATTATGAACGGGCCGATGGTGATATGCTGATTGGCGGTTATAAGGACACGGCCGTGCACAGGACTTCCGTTGATATATGTTCCAATTCTGGTGTCCAGATCTTCCAGCCAGTATTCATCCTGCCTGATGGTGAGTACGGCGTGTTTTTCTTCTATACCGTCATGGTCCAGGGTTATTTTGCAGTCAATATCGCGACCGATGCTGTATATGCCCGGAGAGATGTTCAAGAGAGCGATTTCTTTTCCGGGCTGTTGGACTTCAAGTTGTGGAGATGCTGGCATAGAAACACCTATTTAACATTGGTTTTTAGTCTGATATTACGTTGACGGTAAAGGTTGTATTCGGGGAGTTTGCCCTGCAGGTGGTCAAAGTTTACCGAGGGTATATCCTGTTCATAGTGAATGTCGGTTGAATTGCGGAGAGACAATGTCAGGCGGCCCTGTGTTTGCTGTGCGAACACAAGCAGTTCCGCTTCATGCGGGGTTACTTCGAGTGTAACGAGGCTGTAATTATCTGATCCGGGAAGCTGGGAGTTCAGGGAATATTGATCGGATACTTTCTGGCCGGTGGCGATTACTGTAACATCCTGAAGCACGGTGAGTGTCACGTTTTCCATCTGGCCGGGAGCGGTTTTGGACGGCATGATGAAGGTGCCGAGCACGTCGACATGGTCGTTAGGCCGCACCATGCCGCTGACCGCTGATGAGCCGCTGGCGGATATGGAGACAGCTCTCATTCCCGGCGTGATTATTGTGGAGAGGCGTTTTATGGCGGGCGAGCCTCCTTCGATGAACGACCATGACATGATATCGCCTTCTTGTATCTGATACAGAGTTTTCTTGCCGAGGATCCGTACGGCATCTTCCGGGTAGACGGTGTCCTTCTGTACAGCGGTTTTATAGACGAGTTTACTGCCTATATCATTTTGGGAGATTGTTGTGCCGAGCGGGATATTGTCCTGAGCCACTACGACTTTGACTTTCTGCATTATGTTTTCGAGTTCTGTCCATTTTTCATCAAGAGCGTTCTGTTTCAACTGCAGATACTTATATGTCAGGAAGAACGCGAGAAGGCCGATTATGATTGATGTTGCCGGTATAAGTTTTTCCTTCATATCATTTTCCTTAGAAGTTTTTGGTTTTGTCTTTTATAGAAACTAAATCTTATTCGATAGCCTGCTGTTTATGCAACATTACAATTTGATTTTCGCCGGCATTGTTTGACGGAATCACAAATACACACGATATTTCGGACTTCTTCTGGTAGATGGCTGTAGGAGAGAAAGCTATTGGTCCGGCAGGCCGGGGTATTATGTTTTCCCATCCTGATGCTGTAAGGCGCGAGTTGAAAAACCGGCGGATCTCGTCAGGCGAGGAAGTAGTGGCGGCGGTGGCCATGCTCATGCCGTTTTTTTTGTCTTCCGCGAAGAAAAGGGGCGTGCTTCCCGGGAACGCCGGGATGCTGTTCATAAGGTGGCTTGCCGGTTTGGCGCGTGAGGCGGCGTGTTCAGCGCTTGTTTGTTCAAGTTTAAATACGATGGTATTGTCATTCAGAGAACTGATGACGAACTGCAGTACGCTGTTTTCCGATTTCAACGAGGCGAGGCACAATGTTCCGCCTGAGTAATTGAAGTTGTTTTTGCCGAAAGCAGAGCCAAGCAGTTCAACGACGAGGCGGATGTCCTGTTTGAAATGAAACACGGTTAGACGTCCGTTTCCTCCGTTTATATTTATTTCGGTATCGTATGCCGTAACGCCGCCGAGCGCAGTCAGGGTTTGGCTGGCATTACCGGCGGTGGCGGAGCCGAAGAGTTGGAATACCCGTCCGTATGATATTGCCGCGCATGAAGCGGACAGCATGAGAATGGCTGTGAGCAAGCGGATTTTTTTATTGTCAGGTTTCATTGGTTTTTCAGTATATTCCTTTTGTCCATGTCATCCATACGGTTGATTCCACGTTGATTGCATCTTTTTTGTACAAGAGTTCGCGTACGGCCGGCAGAAGCGGGACTGAGCGTGTATCGGATGCTCTATAGAGGCCGAAAGAGCGGTATGGCGGGAAATTTTCCATCGCGAATTCGGTTGTTCCGGGTGATGGTGAATCGGGCAGGGCATAGTAGAGGATGGCGTTGGCCGGGCCGATACCGCCTCCCATTTCAATGTCATCGCGCGTGTAAGCTTTGCCGTCACGGCCTTCCTGCCAGTTGCGGATATACGATGCCGGGTATAGCGTTTCGATGTCGGACATGGCTCTTGTTCCGGCTTCGGCGCGTGCTGTCCGTGAAGTTTCAGTCATGGCATTGCTGAGAGATGTAATTTGGAGAATGGCTGACAGCAGGACGAGGAAAGCAATGATTCCGATGAGCAGTTCCATGATTGCCTGTCCGTTTTTTCTTTTTGTTTTCATCTTTTTATCAATGACCTCTTCTTGTTCCGCCGCTGGAGCCGCCGGGTCCGCCGGATGGCGGGATGATGCATCTCCAGCTGTTTTCATTCAGCCATGCTGTGCCGATATTCCGGAAGGCGGGGCTTTCCCACAGGTTGAAGCCTAGTTGCTGGCAATACCAGCAGTTATTGTTCATTGCGGGCGCGCCGGGTCCGCCGGTGATGTAGCCCGGGATGAATTGTCCGTTACTGTCATAGCCGGGCAGGTGTTTTTCGATATGTTCGCGCCAGCCGATGTTAAAAGATCCGGCGGCCGGCGCGGAAGACGCGTCCAATGGTATGAGCGCCACGGCGTGGAAGGCGGGCAGAACGATTCCAAAATCATTTGGCCGGTTGGTTTCGTTCAGGAAGCCGAAAGATTTTGCCGCGGCGGTCCATGTTATGGTGTTCTTTTGGGAGGAGCCTTTTGGGCCCGGTGTAAGGCGGTCGGCGGTTGCTTCGATCCTTATCACGGCATCTGCGCCGGCATAATCATAGCGGGCCATTGGTTTTCCGTTGATAGGGAAATCATATTCCGGATCGGTCATCACGCTCCATGCGGACCATGTGTCAGGGTTGTAGCAGTACCATGAAACGGTGATGTTGGTCTGGATTGCAGGCGGGGTGTTGATGCCTGCCATCTGAGCCTGATTGTAAAAGTTGGAAAGGGATGATTGTATTTTTGTCAGGCCGAGCCCGAAGATTTCGCTATTGATGTATTCCTGATTGTTTATTGACGGGAGGGGCGGCCAGGAGGTGTAATCTGTGTAAGATTCCAGAAGAGACGGGAAGTTGTTGAAAAACCAGCACCATATTTGACCTCTTATTGCGTTGTAGAAGTCGGGCATCAGCAATGGGTGAGTGTCCTGAGGCGGGTCGCTGTAGAACTGGGCGTTGTCCGGGCCTGCGGCGATGCCTTCATTGGCAATGATGTCCAGCATATTGGCATAATCTTCCCAGCATCCTTCGTAAGGCTGAGGGAAGAGAGGCTGGCCGTCCGGCGAGGTCTGGAACGGGTAGATATATCTGACTGTGTCGGCATGCTGGTGAATGATTTGATCGTAAACAGGGTTGCTGTATATACGGTTCAATTTCGCCGCCTGTTGTGATCCGAGAAAGCCGATCATCGGGCCGACGAAGCAGAGCCGGGCCTGAATTTCTGAAATAGATTCAGCGGTATTGGTATCGTTAAAGCTGAGAACTACAGCTTTCATGATATTCAGATTGCCGATGATATTCAGAGTGGTTCCCTGCCAGCGGGCGGCCATTAAGGCGGCGGAATCTCCGCCGTTTCTGGTCAGTGATTTGATGTGGAAAATTTTATTGAGATCAAAATTTGATATGACAACGAAGAAGAGGGCGATGAGAATCAGCATGAGGAAGATTATCACCTGACCGGTTTTCCTGTTTTGTCTTTTTGATGCAGTCAATGTCAGTTCTCCAGATAGAGGCGGCAGTGGTTTTCGATTTCGTATTTTCCGGTGAGCTCGATTGATTCGTCGCTATAGAAACTTTTATGGGAGTTGCCGAACAGCCAATTATCGAATGTTTGCCGTGATGTTACTTCTATGGTTTGGTCTTGCGGAACGAAGTTTGCGGTACCCGGCTGGCATGAAATGGAGTCCCAGTCTTCATAATCCAGTATATTCATGGCCCGTTCTCTGTATGGACTGCCGAGGTATTCGGGGATGCGCGATATTTCTATCGGATATTGAGATGAGGATGGTGTTGCGGACAGGAGGCTTGACCATAACGAGCCGGGTTGTTTGTGCCGGCCGGAAAGGTAGCGGCCGGTTTGGGCGCGGAGGAAGGTGTCTATATTCTCGATTTGAGGTGTGGTCATTCTGCCGGCGTTCGGGATGGCGGCCACATGCACAACTTTGTTCACCATCCAGTCGTTGAAGCCGACGGTTCTTGCTCTGGCGCCGCAGGCGGCGGCATGGTTGAGCACTTGTTTGGCTGTCAGCAGTCTGGACACTTCCAGCATGCCCATGAAAACAAGGCAGATCAGGGCAATAGCCAGGCACGACTCGATCAATGATTGGCCGTTCCGGGCGTTAGATCTGCGATGCTGGCTGGTCATGTTGGGGTTCTATTTTGATGAACCGTCTTTGTCCATATTTTTGAGCCAGTCCTGAGATTTGGTATCGAGGGCTTCATCTTTGGCGCTGGAATCTCCGCCGAGTTCTTCCACGGCGCCGCCGAATTTGGCGCGGACTGTATCGCTGAATACGCCAAGAATGGCAATTGCCGCGATGGCGATGATGACGATTATGAGGATATATTCGACCAATGTCTGTCCGCTTTTGCTATTCTTGATTTTTTTCATTACAACAACTCCTTTTTTTGATTTTCACAACAAGTTTATATCATGGAAATTCTGAAGCGGAGAGATTAATGATCCGGCCGCTGTTTTCTCTAAATGTATACAAAAAAACGGCTATTATTGCAATTGTTGCCATAAGTACAGCGGTTGTAATGATGTATTCTATTATTACCTGCCCCTTTTTACCGCAGCATTTTTTAAAGTATTCTTGCATATTTACCGGATATTTTGTCAAATAAACATGTAATTTCTAGTTTCCTATGCTAACATGTTGCGCTTGAGCTGGCAAGATAAAGAAGTCTGCGGGTAATAACGTTGTAAGTCAGCGATTTATTGTGAAAGTTATGTGTTTTTATAAGACATGGCGGTTTTTGATAGTGGCGGCATTGTTTTGCGGCTCATTTCTTTTGATGGGTTTCCGTGTATGTCCTAAATGCGGTTTTGAAAACGAGGATGACCGGAAAGCATGTGTGCATTGCGAAGCGCAATTGCAGGATACTGCCGGTCCGGCGGAGAAGACTGTTCCCGTTGCAAGTAATTCCCTTCTGATAGTTGATGGTTTGAACGAGGATATTATTGCGGAGGATGTGCGGTTGGGTGTTGAACAGCTTGATAAAGGGAATACTGATTTGGCGCGGCTCTTTCTGAAAAATGCGTCCGGTTTAAACATGCTCATTGAGTCGCAGGACGAAAGTTCCATGTCGGCCAAAATTGTGGAATTGCTCGGCAAATGCGCGCAAGCCGGACGGAAGGTGGAGAGGAAGTGTCTTAAATGTGATGGTACTGGCGCCGGTGTAGTGAAGTCCACGATGCTTAATAATGAAGTGAAGTACCGTTCGGTGCCCGACAAATTGTGTTCCGACTGCGGTGGTTCCGGAAAAGTGATGATGCCGGCAGTGGTCAATGATCAGAAATATATAATTGGTCAGGCGATGAAGCAGTATGCGGTGCTGAGGCAGGCGATGGGATTTGTTCGTGTGGGCGAGGCCTGGATTCCTGCCGGGCTGGATGGCAAACTGACAGGCAGGCAGACGGCGGTTTTAAAGCAGGCTACGGCCATGCCGTGTTCCGCATGCATGGGCGTGGGGCGGGAGGATTGCGGGGAATGTAATGGCACGGGCTCGGTAAAATGTGGTAACAAAGGCTGTGTTAATGGTATGGTTGAGGAAAAGATTTCCAATCGGCTGAGCAAGACGTCGAATGCGACGCGCAAGGTTAAATGTGCTTTTTGTGGTGGAAGCTCGCTGGTGATGTGTGTTGACTGCAATGGTATCGGAAGCAAGGTGTGCCGGAAATGTAACGGGACCGGAGAGAGGGCTGTCTGCACTAAATGCGGTGGCAAAGGTGTGACATCGTGTACGCATTGCGGCGGTGCAGGTACCTACAAGGGCGGTTTATGTGTAAAGTGCAGGGGAGAAGGCGACGCGGTGTGTTCGTCGTGTATGGGTGACGGCAGGAAACGATGACAAATGTACGCATAACAGGCTTTGAAATGATTGAACAGGTGGGCGTCGGCGGTATGGGCAGTACCGTCTGGAAGGCCCGTCAGATATCGCTTGACCGGATTGTGGCGGTAAAGATTCTTTCTGTTAGAACCGCGAGAGAAGCTGACGTGAAAATGTTTCACGGTGAGGCTCAATCCGCGGCGAAGCTGAAACATCAGGGTATAGTTCAGGTTTATGACGCCAATGCGGAGGGGGGCGTTTATTATTTTGTAATGGAGTTCATTGCCGGCTACACGGTGGAAAGCTGGCTGAAGCGCAAAGGTGTACTGCCGGAGAACGACGCTCTGCTTGTGGCGGAGGCAGTGGCTTCGGCGCTTGAATACGCGTGGGATAAAGCGCGTATTATTCATTGCGATATAAAACCCGGCAACGTGATGATTGATGAAGACGGCACGGTAAAAGTGGTGGATCTGGGTTTGTCGCGTTCGATAAGCGCCATCAGGGATCAGGACGATTCAGATGAAATCATGGGGACCCCTGCCTATATTTCGCCCGAGCAGGCATTGGGTGAACAGGAATTGGATTTCAGGGCCGACATGTATTCGCTTGGCGCGATGTTGTATCATCTCGTTACCGGAAAGCTCATGTTCGCCGGGATACCGGAAGAAAAGATAATGGAACTTCAGGTGACCGGAACAGTGCCTGATGTTATTGACATGGGGGTGAAAGTTTCCGACGGGGTGGCATGGTTGATCGAGAAACTGCTGGCAAAGAAGAGGGAAGGGCGTTATCAGAGCTGGCAGGAGGCGCGGAAAGACATTGTAAGGATCAAGAGCGGTTTGCCGCTTCACGGACATTTGCTTGCAGCGGGTGAGAGCACCATGGAGAGGAGTCCAAACCGCAGAGGCATGATAATCGGCAGAGGGATGTCCAGCAGACGTAGTGCCGGAACTGCGCAAGGTGACCGGCCGTCGCCGGTGAAGATGGTAGTAGCGGCAGTTGTCATATTGGCGTTGATTGCCGCGGGAGCCGGCGGTTTCTGGTGGATGAAGCAAAACGCCAAAAAAGAAACTGCTAACGTCGCGAAAGGTGTCATTGATCAGCCGTCAGAAACCAAGCCGGATCAGTCGATTGAGAAGTCGAGGGACGAAGTGGCGTGGAAAGAGTTTGATATAATTAAGACATGGATCGCGCAAAATCCCGACAATTATCAGGAGAATGTTGCAAAATTAAACGATTTTACAAAGCGTTTCGGGGATACTAGATATTCGGTCATGGCTGAAGAAGAAATCAAGCGTCTTGGCCGGGAGCGGCAGAAGCAGGCGGACGCGGTTATGTCGGATCTTGACAAGCAGGCACAGCAGTTGGCTCAGAACGGTGAGTATATCAAAGCCGCTGAGGTATATGAGGCGTATAGCGGCCGGTTGTCCATGCATATAAGTAATGCGCGCAATGCCAAAGCCGGTGAACTGCGTGAGCGTCAAAAGAACAAAGAGGCGGCAGACGTCAAAAAGAAGGAGCAGGCCGAAGACAAGCTGAAGAGTGTGCTTGACGGTGTGATTGAAGAGTTTGAGGCTGTTGGCGCTGAAGGCGCGATTAGTTTTCTCGACCGGTCTCTGTCAGATCCGCTTATTGCCGGGAAGGCGGAAGATTTGCGGAAGGTCATGGGTTTGCTGAAGGATGCCGCGAAAATGAATGATGTCATATTGGATTCTTTCCGAAAACAGAGGGAGCAGGAAGTTGCGGTAATGCTGAACTCCGGCAAGAAAAATCTGGTGATCAAGAGTGTTGATAATAATGTTGTCCGTGCAGAAGAGAAGAGGAAGATTGGCGGCGGGGCGTTTGGTGTTACGACGATACCGGTTTCATTCGGCATAAATGATCTTGCGCAGAAGGAAAGGCTTGTGCGCATGGGGGCGGATGACAGGCCGGAAGTGGCGCTGACAAAGGGGTTCATGGCGCTGGATTCCAAAGCTTATGATTATGCCGGGAAATATTTCAGCACTGTTGGTACGATATTATCAGACCGGTTGGTCGTGTATGTTGAAAACAAGGGGCATCAAGTGGCAGGAAACGAAGCGGAAGGCGCGTTGGCTTTAATACTTGCCTCGGCGGGAATTTCCATTGGTCAGTATAATCATGATGAATGGCTGAATGCTGTTCGGGGCAGAGAGTTCAGTGAAGAAGAAAAGGGGATGATATCTCCGGCAGTGAAGAATTTCCGGGACAAGTACGGAAAAACAAAATTTGCCGGTGACGCGGATGATATCCTGTGCGCGCTGGAGGAAGTGGTTCCGGGGCAGTCAAATGAAGAAGGCGAGGTTCAGAGCGGCGATTACAAACAGGCGGATGTGGTTTTGACGCCTGATATTGTGAAAATAATGGATGATGTCAAAGCAGTCAGCAGTATGCTTATGGCGAAGAACCCGCGACTGGATCTCAGGAGCGTTGTTATTACCACGGACT
>JBFZFB010000023.1:0-45633 GCA_041306605.1 Lentisphaerota bacterium | reverse complement strand
GCGCGACATGAAAGACGAACTGGGCAAGGGCAACAAATACCCTGAAAAATTAAGGCAATTAGCTCAATTTGAACTGGCTTTAACAAAGTTTTTCGATGAAAACCTCGGCTCACGCCAGTTCGGCGTTTACGCGAATAAATGCTGGCCTTCTTTCGAAAAAGCGTTTGGATTCGTTCCCTGCTTCGTCAACAGCAGGCTCGCCGCGCGCGGCATTCCCGTGGCGTGCGAGGTGGATATCTACGGCGCAATTTCAGAATATATGGCCCAACTGGCTTCCATGTCGCCGGTGACCATCCTTGATGTGAACAATACCGTTCCGGCGGATATCAAGATAAAGGATCTTAAGGGCGCGAAGAGAGAAGATCTTTTCATGGGCTTCCATTGCGGCAACACGCCGAGCTGTCATCTCTGTTCCGGTTTCGCGATGAAATATCAGCTTATAATGAACCGGCTTATGGAAAAACCCGGAGCAAAACCGGATATAACCTGCGGCACGCTTGAAGGCACGTTGAAAAAGGGGCCCGTCACAATTTTCAGACTCCAAAGCGGACGGGACAACAACCTGATGAGCTATCTGGCTCAGGGTCATGTGCTTGACGCCGATCCTTCATCGTTCGGAGGCATAGGCATAATCGGCATTAAGGATTTTGCCAGATTTTACCGTTATGTAATGCTCGAAAAGAAATTCCCGCATCATACGGCAATGGCATTCAATCACACCGGCCGCGCGCTCTTTGACGCCTTGAACGTGCTCGGAATAAAGGATGTTAACACTCCGAAATCAGCACAATGTTTATACCCGGCTGAAAATCCTTTTTAACGGAATAAAACAGGACGGAAAATCATGCAAAAAAAATACGCGTTAGGTTTGGATTACGGCACAAATTCATGCCGCTCGGTAATAATTGATCTGCGCGACGGTGACGAGATCGCCAGTCATGTGTTTTTATACCCGACCGGCAAGGACGGGATACTGCTTGATCCTAAAGATCCCAACGTCGCGCGCCAGCATCCGCAGGATTATCTCGATGGCGCCGTGATGATTACGAAAGAAGCCATCAAAAAAGCCAAAAGAAACAAGCCGGGCTTTGACCCTGCCGATATCGTGGGTATAGGCGTGGACACAACCGGCAGTACACCGATGCCCGTTGATGACAAAGGAACCCCGCTCGCGCTTCTGTCAAAATTCAAGAAAAACATAAACGCGATGGCCTGGCTATGGAAAGATCATACCGGCCATGCCGAAGCCGCGCGCATAACAGAACTGGCATCTGAAATGAGGCCGCAATATCTCGCTAAATGCGGCGGAACCTACTCTTCCGAATGGTTCTGGAGCAAAGTGCTCCATTGCAAAAATGCCGCGCCGGAAGTCTTTGCCGCCGCCCATAGCTTCACCGAATGCTGTGATTACATTCCTGCCGTGCTGACTGACAATACCAAAAACCCGGCACGCAGTATCTGCGCCGCCGGCCATAAAGCGATGTACAGCGACGAATGGAACGGCCTGCCCGATAAAGAATTTCTTGGTAAACTTGATCCGGCGCTGGCATCATTGAGAGACAGACTGTATTCAAAAGCCGTTCCATCCGATCAGCTTGCGGGAAGATTATCCATGGAATGGGCTCATAAGCTTGGCTTACAGCCGGGTATCGCGGTTGCGGTTGGCGCGTTTGACGCGCATATGGGCGCCGTAGGCGCCGGCATAGCCGAAGGCACACTGGTCAAAATTTTAGGAACCAGCACATGCGACATGATGGTCATGGATGCCGGCAAAAAACTCGCGGATATTCCTGGTGTGTGCGGGATAGTCAACGGATCAATTCTCCCCGGATTCTACGGAATAGAAGCCGGCCAATCCGCCGTGGGCGATATCTTCCTTTGGTTTGTAAACAACATGGTGCCAGGCAGTTACGGCAGAAATGCTGATGAAAAATTTACAAATCTAGCGAAAGCCGCGCAGAAACAAAAACCGGGTGGACACGGCCTGCTCGCGCTGGACTGGAACAACGGCAACCGAACCATATTGACGGATGCCAGACTCAGCGGACTGCTCGTGGGTCAAACCCTGCACACAGAAGCACATGAGATATACAGGGCTCTCATTGAAGCCACAGCGTTCGGCGCACTGACCATTATCAAGCGCATAGAAGAATACGGCGTTCCGATAAAGGAAATCATAAACTGCGGCGGACTGGCGGTTAAGAATCCACTGCTGATGCAGATATACGCAGATGTCACAAACAGGCCGATGAAAGTTTCGCGCAGTGATCAGACGTGTGCTGTCGGCGCGGCGATTTTCGGGGCCGTAGCCGCCGGCAAAGAGGCTTCCGGTTTTGCCGGGGTGCAGGAAGCGCAGTCCGCTCTGTGCGGAGTGAGAAACAAGGTCTATTTACCCATCCCGGAGAACCGGGAAATTTACTCGCAAATTTACGGGCTCTATCGTAGTATGCACGACGCGTTTGGAACCGGAGCATGGTCCGGTAAACTGAACAATGTTATGAAAGATCTGATAGCAATTCGGGAACGGCAAAGAGGATGAGAAGGGGGAGATTTTTACCGCGGAGTACTTGAGGGTCTGAGTATTGGAAATATTTTCTTCGGATGGCTGAACAGATGCAAATAAGGAGTGTTAATGGAAACTATACTGAGAAACCTTAAACAAAAAGTGCTGGAAGCCAATCTAAAACTGGTAAACGCGGGTCTTGTGAAACTGACATGGGGCAACGTGAGTGAGGTAGACAGGAACCATGGCATCATTGCCATAAAACCCAGCGGGATCCCCTACTCCGTTCTGGCGATTGAGCATATTGTTATTATGGATCTTGAAGGCAAGGTTGTTGACGGCAAATCAAGACCGTCTGTTGACGCGCCGACGCATATTGCTCTTTACAAAGCGTTTCACAGCATAGGCGGTGTTGCGCATACGCACAGCACTCATGCGACTGTTTTCGCTCAGGCCCGGATGGAGATTCTGTGTTTAGGCACCACGCATGCTGACTATTTTTATGGTCCGGTGCCTGTGGCCCGCGTATTGACAAAGAAAGAAATGGAATCCGATTATGAACGCAACACGGGAAAGGTGATTGTTGAAACCATAGGTGATGCAGATCCCTTCAAAACGCCGGCGGTTTTAACGGCGAGCCACGGTCCGTTTACTTGGGGCAAGAACGCGATGGATTCTGTCAACAACAGCATAGCGCTTGAGACCGTTGCCGAGATGGCTTTAAAGACACTCAAGCTAAACCCAAAGATAAAACCTATTCCCGGCTATGTTTTAGATCAGCACTACAACCGCAAGCACGGCCCCAACGCCCGTTACGGTCAGAAATAAAACCCTTATTGCAAGGACGATGTCCGCAGCCCAAAGCCATATCCGGGATAGTCACCCTTCAGGCAGAGAAAGTATGAGCATTATCGATCGCAATGTGAGCGTGACAATGGTGAGAGACAGCCTCGCCGGTATCCCGTTTTATGCCCTGCCCGAAGGATACTCCATCAGATTGTTTTCGGCAGGAGACAGGCGCACTTGGGTTGATCTCGTATCAGCCGCCGAACGGTACTTCGCAATAACAGATGAATCATTCGACCAGGCATTTGGCAAGTTTCCAGCCCTGCTTGACCAGAGGCAGTTTTTTTGGTTGACCGGACAAATCGCGTCATCGGCACCGCCACAGCGTGGTTGGATCCGGACCACCATGGCGAGCTTTATGGACAGATTCACTGGGTAGCCATTCATCCTGAACAGCAGGGACGTGGTCTTGCGAAGCCGCTGATGAGCAGAGCCTGCGCGGCATTGCGGGAACTGGGGCACGACAAAGCGTATTTAGCCACATCAACAGGACGGATTCCGGCTATTTGTTTGTATCTGCATTTCGGGTTCAGGCCGGAAATCACCAAGCCCGAAGACGATGTTGTGTGGAATGAGATGAAACAATACATTCCAAGTTTGACGGGATAACAGGATGATATGAAGAAAAAACGAGGGGAACAGAGTGGCATGCCCTCAAGCGGATGAATAAGAAGCTTTTGGAATTATTGAAATCTTGACTTGCTTGCCTCCCGATTATTCACGATAATTTATCCGGTTATTAAGATACTGCATCGTGTGTTATATAAAATGTTGGGCATCGAATGAAATGAAAAAAGTTTGGTCAAGCCCTAGTCTTGTGCAATGCGATCTTCTAAAGGCATTGCTTGAATCAGACGGTATTGATTGTTTTATGAAGAACGAAAACAACGCACGCTTTGCAGGAATAGGATACCCTCTTCTTTCGGGGCAAACGCTCGGTTTTTCTTGGCCGGAATTATGGGTTCCTGACGATCGGTTCGAAGATGCAAAGGAACAAGTTGAAGAATTCTGTCGCTTGCACGAGATTACGCTGGAAGAAAATAATAACAAAGACAGCCAATCACCTACAGCAGACGATGCCGAAACCAGCGCGTCTGAGGAGTAATAGTTGAGGGGGTTAGTGTCGGCCGTTGGTTATTGACTATTAATGTGTAGACAGACAAGTTTGCCGGAGGCGGGAAATACATTTGAATTCCTGTGCAGGTCATTGCAACATTAAAATATTTCTTATTTAGAGCCTTGGCGCCGTGACCACTCTACACCCTTGACTGACCATATCTGCTATATCTGACTTTAAATCTACACTTTTCGCCAAAAACCATCTTTGCGAAAAATATGCATAGTGATACACTCTAAATCCTTAATGGAAGAATCTTTTGTGATTTAAAGGGAAAAGAAAACGAATATGAGCGGTAAAAAACATAAGGTTAAAATTACTGCAAAGTCCGGCAAACAGCCCCGCGTGACAGATGAACAGAAAAAAAATCGGATTAGCATAATATTAATCGCCACCACGTTCCTCAGTTCATTCCTGCTCTTCTTTAGCGAGCCGCTCTTCGCCAAAATCCTGCTCCCGGTGTTCGGCGGATCGGCCTCCGTCTGGGTGACTTCACTTGTGTTCTATCAAATCGTGCTTCTGGCTGGATACGCGTATGCGCGGTGGCTCTCCATGCAGCCGCTCAAGCGGCAAATCCTGATCCACTTGATCCTGATGCTGGTGTCGCTGCTCTGGCTTTCGGCGAAGAACTCGCCGGCACTGAACGGCTGGCCTCCGGCGCTCTCCGTCTTCATCCTTCTTGCAAAATCCGTAGGATTGCCGTTCCTGATCCTGTCGAGTCACGGACCCCTGCTCCAGTCTTGGGCAAGCCGGTGGCCGGACGTCCGTAACCCGTACCGGCTGTCCATCCCGTCCAACATTGCCTGTATCGCCGCTCTGCTTGCCTTTCCCTTCCTGCTGGAACCACGTTTCGGGCTGAAGTATATGCACCTGAGCTGGAGTATGGCCTACGTCACCTGCTTATTCTGCGTCGCGGCCTGCGTCATCATGGCGCAACGGATGCATGCCCGCTCGCGCAGAACTGATGAGCCTGTCGTTCCGGAGCCGGATATCGCTGAATCTTCTTCTCAACACCGGCTCTGGATGGCGCTCTCCTTCGTACCGGCGGCACTACTGACATCGGTGACACTCGTTCTTTCCCTGCAAGTCGCTCCGTTGCCTTGGTTCTGGACCGTTCCGCTCGCGCTTTATTTGGCCACGCTGGCTGCGGCCTTTGGCGGCCTGCCGGATCGTATGATCCGGGTATTGGTCACCGGGGTTCCGCTGGCGGGCATACTCTCGGCTTTCATGGCGTTGTGCCAATCAATCCCGACCTGGGTGCAGATCGCAGGGCATTTGACCGGCTTCACCTGGCTGGCGCTGGCCATGCACGCGGTGCTAGTAAGCAAGCGGCCGTCCAACGCGCGTTTGACAACATTCTACCTCTACATGGCAGTGGGAAGCACGGCGGGGGGAATCTTTTCCGGACTCGTCGCGCCGTGGCTCTTCAAGGGCCTGTTTGAGTATCCACTGCTCCTGCTTCTGGCCATCTTCGTCATGAAGCGACACCGTCTTCCCAATCATCCCTGGGGCCTGTGTTGGCGTATCGGTACGATCATTATGGCGATGGTGATGTCGGCATGTCTGTCCCATTTTCTTCAGTTGAACGCCTGGAGTCTGAGGGCTTCCTCGATAACCAGCGTGGCGCTCGTGTCGGTTATTTTCCTTCGCCCGCTACAGATTATCGCGGCGGCGCTGGGCATTCCATTGCTCGTGCTTCTGCGCCCCTTAGTCCCGAACGACCGCGTGATTTACGCCGACCGCAGTTTCTACGGAATCCACCGCGTCTATGTCAACAAGATTGGATCGGCGCACTGGCTGGCCAACGGCACAACCATTCACGGCGGGCAATGGCTTGCGCCGAAATTCACCCGCCGCCCGCTGGCCTACTATGACGCGAGCGGGCCATTGGGCGACGTATTCCGGCTTCTCGTTCCGCGAAGGAACGTCCGTCGTATCGCGGTCATCGGCCTGGGCGCCGCCGGTATGACCGCCTATGCACATCGGGAGGAAAACTGGACATACTTTGAAATTGATCCTGCGGTGATTCGCCTCGCCAACAACCCCCAGCTCTTCACCTACCTGCGCGATTGCCCGGCGCCTGTTCAGGTTATAGCCGGTGATGCCCGAATATCACTCGAGCAACAGCCGGACCATTCCTTTGACATGCTGATCCTTGATGCGTTCGGCGGGGACTGGATACCCATGCACCTCTTGACCAGCGAGGCGATTGAGCTCTACACAAGGAAGCTCACCCAGGATGGCTTTATTGTTTTTCATGTCTCCAATACTTTTTTGGATCTCTGGCCGGTGGTCGCCTCGCTGGCTGAATCGCGCCAGTATTCCATTGTTCGCAAACAACGTGTGCTGAATGAAAAAGATGTGGGCACCGATGTGCTCGGTTCCCGGTGGGTTGTCATCAGCCCCAACCCGGATGACGCACGGATTCTGCGCAAGGAAGGCAAGTGGCACCAGGCGCCGGCCGGTCCCAAGGCGCGCGTCTGGACGGACGACCTCTCCAGTCTCTCCGGCCTCATGGTGTGGTAGAAGGACACTATCGGACAGAGAAATCTGCCCTCAAGCGGATAAATAAGAAGCTTTTGGAATTATTGAAATCTTGACTTGCTTGCCTCCCGATTATTCACGATAATTTGTCCGGTTATTAAGATATTGTAATGCGTATTGCATAAAATGTTGGGCAAAGGAAAATGAAGATAGTGAAAAAACACTGGCCCGTCCTGACCGCAGTCTTGGGAGTCGCCCTGCTCGCAGTCGGTATGTGCGCCTCATACTGGTGGTACTACAGAGTCGCGCCATACCGGAAGATGTACGATCCAGACTGGTGCCGGGAGCATTCAACTTTGGCGTACTGGGAGGCGTTCCGCAGTTGCTATGATCGCCACGAATGGCCGCACGACGCTGTCAGCATCGGCAAAGCGGGTGACAAGGGCTTCATGGCTACCCTCATAGCGCGTATTCGGCCCGGTGACGGGATCAGTGAATGCGATTTCGGTCATGTAGCCCACCTTTTCCCGTACATAACAAATCAGGACGTTGGCGATGAATCTAGCGCGTGGCTCGCATGGTGGAAGACGAACCAGACAAAATCTCAGGTGGACTGGATTCGCGACGGTTTCGCTGCGCGTGGAATCTCGGTCACCACCCAGCTTCAGGGCGTGGTAATCGTTCCCCTCCTGGAAATCATAGGCAACACCGACACCAATCAAGCTACTCGCATCCCGCCGTTCTTGAAGTACAACGCATTCCGATGGCTCAGGGATTCTGGTTTCGAGCCTGTGCTATATGCGGTCTCCAATCTCACGGCTGCCACCGATGTGCAGACGAAGAACGGTCTCATTGCCTACGCGAAGTGGGAAAGGACAAACCCACGGCGCGACGCCATAGGCGTTCTCTCCTTCGGGCAACTGATCGATCCGTGGACCGGATGGACGAAACCCATCATTTTCGAGTCACGTTTCCTTGCAACAATATACTCAGCAATTTATGGAGCCCCTCTGCTTGGTTTCGCTCTACTTCTCGTTTCGATCAGGAAGAAGAGGAGGCTGTCGAACCAGCAAATCCATCCTATCGCCGGGAAACCGGGTTCAGGCTGATTTGCAACTTTCACATCTCATGCAGTGGCTTTTTCGAGACGTTGAGCAACCCAGATTTTGATAATGGACTGTCTGGTAACGCCTAAACGTTTTGCCTCTCTGTCTAGTGATTCGACCATCCATTCCGGAAAGTCAACATTGACACGCTTTGGTTCCTGTCCGGGGCGACGAGCCTTTGACAGATCAAGAGCGCGAGTAAGGTCTTCTCCTCTTTCAAATTTGGCATCAAATTCCTTTGCCTTCATAAATATCAACCTCCTTTCGGCTTGCAGGTCGCACAGAAATAAGCCTCGCAGTCTCACCGCGGTAGGTTATTACGCCTGACCACACTTGGTTGCCAATCCTGCCGACAACCATGAACATTGGCTCATCGTCTGTGCGAGCTGGTATCTCGATGAAATCGGGGTCGCCCCATAGGGCCTGGGCTTCGACAAAGTCGATCCCGTGTTTTGTCTTGTTTGCGCGACTCTTCTGGTTGTCGAACTCGAATTTCATCTGGTATAGAAACTATACCTTTTGGCGTTCTGTGTCAATATGTCTTTTTGAAGGGTTATCACCAGACTTTGACTTTTAAGAGCCAGCTGACCCTGCGCTGTGAACTGCTATCTTTTTCATGTAGTTCTGTCGCATTACAAATATCATTCCTTCAACCTGCAAAATATGGGTTTATTATAACGTATTTTGCAATCAGAAATATCACCTAACAAGGGTTTGCAGGTTATTGCTTGCTACGCACACAAATTGTCATGATGTTCGCCGGAAACATATTGACGGCAAATGTGTTCTATTGTATTCTATTCTGATTCAATTAAAGAAGAGGAGGCTGGAATGTCTAAAACAGTAACATTACGACTGGACGATGCAGTCTATCGGCTATTCAGGGGGGTGGCCGAGCGGGAGAATAGACCCATCTCGAATTTCATCGAGACGGCAGTGTTGCGTTTCGTGCAGGACCACGAAACCGTAGACGAGTTCGAGATGGCGGAGATCCGTGCGAACACAGGACTCAATCAAAGTCTAAAGCGAGGACGCCAAGATGCCAAACGCCGACGCGGATCATTCGTCTGAATTCCGTGTCTTCAAGACCGAAGAGTTCAAGAAGGCATTGGCACGGTTGGGCCCACCCCGGTTTCTGTCGAAGAAACTGGAAAGTTACATTTACCCACAGTTGCGACAGGGGCCATATTTCGGTCCCAACATCCGCAAGTTACAGGATTACACGCCCCCAACTTGGCGATACCGAACAGGTCCGTATCGAATCTTCTACTCCGTGGACGCCGCCGAGAGGATTGTGTTCATGCTGACCGTCGATGATCGGAAAGACGCATACCGATAATTCCACATTTTGCGATTGATCAATCCCCTGCTCTTTGTTCAACGGCTTGTCCTCCGCTGCGTTCAGCGCGCCTACGGAACAATACGCTTCACCAAGTTTTTGCTTGCTGTCCGCCCCTGACGGGGCTACCATCCATCAAAACTTTGTGAGCACCACATTGGCCGGAGTCAGTAGAAATGAAACATAAGAT
This sequence comes from Lentisphaerota bacterium, assembly GCA_041306605.1. Lineage (GTDB taxonomy): Bacteria > Verrucomicrobiota > Kiritimatiellia > UBA8416 > JAQBFJ01 > JBFZFB01. The sequence goes on along the minus strand of JBFZFB010000023.1, from coordinate 36,048 downwards.
CGTTTCGGCAGGCATCGCAACGATACGACGGTTTGGATGGATGCCAATTATCATCTTCCTTGCCCACGAGATCTGCGCGCATATCGTGGACGGATACCGACGGTGGCCAGCTATCGACATTCCCCTCCACTTCGCTGGCGGAGTCGCCATCGCCTTCTTTATTTCGGGAGCGTTGAGTACATGCGGCAACCATGGGGTTATCAGACGGCCGGACTGGATCATCCATCTGGTCGTAGTGTTTGGCATGACATGCGCGGCAGCGGTGTTCTGGGAGTTTGCCGAATGGACGGCTGACCACACCATAGGGACACAGTGCCAACTAGGTCTTGATGACACAATCGGGGATATACTGAACGGGGTGCTTGGTGGCATTGCGTTCACTGTGCCGCTCGGAATCCGAATGCACAGAAAAAATGCGGAATATGAGACGGAATAGAAGCAATAAATGTATTTTCTGGTTTGCGCTTGCTTCAATAGTCCAAGTGTACGGTGATCAGCCTGTTCTGGTGTAACCTTGCTTCTATTCCCCACAGGCGAATGTATCCGCTGTGGCGGACTCTTCTTCCTTGCACATCGCCGGTTAGCGGAATATCTTCACCAGCGTTATGCAAATATATGAAGATACAATAGCGGCTATATCAACAGCTCCCGGAGAAGCTGGCATATCGGTAGTGCGCATTTCAGGCCCCAAAGCGGTTGGAATCGCGGATACCGTGGTTAGGCTCAGACGCGGGAACCTTGCCTCCAAGCCCGGCTGGTCTTTTGCATACGGTCACGCCGTAAGCCCCAATGATGAAATTATTGACGAGGTGGTGACCCTTGTCTACCGGGCACCGCACAGCTACACACGTGAGGACGTAGTTGAAATACAATGCCACGGCGGCCGGGTTCAGTCACGGCGAATACTCAGCGCGCTTGCCGCCAAAGGCGCCCGCTTAGCCGAGCCAGGCGAATTTACCAAGCGCGCTTTTCTGAACGGACGCCTCGATCTGGTGCAGGCCGAAGCCGTGGCCGATATCATACACGCAAAATCAAACGCCGCGGCAAATGCCGCAATGGAACAGCTTGAAGGTTGCCTAAGTAGTTTATTGTCAAGCATTTACGACTCTTTGATTGCAGTAAGCGCCGATGTCGAGGCTACTCTTGATTTCGGTGAGGATGAGATTCCCGAAGAGTGTCTTGATGACATCGAAAGAAGACTGAAAGATATTAACGATCGCATGTCCAGCCTGCTGGCAACCTGGGATGCGGGCCGGATTTTGCGCGAAGGAATAAAAGTTGTGATAAGCGGCAAACCTAATTCAGGTAAGTCAACGCTGATGAATTATCTGCTCGGCACGAATCGCGCGATAGTGAGTGAAATACCCGGAACCACGAGAGACACTATCGAAGAACAGATTATAATTGCCGGAACAGCGGTAAGACTTGTGGATACCGCCGGACTGCGCGGCACGGAATGTAAGGTTGAACGCGAAGGGGTATCCCGTGCCTACGCCAGCATGGAGCGTGCAGACATAAATATGCATGTTATAGACGCCTCGCTTCCAGTTGATCCTGATGAGTTGGCATTGCTTGGTAAATACGGCAAAGCAAAAGTGCTGATAGTTTTAAACAAGACGGATCTTGGCATACGCGTGAAAAAGGCCGATTTTGAAGGCTTTTTAGCGGTGGAATGCAGTTTGCTCAACGGCACCGGCGTGCAGGGAATTCATCGGGCATTACGCACCCGGATAGAATCCATTACAGGCGGAGAGCCACATGCCGCCATATCAGAACGTCATAGACAGCTCCTTCAGAACGGTCAAAACGCAATGAACGAAGCTATGGAGCGCCTTAGCCCGTCACAGCAAGACATGCTGGTTATCGTCGCGGAACGGCTGAGATACGGAGCCGAATCAATAGGAGCAATACTCGGCAGGACCTACAGCGAAGATCTCTTGAATCAGGTCTTTAGCAGATTTTGTATTGGAAAATAATAAAGATCAGGAGAGCAGGGTGAACAACGAGGAATATGCCGTTATAGTTGTTGGAGGAGGTCATGCTGGATGCGAGGCGGCGCTGGCTTCGGCACGATTAGGGTGCGAAACAGCATTAATAACCGCAAATGCCGAAATGATAGCGACAATGCCGTGCAATCCTTCCGTCGGCGGCATAGCCAAATCCCATCTGGTAAGCGAAGTAGACGCGCTGGGCGGTGAAATCGGAAAAAACGCCGATTTTACAGGAATACAATACCGAATATTAAATACACGGCGCGGACCAGCGGTTCAGGCGATAAGGATCCAGTGCGACAAGGACGCCTACAGCAAACGCATGAAGGCGGTTCTGAGGCGCCAGGCTGGATTGCAAATCATAGAAGGACAATGCAACGGAATAGCCGTTGAGGACAACTGTGCGGTTGGAATAAAACTCCATGACGGTCGGGAGATTAAAGGCAAGACAGTGGTGCTGTGCCCGGGAACATCTCTGGGCGGCAGAATCTTTATAGGCAAAGAATGCGTCAAAGGTGGCGGGGCCGGAAGAAGCGCGGCAGATGAACTGGGAAATTGGCTGAAAGAAGCCGGCTTTAGAATGGGCCGACTAAAAACAGGTACGCCACCTCGAATTAAACAGGAAAGTGTTGATTTTGCACAGATGAGTTGTCAGCCCGGACTTGATCCGGCACCGTTTTTCTCATGGCAGGCAAGGGGAAAAGGCGCAATGTTCCACGTGGAACATTGCCCTGATTTGGAGTATCCGTGGATTCCGGGATCTGATCAAATACCGTGTTATCTTACCCATACAACTGCGGAAACACATGAAATTATAAGGCGAAATCTGGGTCGCAGTGCCTTGTATGGCGGCGCTATTACCGGCACGGGTGTTAGATATTGTCCGTCAATAGAGGATAAAGTGGTACGGTTTGCAGGAAAAGGGGCTCATCACGTATTTATAGAGCCAGAAGGGCGCAATACCCCCCTACTCTATCCTAATGGAACGTCGAACAGTCTGCCGCGCGAGGTTCAGGATGAGTTTATTCATACCATCCCGGGTTTGGAGAAAGCTGTCATCGTCGAATGGGCGTATGCCATTGAATATGATTTTTGCGATCCAACCCAGTTATGGCACAGTTTGGAGACAAAGCCTATTAAGAGTCTTTATCTGGCTGGTCAGATAAATGGCACTACGGGTTATGAGGAAGCTGCGGCGCAGGGATTCATGGCCGGCGTTAATGCGGCGCGGCGAGCTATGGGAATGGATGACTTCGTTCTGGACCGGTCAGAAGCTTATATTGGCGTTATGATTGATGATTTGGTTACAAAAGGCGTAGATGAGCCTTATCGTATGTTTACCTCCCGCGCTGAATACCGGCTGTCTCTGCGGCAGGATAACGCCAGATTCCGGCTTCTGGACAGAATTAAGGAGATTGGCGTAGCCGATAGCGACTATATCCGTGAAGTTGCAGAAACCGAGGAAGAGATCGGGAAAGAGACAAGCCGACTTAGAAACACGCGTTCGGGAAAAGATACTTTGCGGGATCTCATATGTCAGGGCAGGGACTATAAAGATCTGCCGGGTATTCAAGGTGTGGTTAGTGATCTTGTAGCAAAAGAGGCAGTTACCCGGTTGCGGTATGAAGGATACATTCAGCGTGAGCATGAAGCCGCGCACAGAGCTTTGAAATGGGAAAGGCAGATCATTCCGCGCTGGCTCGATTATAATAATATAAAGTCCATTCGATGGGAAGCGCGTGAAAGACTTCTCAAGGTTCAGCCGGCTAGTCTGGGTCAAGCCCTGCGAATCCAGGGAATAACTCCGGCAGACGTATCTGTTCTGGCGGTAGAAATACGTTCAAGAAAAAAGTCATAACACGTTATTGGTCAATATGTTACAATGACTTAAAAAGTCCGCTACGCTACGAAAGATAAACAGATAGGAAGTTAAGAAGCCTGAAGATAAGAATTTAAATCCTCCTGCGTCCTGGTCGAAGAGTTGACAGGATGAAAAAGGATAGGATGGGATAAACGTGACCAGTCATGTAGTCCTGCCTGCCCGCAGTGCTACAGCGTTGCAGGCGGGCCCAAAACTCTCTTTCTCTCTTCTCAATGGTTAAGTGTTCGGAATCAGCTTCGCCTCTCGACGCCCTGTATCTGCTCTTCCCGGTCCAGCGTATTCGCGGGATCTGTGCTTTGCGGTAAAGGAGGTAATCGGGTCTTGTTTTTCGTTTAGTGTTTAGTTATTGTGGCTTATCTTTTTGCGGTATTGGGCAAGTTTTGATTCCGGAGCATTTGTTTTAAAAGTTTGTAACTGGTTGATAGAGTTAGAGTTGCGGGGCGTAGCGCAGTCTGGTAGCGCGTCAGCTTTGGGAGCTGAAAGTCGTGAGTTCAATTCTCACCGCCCCGACCAATTTTTTTCACGGAACACCATTCCATCTGAAGGTGTAATTATACCGGCAGGCAGAACTCACGAGTGAGTTCACTACGAGCGTTTGGGAAAACGCGAGAAGCGGCTGACGAACGTCAGCCCCGGAGGGCAAGGGTATCGGGAGATACCCGCAGCAATTCTCACCGCCCCGACCAATTCTTACACGGAACACCATTCCATCTGAAGATGTAATTATACCGGCAGGCAGAACTCACGAGCGTTTTGGAAAAACAGCAATTCTCGCCGCCCCGACCATTTTTAAGATGAAAATGAAGGCATTAATAACGATTTTGGTGTTCAAAAAAAGAAAATCCGGACAAAACAGATGTTCTATCCGGATTTTCCGAATATTCAATTTAAGCCTGAAAACAGCTAATTTTGATATCGCACAAGCATTTTTGTGCGAGATACATTCTAGCTATTCTCTGCGATCGCCACCTGATCTGGGCTTGGACTGTGATTCATTGACACGCAAGGGCCTGCCCATGAAATCAGAACCATTTGTACCCTGTATAGCCTTCTCCGCCTCGGCTTTATTCGGCATCTCAACGAAACCGAATCCCTTTGAACGACCAGATATTTTATCCGTGATGACTCGCGCTGATGTCACTGCACCATATTTCCCAAACAGTTCCTTCAGATCACCATCTGCAGCAGTGTAAGGAAGATTGCCAACGTAGATATCCATCTCTATTCCTTCGTCATTAGTGCCATTTTAACTTAACCGGACCCAACCATGACACAAAGATCAAGTCCAGTCGCAGCCATTTCAACCGCGCAAACAGAATGCAGGAATGACCTTGTTTTGTAAATATCTTTTTAACGAACATTACCGGATTCGCGCGGAAATGCACAATGGATCATAAATATTTCCGGCGAAAAAGAGCTGTTTTAGGCCTGTTTTAAGATTTTATGCCAGTCTGATAAAATATTTGCGATATATTTTCCTGTAAAGGCGCCGGCGAAAAAGCGGTTGTGTGAAAACTTATCTGCAGCAGCAACAGTGTTTTTTCTTTATTCTTCTGCGGCGTGCGGCAAACTCCGGTGCCTCTTTTATGCACATGGCAAGAAGTTTGAAAGATTTTAAAATCAGACCCAGCCGGTTACGCTTTAACGATACAGTCGCCGGCCCGGTATCTGCCCAGCCTTTGGCCTTTAGATCATCCGGCGGTATGGCAAGCTTGTCCCAGTTGGCGAAAAGCCGGCACCATCCGCTGTCAAACAGACTGTTCACTATTTTCTGATGGGCGGGATACCAGAATGTGTCGTGATAAAAAACGCTAGCGATATAAGCCCACGGTGCGAGAATCGTTTTTAACGACCACTCCAGCGGCAGGCGCAGGGGGCCCCAGTAAATGCGATGCTGCATTTTGCTGGCAAATGTCATCTTGCGGAACGGCCCTACAAAGTGCCAGTTTTCACCAGCCGCTTCCATATCACCAACCATCTCTATTTCCCGCGTATCGCCACAGCCAAGCCCGCGTTCATGAGCCAACCGTATGTATTTTATGTCTTTTAACGGGTCAAAACCCATCAATTTGGCCGAAACAGCGTCTATCGCCACCTGATCTGACGAAGCAAGAATCACATTCTTAACATAGGGCTGCATGCACCGCGGACCCGGCCCGTCGCCGGCAAAAGTTCCATCCATCACAGCAAACACGCCGCTGTGAATTTTCTTCTGAATCATAAGAAGATCAACCAGTGTTTCATGGATCACAGGATGCGTCCAATGCCGGCGTTCGTTCAGAAGACCGCCAAACGCGTTTTTCATGGCGCCGGTGGTTGTTGTGAAAATATGGGTTTTGATGGTAGGCAGGTGAATAATGTTTTCGCCTATAAACCGCTTTGGAATCATAAATCCTTTGGGATAAACCGTATTAAGGCAAATGAAATCTTTTGTCAGATCCCCCACAGCTTCCCGCACATCGATCCATTCTTCATTCTCGTACAGGTGCACATTTTTCAGGCCGTGCGCGTCTGTTACGTTCACTTGTTTATTTTCACGTTCGCCAAGATGCGCGTCTATTACCACTGTGCGGTTATGGCAGGCGTGAATCTGTTTCGGATCATAGCCGTCCCGTTTCATAGCGCGGATCACGCCGTCCAGCTGCCACGGGGTGGTGGATGAGGCGGGCATAAAGAAGTGCCAGCTGATATTTATTTTCAGGGCTGTTTCTTTATTCTTCGGCAGAACATCCTGATAGCCGGCAAGGTTCATCAGCCGGTGATAATCTTCAAGCACGGTTGCCGGTGAAATCTTTAAAATGGCCACTTTTGATTTATTCATAAGCGCATGATAGCAGGACGTGCTGCCGCCCGAAAGGTAATTTTTCACGTAAATCAGGGCCTTATTAGCGGTTAAAACAAACATCAAAAATAATGCTTGCTCATTCCGGGGCATGAATATATATTTCAGGAATATTGAACAAAACGTTCAAAGCAGTAAGGAGTTTAGATGAAAAAAATAAGACTTGGTATTGTGGGAGCGTGCGGGCGTGGCGGGTCGTTCAAGCTGGCGTGTGACGCGTGCAGGGATGTCACGATTCAGGCGGTATGTGATATCAACGCAAAGGATCTGCAAAGCGCGATGGAAAGACTTGGCGCAAAGGAAGTGTATGCCGATTATGAGGAAATGCTGAAAAAGGCAAATCTCGACGCCGTCCTCATTGGAACACCCATGCCGCTACATGTGCCGCAGGCAATCAAAGCGCTTAACCGCAATATTCATGTGCTTAGCGAAGTGCCGGCCGGAGTTTCCATGCAGGAATGCCGGAGGCTGGTGGCGGCATGCAAAAAGAGCCGGGCCGTGTATATGATGGCCGAAAATTATACCTACTTTAAACAGAACGCCATAGTGCTTGAACTCGTACGGCGCGGATTGCTCGGAACATTATATTACGCGGAAGGCGAATATATCCACGAACTGAAAGAATTGAACGAAATAACCAAATGGCGCCGGAAATGGCAGACTGGCATCAACGGCTGTACATACGGAACGCACAGTCTGGGCCCGATTCTCCAGTGGATGAAAGGCGATAGAGTCGTCTCTGTCTGCTGTGCCGGAAGCGGCCATCATTACCGCGATCCGCGTGGCAAGAAATATGAAAACGAGGACAGCACAGTTATGCTGTGCAAAATGAAAAGTGGCGGTCTGGTCAAGATCAGACTGGACATGCTTTCCGACAGGCCGCATTCCATGACCAATTATCAACTTCAGGGAACTGACGGAGCCTATGAATCTGCACGCGCGGCAAATGAGACAGACAAAATATGGTTGAGAAGCAGAAATGCCGGCCGTAATACATGGACAAATCTCAATGATCTGTACGACAAATTCATGCCGAGCGCGTGGAAAAAAGCCGTGACGACAGCCAACAAGGCCGGTCACGGCGGCGGCGATTATTTCGCGATCATTGATTTTATCAATGCTGTAAAACGCAAATGTCAGCCCGTAACCGGAATTCATGAGGCTATGGATATGACACTGCCCGGCATTGTCAGTCAGCAGTCTATTCTTAAAGGCGGGGTATGGCTTCCTGTGCCCGACTCCCGGAAATGGTAAAATCATGAAACCGGAAGAAAGACAGGAAAAAATATTACGGAGACTACGGGCCCTTCAAAAGGAATGGCGAGTGGAGGAAATAGCCAGGTCCTTGAATGTTTCGCCTCTCACCATCAGGCGCGATTTGGATGTTCTGGAGCAAAACGGTTCCATACTGAGAACACACGGCGGCTGCGTGTATGCCGGCAGAATGGCGATGGATTCAGCTTATCATCAGAAAGTCGGCCACAATTTTGATTTAAAAGAAGCAATCGGCATGGAAGCGGCGCGGGAAATTCATGCCGGCGATGCTGTTTTTATCACAGATGGTTCAACCTGCTGTCATCTTGCTTCGCATCTGGATGAAAACATGAAGATTCATGTATACACTAATTCACTCGCAATGGTTCCTGAAATACTGCGGGCGCCCAATGCCCGCCTCTATATTATAGGCGGCGAATATCATCGTGAACTTTTCTGCCTCGGCGGAAGCCATCTGCAGACAGCCATGGAAAAACTGACATTTGACATTGTTTTTCTCGGCACGGACGCGATTGACAAAGCGGGAATATGCAAAGTCCACGATCCCGAAACCGCACGGCTGACGAAAATCATGATGAGCAAGGGCAAGCGTAAAATTCTGCTGGCGGACCATACAAAGTTAAATGAATCCGCTCATGTCGCGTACGCGTCAATTTCAGATTTCGATCTTTGGATTACTACAAAAGGGCTTCCTGTTTCGATAAAGAAAAAGTTTTCGAAACTTGCGGCCATAAGGGAGGTTAGACCATGAGCGAAAAGAAGAATTGGGCGGCTGTGGATTTGAAAAAGGTTCCGCATATCATCACAAAGGAACTGCCGGGACCGGAGTCAAATAAACTTCATGCCGCGTGCTGTAAACACTTTAAAGGCTTGAGCGAACAGGTGAAATATTTTCCTGTTGCCTTCGAATCCGGTTTCGGCTGTGTATTAAAAGATGTTGACGGCAATGAGTACATTGATTTCTCCTCCGGCATCTATGTTACAACGCTGGGGCATTGTCATCCGAAAGTTACCGGGGCAATTCAGAAATACGCGGCAAAATTAATGAACGCGCATGATTTCACGACTCCGATAAAGACAAAACTCATGGAGAAGCTGGCTCAAATCCTGCCCGGTGATCTTGATGGATTCCAGCTTTACGATTCAGGCACCGCCGCGGTTGAAGCGGGTATCAGGGTCTGCAGGGCCGCGACGAAAAAACATGAGATGCTGTCGTGCTTCTACGATTTCCACGGAAAGACATACGGTGGAGTGTCGCTGGGGCACATAAGGTCACATGTCTATGGCGCTGTACGCGCGCCGGGTTGTCACATGCTGCCGAGGCCCGACACATACAGACCGCATTGGACAAAACCGGACGGTTCGATTGATACGGACAAATATCTGGCTTTTTATGATGAGTACATTGACAAAGGCACGGTGCACAGTGTGGCGGCGTTTGTGCTGGAGCCGATTCAGGGCTGGGGCGGATCTGTTATGCCGCCGGATGATTTCTTCCCGAAACTGCGGAAATTCTGCGATGAACGGAAAATCATGCTGATGGCTGATGAAGTTCTGACGAGCTGGGGGCGGACCGGTAAATGGCTTTGCATGGAACATTGGGGTGTTGTTCCGGATGTGGTGACGATGGGCAAGGGGTTCGGCAACGGTTTCCCGGTCACCTGTGTTGCGGTAAGAGAGCAGTACAAAGAATCGTTCGAATCAATTTCCGCATCGAGCAGTTACGGCGGGAATCCGATGGCATGCGCCGCGGCACTGGCAAGCACGGAGGTGATAGAAGAAGAAAATCTTCTCGAAAGGTCATGCCATCTCGGTGAACTGGCGCTGAAGCGAATGGAGAAAATGAAAAAGGAACACAAGATCATAGGCGATGTCCGCGCGAAAGGATGCCTGATGGGCATTGAACTGGTGAAAGACAGAAAAACGAAGGAACCGTTCAACGAAGCCGGAAAGCTTGTCTATCAGAAAGCGTTCCGCAAAGGACTCGCATGGATACCTGCCGGACACATTCTCAGGATGAGTCCGCCGATCGTAATGGATGACGATGTACTGCTGAAAGGACTGGACATCATTGATGAATCAATCGGAGAAACGGCAAAAGAATTAGGATTCAGTTAAAAGTAGAAATAAAAGAGAAAGACACAAAAATATGAGCAACATAAAATTCGAACGTTTGTTTAACAGAAATGAAAGATCGGTTATCATAGCAATGGATCACTGTGAATTCGACGGGCCCATTCCCGGAATGATAGACTTGGCGCAGACAGCGGCAAAGGTTGATTCCTGTGTTGATGGAATTCTCCTTTCACCGGCAATGCTGCCGCATTGCCGGCATGCTTTCAATTACAAAGGCGCTCCGATGGCGGTAGTTCGCCTGAACTGGAGCACCGTGTATTGCTATCAGTGGGAATACAAAGATTCGGTGACTGTTCCAGCGTTCAGCCCTGCTGAAGCATTGCGGCTTGGCGCCGATGTGGCACTGATTTCGCTTACACTTGAAACCGGAAGCGAAGCAAACGATGCTCACAACGTGGAAGTATTCCGCAATCTTTGTAATGAAGCAAAACAACTGGGGATGCCGGTAGTGGGTGAATATTACCCGGCGGAACCCGAAAAACTGTCGCCCGAAGATCTGCACAAAAAGGTCTATGCCTGTGCCAGGATCATTGCTGAACTGGGGGCGGATCTGATCAAGACATTCTATACGTGCAGGTTTAAAGAGGTTACAAGAAGCTGTCCGGTTCCGGTATTGGGGCTTGGCGCCGCAAAGTGCGCAACACAGCTTGACGCGTTGAAGCTGGCGGCAATGGAAGTTGCTGGCGGGGCGGGCGGAGTTGTGTTCGGCCGGAACGCCATTCAGGTGTCGAACCCGGCGGCGTTTCAGCGTGCGCTGTGCGATGTTGTCAAACGCGGTGTTTCACCGGCCACCGCCGCGAAAAAACACAAATTGCGCGGTTAACGGAAAGAACCGATTGCGGTTGAGTTCAAGAAAAGGAGAAATATGAAAGGTTGTGATATAGCGCTGGCAACTCTGATGCGCGAAAAAGTTGATCAACCTTGCATCAATTATTCATGGATGACGAACTCGAAATATATGAGCAAGGTGACGGGCCGCGACTACTGGTCGGACAGGGAGGGCGTATTCTTCGAGTACCTGCACAGGTGCGGGATCAACCTGGTGCCGCAATGGTATTTCCCGGGCGACGAACAGCGCAACATCGAAGAAGGCCGCATGATGCACGAGCACCAGCAAGGCGGGTCCGATCACGTTGCCAGCCCGGAGGACATCGTCCGGTTGATCGAGAAACTGCCGTCTGACGCCGAGGTTGAGAAAAACTACAATGTCGAAAAGACGGCACGCGAATATGCCGACAATTTGAAAGCGCGGATAACGAAGTCTAACGGAGAAACGCTGTTTCTCGACTGGTTCGGGCAGGCCGATTTCATGGGCCCGTACAACCAATGGGGATACGAGAACTATCTGATGACGATCATGGACTATCCTGACACCATGCGGCGCTACTATCATTACACTGCACTGCATGGAAGGCTGCGCAATCAGGCGATTGTGCTTGCGCACCGGAAATACGGCATAGCGCCTTTTGTGTACAGCGGGCAGGATATCTGTTTCGGGAGCGGGCCGATGGTATCGCCCGAAATCCTCCGGAAAATCTACTTTCCGGAACTCAAGTGGAGTATGGAACCGCTGGTTCAGAACGGTATCGGCGTAATATGGCATTGTGACGGGAACATCATGCCTATCCTGTCAGACATTCTGGATCTGGGTGTAATCGGGCTTCAGGGCTTTGAGGAGGAGCATGGAGTCAAGTATGAGGATATGGTCAAGCTGAAGGACAAGAAAGGCAAGCCGCTGGTGATTCTGGGCTGTGTTTCGGTGACAAGCACCTTGCCCCACGGCACCGTTGAAAACGTGAAAAAGTCCGTCGAGCGTTCTTTCACGCTGGCCGGCAAGGGCAGGGGATTTGTGCTTTCCTCCACGAGCAGTGTTATGCCGGAGGTGCCCCACGCGAACATTGACGCCATGTTTCAGCATGGCCATAAATTTGGCCGGGAATTTCTAAAAGGGTAATGAGGAGTGAGTGTGCTGAAACCTGAGCACTGAAATATGAATGAATGTTGAAAATAAAACAACATAGGATACAAACACATGAGTACACATTGCGGAGTATTTGACACAAAGAAGAGAATAAAGCTGGGCATCTGGGGATTGGGGCGCGGGCTCAGTTTCTACTCAACGGCGAAGGCGCTGAATTTTGACGTGGTGGCCGGATGCGATTACAATGAGCACATGAGGAAGAATTTTCTCAAAACAAACCCGGGTGCCAGCGCCACGGCGGATGCTGAGGAGTTCCTGTCGTGGGATTTTGACGCGGTCCTGCTGGCGACGTTCTGTCCCGCGCACGCGGGCGACGCGATCCACTGTCTTGAGGCGGGCAAGCACGTGCTCAGCGAGGTGACCTCATTCCACACGATGGCGGAGGGGGTGAAACTTGTCGAAGCCGTGGAGAAGAGCGGGAAGGTGTACAATCTGGCGGAGAACTATCCGTTCATGAGCGGTAACATGTATCTTGCGGAAAAGTGGAGGCAGGGCCTGTTCGGCGAGCTGATGTACGCGGAGTACGAGTATGTGCACGAGACACGGAACCTGGCCTACACGTATATTGACGGTGTTCCAATTCAGCCCGGCTGGAGTCTGCATTCATGGCGGAGCTGGCTGAACTTTCATTACTACAACACACACTCGCTTGGGCCGGTGATGCATATTACAGGCTTGCGGCCGACTCGCGTAGTCTCTCTGCCGTGCGCGGTGCGACTGGCGGGGTATCCGACGAAAAAAGCGATGGACGGCATGGGCACGATCGCGCCTTCCCTGATCACCATGAGCAACGGCGCGATTATGCGCAACCTGATGGGCTCCACGACGAACGACTCGCATTTCCAGCGCCTCTGGGGCACACTTGGCGCCTCGGAATCGGCGGTGTTCGGGTCTGACCAGGTTCGTCTCCGGCTCGGCGGCAACGGCGGCATGGCGAAGCTGAATGTAACGACGGGGCGCACGAAACTCGCTGACATGGCAGCTAAAACCGGCCACGGCGGCGGCGATTTCTGGGTACTCTACTATTTTGCCCGCGAAATCCTTTTTGGGAAGCCCGCCTTTTTCGATGTTTACCGCGCTTCCGACTGCACCATACCCGGCATACTGGCTCTGCGTTCCGCGCTCGAGAACGGCAAGCCGTACGACGTGCCGGACTTCCGGAAGAAGTCGGAACGGGACAAGTACCGGCGCGACAACTGGGCGCAGAAACGGTACGACGTGAAGAACGGCGCGTTCCCGAAGACCGCCGAAAGGAAGGTTGTTGGCGAATTCGCTACAGTGATGAAGGCCCTGATTGAAGACGCGACTCTGTGCCGCGCGGCGCAGGACTGGGTATCGGTGGCCGGCGATATCGCCGATGCCGGTGAAGCGGCAAACCTGTTGCGCAGGTTCGAGGGGCGGAGGAAGGAGATTCCGTTAACCGTCGCGAAGGCAAAGCGCATTATCCGTGAAGCTCCGAAGAGCGACGGTGCGCGTGTTTTGTGTGAAATGATTGAAATGGGTGAAATCGGCAAGGCTCTCAAGCCGGACTTCGTGCGTCGTGTGCGAAAAACCGCGGCCATGCTGGAGCAAAAGGCGAAACGGGCATGAATCTTGCCTACAAAGATGACTGGAACATGGCGATGGAGCGCTACCGGCAGTGGTGGAACCGCGAGTACTTCGGCCGGTGCGCAATGTGGGTAACAGCGCCGCACGACAATCCGCCACCGGGCACCCCGCCACCTGTACCGGATGATCCCGTGCAGAAGTGGACTGATCTAGAGTACCTGTTTGCCGCCTGCGAGTACTCGCTGAGCCGGACATTTCTAGGCGGCGAGGCGGTGCCGGAGTGGCAGTACGGCTACCCGGGCCGGGAAAACATCGGCGCGTTTCTTGGTTGCCCCGTCACACTTATGCCGACCACCGGCTGGCTCGATCCGATACTTGAAGACGAGCATTTGGAAGTGCGGCACTTGCGCATCATGGAAGACAATCGCTGGTGGCGGTTCGTGCTCGACGCGCACAGGATGGCGGTGGAGAAGGCGCGCGGTAAGGCCATACCTGTCACCGGAGCATTTGGCGGCTCGGGCGATTCTCTGGCGTGGCTCAGGGGCACGGAGCGCCTGCTGATAGACTGTGTTGAACAGCCGGATCGCGTGCGGGATGCTGATGAGTACCTGATGGACATCTGGATCGAGGTATTCAACCGTTTCCACGATATCCTGCGGCCCGCGAGGGACGGGTCAGCCGGCTGGTTTCCGCTCTGGGCGCCGGGCAAGTTCTACGCAATACAGAACGATTTTTCCTTCAACCTCGGCCCCGATATGTTTCGCGAGATATTTCTGCCGTCAATACGCCGCCAGACCGAGTTTCTTGACTACAGCATCTATCATGTCGACGGTGTGGATGCATTCCGTCACATTGACGCGCTGCTGGAACTGCCGCGGCTCAATGCCCTGCAGATACTGCCCGGGGCCGGCAAGCCGAGCCCCCTGCATTATATGCCGCTTCTGAAGAAGGTGCAGGCCGCAGGGAAGAACCTTCATATCATGATCCCGCCCGGCGAAGTGCGCGAGGCGCTGGGCAACCTGTCCGCGCGCGGCCTTTTCATATGGACTTCAACCGCTACAGAAACCGAGGCCAGGGAACTGCTGAAGAACGCTGAAAAATGGTCGCGCGACATGGGGTGATCAACATATGACACGGCGAAAGTTGTTAAAGTCAGTATCCGCTTGGTTGCGGCAGAGTATTATGTGCGGTAAAATCATGTAAAGGCGAAAAAAGAGATGATTACATAAGCGGGTTTGTGTAATAAGAGAAGATAGAAATTTTCCGGGGTCCGGATAGAGTGATTAAATGAAGATAAAAAAACAATCCATCAAACAGGAGTTGCCGTTGTTCGAACTAAAGCCGGTTGACCGTGATTATTACGCCGAAAAGATCAGTGATATTCTTCCCGACCGCGTCATTGATATCCACACGCATGTGTGGCTTGATAAATTCAAAGCGCGTGAACCGCTTATGTCGCGGCGTACTGTCACCTGGCCTGACCTGGTGGCAAAGGACAACTGTATTGACGACCTGATGGAAGCTTACCGTCTCATGCTGCCCGGCAAAGAGGTGTGTCCGGCAATCTTCGGAAACACTCTGTCTGCGAAAGATGATATTGACGGCAACAACGCGTATGTCAGTCAATGCGCCGCGGAGCACAATATTCCGGCATTTATTTTTTCCGCGCCGCAGTGGAGCCCTGAAGAACTGGACAGAAAGATGACGG
Source organism: Lentisphaerota bacterium (assembly GCA_041306605.1). Lineage (GTDB taxonomy): Bacteria > Verrucomicrobiota > Kiritimatiellia > UBA8416 > JAQBFJ01 > JBFZFB01. The sequence continues at coordinate 20,685 of JBFZFB010000023.1, read as the reverse complement.
AGGGCGGATTTGCCGGTGTTAAATCCTATCTATCGCTGGCTGACGCATCACTGGCGCAGGATGATATATGTATTTTTGATTTCTTTCCGAAAGCGCAGTTGGAAATTCTCGACCGGCGCGGCGCGATTGTCATGCTCCACATTCCGCGAAGCGGCAGGATCAGGGATCCTGTGAATCTTGATCAGATGCAGGAGATAGAGAATCTGTTTCCGCGCGTTAATCTGATTATTGCGCATGTCGGGCGCGCGTACTGCCCGGAAGATATCGGCGGAGCGTTTGAGATACTGGCCCGCACGAAGCTGATGAAATTCGATTTTTCGGCCAATACGAATGAACAGGTTTTCCGGCGCCTGCTGGATGCCGTTGGGCCGGAACGTGTTCTGTTTGGCAGTGACATGCCGATCACTCGAATGCGGATGCGGCGCGTGTGTGAAAGCGGGAATTATGTAAATATTGTTCCGAAAGGTCTTTACGGTGATATTTCTTCGGATATTCACATGCGCGAAACGGCGGGCGCGGAAGCTGAAAAGCTGTCTTTCTTTTTATACGAAGAAATTTACGCTTTCCTGCGCGCGTGCAAGGCCACGGGCTTGACGAAAAAAGATATAGAAAATGTGTTTTGCAACAATGCCCGGAAAATGCTCAAATCTGCCGGTTGGACCGGAAGTTTTTAATGGAAAAGACAGGGATGCAAAAAATGAGAGGTGAAAAAATGCGCAAATTGAAGATCGGATTATTACCTCTGTATATTGAATTATACGACAAGATCGCCCGGCAATACAGGCCGGGGATGGAAAAATTCTACAGCGCAATTGCAGGCGCGTTCCGGAAAGAAGGCGTGGATGTTTCCATCGTCCCCATCTGCCGGGTAAAAAAAGAATTCAAAGCGGCCGTCATCTTTTTTGAGCGGGAGAAAGTTGACGCGCTGGTAACTCTTCATCTGGCATATTCACCATCGCTCGAATCGTCAGAAGCGCTTTCCGCCACAAAATTGCCGGTTATTATTCTTGATACCTCACCCGCGTATGATTTCGGGCCGGGTCAGAAGGCTGAAGAAATAATGTACAATCACGGGATCCATGGTGTTCAAGACATGTGCAATCTGCTGATCCGCAACAGTAAGCTGTTTCAAATCGAGGCAGGCCACTGGCAGAAATCGGATGTCATAAAACGCGTCGTGGGCCGTGTGCGTTCCGCCAAAGCCGCGTGCGCCATGAAAACTGCGCGGGTGGGTCGCATAGGCAAACCGTTCGCGGGCATGGGCGATTTTGCGGTTCCGCCGAAGGAATTGAAGGATACGATAGGTGTGGAAACAATAGCATGCAATACCGCGGCAATGAAAAAATATCTCGCGGATGTTTCTGAAAAGGAAATCATAGCGGAAATGGCTGACGACCGGAAGTGTTTCAAAATGGAAGTTTTTTCAAAGGAGTCGCACCGCCGCACCGCGCGTGTGAGCCTCGCCGTGCGGCATTGGATTGAAAAAGAAAAGCTGACAGCTTTCACAGTGAACTTTCTGGAAATCAACCGGTCAACAGGGCTTGCAGTTGTACCGTTTCTTGAGGCAAGCAAGGCGATGGCGCGCGGATTGGGATACGCGGGAGAAGGTGATGTTTTAACAGCATCGCTGGTCGGCGCGCTTGCCGGTGTATACCGCGACACATCTTTTGTGGAAATGTTTTGTCCCGACTGGAAAGGCAACTCAATTTTTCTGAGCCACATGGGAGAGGTGAACACGAATCTTGTAGCGGGCGGAAAAGCACGGCTGATGGAAATGGATTATAAATTCAGCAAGGCTGAAAATCCTCTCAAGGCCGTAGGCTGTCTGCGCGGAGGGAAAGCGGTTTTTGTAAATCTCGCGCCGCTCGGAAAAGGGCGATACCGGCTGATCATAGCGCCGGTCACCATGCTAGCGGAAAAAGCAAAAAGCAGATTTAATGACAGTATTCGCGGGTGGTTCCGTCCGCGAACGCGGGTTGCGGACTTTCTTGAGGCATACAGCATGGCCGGGGGTACTCATCACGCCGCGCTTGTGTACGGTGACTGTGCTGATGAAATAGCGGATTTCGGCGGATTCATGGGCTGGGATATTACGCGTATAGAATAACAACTGCACGGAAGAAAGGTGCAATCATAAATGAAAGAAGGTTATATAGGCCTTGATATCGGCGGGACCGGCGTTAAAGCGGGGTTCATTGACCGCCACGGGAAAATGATCGGATTCGCAAGCAGAAAAATCAATCCGGTCTGTTATTCCGATGGGCGCGTTGAAATTCCAGTTACAGAAATTTACAATGCGGCAAAACAGGCTGTGCGCGAAGCAGCCGGAGCCAATGCCAAAGTGCTGTCATTGTCCGTTTCCTCTCAGGGGCAGACATTTGTTTCGATAGACAAAAAAGGGCGGCCTCTTCATAACGCGGTCATCTGGTATGACAGCAGGGCAGGCGAGCAGGCTGCAGCGCTTGGAAATATTTTAAAACAATACCGCGCATCATGCCCGGCGCCCAAAGGAACACCGCCTGACCTGCAGGCTGTATCCACGATTCCCAAGATAAAATGGTATCAGCAGAAATATCCTGCCATCATGCGGCGCGCGGATAAATATCTGCTTCTGCCTGATTATTTTTCTTTTATGTTTACCGGTACCGCTGTTATTGATCCGTGTATGGCGGGAACGACCGGCCGTTATGTTTCAGCTGATCTGCGGCATGATAAGGCGTTTCTGAATATGGCCGGTTTTGACGAAAAGAGTTTTGCTGAAATCAGAGAAACCGGTGAACCTGTGGGCGTGATCCGGCCCGCAGTTGCGGCTCAATGGGGATTGAGAGCAGATACTCTTTATGTAAACGGCACCAATGATCAGTTTGCCGGAGCGTTGGGGGCGGGTAACTGTCGGCCCGGTATTCTTACGGAAACATCAGGAACATGTCTGGCTATTGTGGGTTTGCTGAAAAAACTTCCAGCCTCCATACCTGTCGGGCTTCTGGCAGGAGATTTTCCTGTGAAAAAACTTTCATTTCTGCTGGCTTATTCCAAAACCGCGGGGGTTGTTCTTGACTGGTTCAGGCGCGAATTATGCGGGGATATTTCCCTGGAACAGATATGCGGGGAGTCGGCCGCGGTGCCTGCCGGAAGTTGCGGAGTGAATTTTATTCCGCATTTCGACGGCGCTTTTTCGCCTGTGCCTGATCCGGCGATGCGCGGGGCGGTGGCGGGTTTGTCTCTGCAAACCACGCGTGCGGTCATATATAGAGCAATTCTCGAATCGCTTGCTTATGTGCTTAGGGAAAACGTGGAACTGCTCGGCAGATACGGCTGTAAAGCGAACTCCATCCGCTCCATCGGCGGCGGAGCGAAAGACGCGTTATGGCTACAGATAAAAGCGGATGTCACCGGTTTACCGGTTGAACAGCCGTGTGTTACGGAAGCGGCGGCACTTGGAGCGGCTATGATAGCGGCGGCAGGCAGAGGTGACTTTAAATCCATTACAGAGGCCAGCATGGCGTTTTACAAGGCCCGGAAGATATTCAAACCCGACCGACGTCTTCATCAAATCTATACGGATTCCTACAACCGTTATCTTGCGCTGAAAAAGTTATAACGACTGTCACGGTAATATTATTGGACGGGAGGCGGTTCTGGAACTGAGGGACTATTGGGAACAAGATACTTGGTAATGATAACACTCGCGGCACGGCCGGCCAGTGCCGATTCCGCCTTTTCGCCGGTTATCTCTCTGAACTGATCGTTATACATCAGCTTGTTGTCCGGCGTGCGGACCACAAAAAATTTGACAACTGTGTCCGGAACCGGAACCGTCATGTCGAACTGCGAAATCATAACCCCTCTCTTGGCCGGATCAATATCATAAAGCACTCCGAACACTATCCCGGCACCCTGACCCTCAGCCGCAGAACACGCGGAAACAAAATCCATTTTATCAAAAAATTCACTGAGCTGACCCGCATCCATCTTCTGGCCGATATCACAGTTGGCAATTTTCGCTTCGCCGCAATCGCCGGTAAGAATGGCTGTCAAATCCTTGAACCACCGGCATTTTGCGCCATCACGAATGGCGCACACAAGCCCGACACCCTTTCCACCCCAGCGGTCAGCCATCTGCCAGAAACGCGGCGGCTCTGGAAGCTGGGCTGTTTTTTCTTCCGCCAGCTTCTTCCACTTTTCTGAAGTGGAAGTGTTCCGCACGATATCATAAGAGCGCCGCGCCTCTATGACGTCCTTCTGCTCCTTGAAAATATCGCCCTGCAGTAACCGTGCTTCGTCCAGATCAACATTAACAAGCAATGCCTCGTTCTTGTTGGCGAACAATTCCGTCAACTGCTTTCTCGCTGTGTCGTATTTGGCCTGCTTGGCATCCATAAGAATGGCCTGCCACATCTGCTCAAGCTTGTCGCCCGCTTCTATCTGCGCGTATATCTTCTGTTTTTCCACTATGGGAAAACTGACCTGCACCCATCCTTCAAACAGACCGCCTCTCTTTTCCGCATAGAAACAATCCGGCAGAATCTCCACGTTCTTCAGCGAAAGCACCGACAGCAGATTGATTACACCCTCTTCGCCTGTCAGAGGAAGAAATATTCTTGCCACCTGAAGGATCGAGTCTTGAAAAGCGGCATCGCGCGCCGCCTCTTTTGTCGGACTGCCGGCCGAATGACCTGTGCGGTAAACATAGAGACTGTCATCCGTCTTCGGATACGCTATCCAGCCGGGTCTTTGCGATGACGCTCTCCAGTTGTCTATGATGGTGAGACATCCGCAAAACATCAGACAAAGGAGGAGTGCGCCCGGAATGAATAATCTTTTTATGCCGGCCATGAATCCCATGAGAAAGAAAACCTCATCATTCTTGCTGTTTTTGAACCTGTTCTTTCGCCTTTTTCAGATTGTGAAAACTGCGCAATCTGAATTCAATAAGATCCATGGAAGCATTTTGCATCTCCAACGGCTTGTTCGGGTCAAAATAGGTGGTTGTAATGGTCTGATCAGAATCGGAAAGAGACCCGTAATAGCCGCTGAATTTTTCATCCCACGCGCTTTCTATCATCTTCAATTGTTCCTGTGCTTCAGCCAGCTTGTTGCGCATATCGCTCTTTTCCTGTAAATCGCCTTTGTCAACCGCCACAACGCTTCCGAATCCGTATGACACCGCCGAGATATCTTTTTGTTTGTTGGAAACGCCTGATTTCAGGTCGTCTATTTTCTTTCTTTGCGCCTTGTAGCGTCTATAAAGAGTCCATGCCACTGTTTCCTCGTCGGACTGCGGATTCGGATCGCCCTTGTACGTTTCCTTGGTTGTAGGATCTTTCGTGCCCTGTCCATCACTGCTTGCGCCACCGTTTGCGCTGGACAGAGTTCCGCATACAACCAGTCCGCGGTCGCCGAAGCGCGGGTTGACATAGGTCATTTCAATTCTGAAACCGCCTGACGCATCGCCGTCTTCTATTGGTATTTTAAGTTCAAAGTAGGCCGATCCATAATGTATTTCTTCGTTCTTGCCTCTGCCTTTTGCTTCTTCATGCGGTTTTTTGCTGTGGAAAGATTGTTTATTATTTCCAACCCAGGCTTCAACGTCGCATATCTGCGCGAAATTGCCGTAATCGGTATTTACCACGCCATTGATGTCGCTGGATGATCCTGAAACAACGAGCTCGCCGCCGGAGTTGAGTTTACCCTTGAACGAACGAACGCAGGTGAAACCGTCCTTGTCTTCGGGTTTCTCAAGCGTAGCGCCTGAAACACTGTACCGGAGCTGTAATCTGTTGAAAGGTTCTGCCGGATAGGTTCCTGACGCACCGCCGCCTCCACCGCCACCGCCGTCTTCCTTGCCTGCACCTGTAGCAGAAACATCATTATCACTTCCGGCTTTCTGCATCGGTTTTTTACCGCCTGTTGCTGTCTCACCGTCGCCGCCACCTGACGAATCGCCGCCGGTTTTGGTATTGCCGCTGTCGTCCTTCATAAACATTATATCACCGCCGCCGCTTGAATCGTCGGACATTTCGCGCCTGACCGGCTGGTCCTGTTTTTCGGAAGCGTTTTCAGAATCTTCTTTTTCTTCCATCTGGCTCAGCAGTTTATTTTTCTCGGCAACCGGATAACTCACCTGTACCCAGCACTCATAGTCGCCGCGATATTCCTCCACATGCACACAGCCCGGCATAACTTCAACGCCGCGGAGTTTTGAAATTGGAAAATCAACGGCAAATCCACCGATCTGATTGCCCAGCCTGATTTTGGCGTCTTTCATGGCCGCTTCCTGAGCGTCTGTCGCGCTGGCCTGATATTCAGCATGGCCGACAGTATAAATGTACATATTATCACTGTTCTTTGGTGATGCTACCCACTCGGGCCTGTCGTCGTCTTTCCTGGCCCAAACAGAAGATACACCTGCGGCGCACAGCGCCAGCAATAGAGAAAAAAACAACTTACCGCCTGGTATTTTTGCGAATTTTATATTCATGTGATATATCCACTATGCCTGTTTCTGTATTTGCTAGTTCCCAAACAAATCTGTACGTCACTTCCCGGGCGCCGCGGTCTCTGCGTTCCAACGCGGAAACGCGACCGAAAAGGATCCCGTTAAGTTTCGCCAGTTTTCCGAATTTCTGAAGATCTTCCGTATCGACCGGGTTGTTGTTGAGCCAGTTATACTCGATCATCCGGTAAATTTCCGTTGCCGCGTCGCCGCCTGCGGCCATCACGTCAACCGCCGCCGTGAACTTTAAAGTGTTTTCCTTGTTCAATATAACCTGCAGTGATTTCTGCAGTTGGCGCACTCTAACGTCATAAGGACATTCCCGCGTGTCAACCGGGCCGAGAGCCACAACATACCCTTTGGGCAGACCGCGCGTCATCATCTCGCGGGTGATATCTTCAGCCGCCAGATCATAATCATGATCGTCCAGGCCCATGGTGAAAAGGCCCTGCTCTTCAGCCGGAACATATCCGCTCATAGGCGGTCTGAAACAACCGGCAACACCTGCCGCAAGAAACATCATCGTGACAATCCGCAAACATCCGCAAATAGAATTCATTTTCAAAGTATTCCCTCCTCTAGCCTGCCTTTGCTTATCTTCTTAAGGTCCACCGTGTACTGGCACGGCGGAATCTGACAATCAGCGAAAAATCTTCAGCCGCCTTGTTCGGAGCAACTCCGTGCATCCTAACTTTTTCCATGGCGCTGGCGTTCACTGGAATCCAGACAGTCATCGGAGTGGTTATTGACAAGCCGTTCTTATCCATCCACTCGAATCTGTATTCCGCCTGACAATCGCGCCGGGTTATGTTCTGGACGGTGACCTGAGCGTTCAGCAGGTCATTTTCCTTCGCCGCCACAACTTCAGTAACATTGAACAACCCGCCCATTATTTTAGAATTAACCGATATGGAATTCTTCGGATAGCTTTCGACCGTTATGCCGGCAGACGGTACCGAACGGCACCCCGCCGCAATCCCGATCAAGACCAGCACAGCAGTAACGCGCAACAGTATATTGAATTTATGCTTCATTTTGACACCTTGTTTTTCCATAAATTTATCACAAGAAGCCTTAATCAAGCTTGGGCGCCGCGGATTCCTGAGTGGCCGGCTTATCCAGCTTTATCTCGTTGTCACGGCGGCAAATTGAAAGCTTTTCTATGTTGCCTTTTCTTTCAGAAACCACGCCTTTGCTGATTTTTTCATTCACTTCCGTGATCTTGATCGAGCCGGCATAAGCTTCGTTGAATCCCAGATTCTCCTTGGTGTCAGGATCAATCATCATTTCGCCGGTTTCATAAACCTTGAGAACTTCTCCGACAACAACGGCGCCGCGCCCGCGGTTGATAATCACATCATCACCGTTGATGGACATGATTTTTATGGGATATGTCGCATCAATTATATTAGCGGCTTCTTTCATTGCCGATTCCGAGTACATCTTCGTGATAAGGTCAGCAACCACCAGCCGCGCATTATCACGTTCGCGCACTCTGGAATATTTATCAACCTCATCAACATGTGACGCTATTATCTTGGCCGTTGCCACGTTGACTGTTCGGACTGTTGTGGAAAGTCTGCCTCTCAGTTTTTCCTGAGTGCCGCCGACATACGGAACATTGACCCGCTCTGTAACAACAAGAAAATCCCTGATCTGCGGAATAACCACATAATCGGCATTCAGCATCTGGCCAAGTTTTACAGCCTTGCCAACATCCGCGTAGTCTGATTCCCCGAAATCTATTTCCTTCTTGAGTGAACGGAGATCTTCCCTTTCCAGAACATCCAGCTTGCGTGTATTAACAAGCGCGTCAAGCAGATGGCTTGTGTAGCCCGGGTTTTCAATGATTGTCGGATCAACTATCCCGAAGCGCTCGTTGAATTCACGGTTCACCTTTGCGCGCATATTTCCCGCGAAAATGGCCGGAACCACAATCACTCTGGCCTTCCTCGGTGTATCATCAGTAACTGCCGGTATATCTGTGCGCTTTGGCTTGGCTGTTTCATCGCCTTCGGTCGTGATTTCTTTTGTTACAATCTGACTTCCGCCGTCCGGTGTGGGGGCGACCACTGTTACGCTTTCTTTGGTTCCGCTCTTTTCCCCGACCTTGAGGTTGACGTTCAGATTTTGTGTTTTGTCATCATTTTGCGCCATCAGAAGCATGCCTGACAATCCAACCGCCGCAAACACCAACATGATTTTCTTTGCCCAACTGCTCATAGAATAAACCTCCCCTGTTTTTGTGTTTTGAATAAAAACAACCTTTAAAATATTCCCTGAAATTCTCGATAAATGCAATAACTATCGAGTAGCACAACCCGCGACCCGCGCAAACCGCTGTTTTTTGACGACTACACCGTTCAGAACGATAGAAAACAAAGGCTTTTTATTCTTCCGGCTTTTTTCATTCGTAACTATTCAGGCGGAGATTGTCTGTATAAAGCCCGGACGACGTACAAGGGGTATCGCGCTCGATATCAGGAGTGCATCCGGATGCTCAGCGGCATGGAGCCTCTTGTGGACTTCCTGAACCCTGATACCTGAGTAGTAACTCTAAATGTACTCACTTTTCTTGACAGTGCCCGGAAAATAGAGAGTTGTAAAACTGTTTGCTTACCGGTGTAATATTTATTAATGTGTTTTGCCTTTTGAATGAAAGTTAAGCAGCGTGCAAATCTAATATAACTGATTCCGATCAAGGAGGTGTCCGGTGAAAATAGCAGTCATAAAGGAAATCAAGAAACATGAATACCGGGTTGGCATGACGCCGGCTTGCGTGAAGGAATATGTCAAGCATGGTCATTCGGTCTGTATAGAATCAGACGCCGGTGCAGAAGCCGGTTATTCTGACAACGATTACCGCAAAGCCGGAGCGGTCATTGTCCGCAACAAACGGAGCCTGTTTGATCAGGCGGAAATGATTGTAAAGGTGAAGGAGCCACTGCCGGAAGAATACAACCTCTTTCATGAAGGACAAATACTTTATACTTACCTGCATCTGGCGGCCGATAAAAAATTGACGCAGGCATTGTTGAAAAAGAAAATTATAGGTGTTGCTTATGAGACCATTCAGGCGGAAGACGGTTCTTTGCCGTGCCTTCAGCCCATGAGCGAAATTGCCGGGCGGCTTGCCATTCAGGAAGGCGCCAAATATCTTGAGAAGGCGTTTGGCGGGCGCGGCATACTGCTGGGCGGAGTGCCGGGTGTGAAGCGTGGCAATATTACCATACTGGGCGGAGGCGTGGTGGGATTGAATGCCGCCAAAATGGCGGTGGGCATTGGAGCCAATGTCTCCATTCTGGATATTTCACAGAAAAGACTGGCCTATCTGGATGATATTTTCGGGAGCACGGTGCAGACGCTGTTCAGCAATCAGGCGAATCTGGAAGAGTGTTTGAGGCAGTGCGATTTGCTTGTGGGAGCGGTTCTGCTTCCGGGCGCGCGCGCGCCGAAGCTTGTAACCCGCAAGCATCTGAAGATGATGAAGCCCGGCGCGGTGATTGTTGATGTGGCGGTGGACCAGGGCGGTTGCGTGGAAACCGTACATCCCACCACTCATGATAAGCCGATATATGAAGTTGACGGTATTGTGCATTACTGCGTGGCAAATATGCCGGGCGCGGTTGCGCTGACATCTACACTGGCTCTGACCAATCAGACCCTTTTCTTTGGTCTGCGTCTGGCGGATCATGGAGTGGCAAAAGCGGTTGAAGCCAATCCGGAGCTCAGGCCGGGAGTGAATTTGTGCTACGGGCATGTTACACATCAGTCTGTGGCGCAGTCACTGGGCATGCATTATACGCCGCTTACTCAGGATTTGCTAAAGCCTGCGTAGCCCGGGGTCTTGACGGAGGGGTCGGGAGAATTTTCACCACCTGCTTTCTGCCCAAAAATTTTCTTGCAATGTAATGCTATTAGCAATACATTAGCAATATGTCTGTGATACGGTTTGTGTGGGATGAGGCAAAAGCTAAAGCGAACCTCAAGAAACATGGTATTTCTTTCGAGGAGGCAACAACTGTATTTGCTGATGAAAACGGTCGGTTAAAGCATGATCCGGACCATTCGGACACAGAGGATAGATTCATTTTGCTGGGATTCAGTTCCAAGCTTAAACTGTTGGTAGTGTGTCACGTCTACCGGGACAATGACAATGTAATACGTCTTATTTCGGCTCGTAAAGCGAACCGGAACGAGAGAAAACAATACGGAGAATTTATATGAGAAAACAATACGACTTTACAGATTCCATCAAGAATCCTTACGCGAAGCATTTCAGGAAACAGGTCACCATCCGTCTTGGAACGGATGTTATTGCCTATTTCAAGCTTCTCGCAAAGGAGACAGGGGTGCCTTATCAGAACCTCATCAATCTATATTTAAGGGATTGTGCGCATAACTGTAAAAAGTTGGCGTTGAAATGGGCTTCTTAACCCGTGTATTGCACCGGTTCAGAATGCGACAGATGCGCGGCGTCGAGATGTGAATCTGTATAAACATACTGTAGCTGGAGGGGGTGCCGGAATGCGAACGGGTACAGGGCCGGGCGAAATCGATATCGGGATCGGTATCTAACTCGGGGTTCGACTCCAATAGCGATAGCGATTTGGCCCGGATTATTCCGCTCTATTCCATGTGAATAGTTGCCGGAACAGTTTGCCATCCGAGTTTTTTGCATGCCTGAAGACGCAGGTGGCCTGTGGTCAGCAAGTATTTGCCGTCTGGTAATTTACTTACAAGAAGCGGTTGCAACAGGCCTCTCTTCTGAATGTTTTTCATGAGTTCATGCATTTCAGCTATATCTTCCGGTGAAACGGAATCTTTGTCCGGATCAACAATATCGTTGATGGATATATCCTGCATCACGCCTTCGGGATGGGGGAACAGTCTGCGTTCAGTAGCGTTACTGCCCTTGCGGTATGAGTAAACGTAAGGTATGGCCATATCCACACTGGGGTGCGCCTGAACTTCCTTGAAGATAAGTTTCACCAGTTCATGCGTTATGCGGGGCCGGTCTTTTGCCATTGTCATATAACGCAATCTCATAAGAATTCCGTAATCCCAGATGTCGGACCTGATATATGGTTCCTGTTCGGTTTCTTTTATTATGTCAGCGGTAACTGCGCGCGCGGCGTTGAGCAGTATCTCCTCGCATGTATCCCAGTCTGAATCGTAGGTTATGCGTATCACAACTTCGTCGAGAAAAAACGCGCCAACAGCCTGCGGTGTATAGTTGATGGCAACCTGGCTGAACAACATGGCGTTGGGAATAAGTATATCGCGGCCTATGGCTTCTTCGCTTGCGATGGCGCCTCCCACCTGATCAAGCAGGGTATACATCAACCCTACTTTTTTAACATCACCGGTCAGGCCGAGAGAGGGGAAAAGAACCCGGTCGCCTATTCGAAAAGGCCGCATTAATGTTATCAGCACCCACGCGGCAAGTCCGCTGACCGGCGCCTGCAGTGACCAGCCGAGGAGCATGCCGGCGAATCCGGCGGCAACCACGCCTATTGTTTTGAGCATGCCGAGCGCGTAAACGAATTCAATGGCAACGGCAAGGCCTGCCATGATTCTGACAAAACCAACGAGCATGGCGGCTTCACCTTCCGGGCCTTTGCGCTGGCGAATGATGGTGTTAATAATAATGCCGAGAATCTGATAAAGCGCGATGACTGCGGCAGTGACTGCCAGAAAGTCCCAGAAGGTATGGCTTGCGCTCAAACGGAACGAAAGCCACTTCAGCGTATTAAGATATGAAGCACCCGCTGAAACAGCGATGGCAATCAAGATGATGATTAAACGGCTCTTTGTATTCCTGTTGCTCGCGTGAAAACTTTTTCGACTCATTTCAGTCAACCCTGTTATATATCCCTGAACGAACGTTTTCCTGCTTTAATATGGTCTTTATCTTTCAGCTTTGCACAGGCTTATGTCAAGAAAGGAAGTTGTTTTTCAATATATAAGGGCTTTTTTTGAGTAATTTATTGATTATGTGTCAACTTGCATCCGCGTATTATACGGATATACTTATCTCATATTTTGCGTTCGTTCGGCACCAATGTAACAGAAAATATTTTTTACGGCAGGGGGAATACGGGGTAATTATGTCGCTGAAAAATGACGATAATCAGGACCAGCCCGGCATGAACAGCCGGATGCTTATCAAACGTCTACTGAAACTGGCGTGGAAATACCGGAGGGGCTGTTTAAAAGTTGTGGCTCTGCAGGTAGTGCTTCTTACTCTCGGAATGCTTGGGCTGGGGCTTTCGGGGGTCGGGGTGGATTATGTCCGTTATCAACTGGCATTGAAAAGTCCCGATGCTGTCGCCGGTGTTATTGCGCCCAAGCTTCCGCGGTGGCCTTTTGGAATTGTGCCGCCTGACGATTGGTCGCCGATGATTGTTGTAGGTTTGATTTCGGCGGTCATTTTGATTCTGGCCGGCATCAGGACTCTGCTCAATATATCGTATGCCATTTGCATGAACGATCTGGTGCAGGGCAAGATAGTTGTTGATCTGCGCGGGCAGGTTTTCCGGAAAATGCAGAAACTGAGTTTCCGTTTTTTTGACGCCAACGCGAGCGGAACAATCATCAACCGTGTTACAGGTGATGTTCAGGCGGTGCGCAGTTTTGTTGATGGCGTTGTTATTCAAAGTCTGATTGTCGCCATTTCACTGGCAATTTATCTGTGTTACATGATCCGCATTCACGGCCAATTGACGCTCGCGTGTCTGGCCACCACGCCTCTGCTATGGTACGCGACGGTGCGGTTTTCGCGGCTTGTCCGTCCGGCTTATGAACGTAACCGCGAATTGTTTGACCGGCAGATAATGGTTCTGAGTGAAAATGTTCAAGGTGTTAACGTGGTAAAGGGGTTCGCGAGACAGGAAGACGAAATCGGGAAATTTGACAGGGCAGTTGACGCGGTACGCGATCAAAAACGCAGTATTTTCAAGCGTATCTGCAATTATCAGCCTTTGATAGGTTTTATAACGCAAGTCAATCTGATTGTACTGATGGGTTACGGCGGATTTCTGGTTGTCAATTATGAACGCGCGTCAAGCGTTGAAGCGGCTTCGCTTGTCGGTCTGTCGATCGGGCAGTTTCTCGTTTTTGCCGGGCTCCTTCAGCAGTTCTCAGGGCAGGTTGCAAATTTATCTTCTGTTGCCGACAGCATGCAGCAGAGTTTGACTTGCTCCCGGCGTGTGTTTGAAGTAATAGACGCTCCTGTGGAGATTCAAAATTCGCCTAACTCCGTTAGAATACAGCGGCTCCGCGGAGAAGTGGCCTTTGATAATGTCAGTTTTGCCTACCACGCATCGGATCCGGTTCTTGAAAATTTGAGTTTTCGTGTTGAGCCGGGTCAGTGTGTGGCTGTGCTGGGCACCACAGGTTCGGGCAAAAGTTCGCTTCTTGGTCTTGTTCCGCGTTTCTATGACGTTACAGGCGGCAGACTGCTTATAGACGGGCATGATGTTAAGGACATTAATCTGGAAGATTTGCGCAGGGGCATAGGCATTGTATTTCAGGAAAGCTTTCTTTTCAGCAATACAATCCGCGAAAATATAGCATTTGGATGTCCGGCCGCCACAGATGAGGATGTCGTCAAGGCCGCCAAGATCGCCGCCGCTCATGACTTTATCATGGAAATGCAGAAAGGTTACGACACCGTGCTTCGCGAGAACGGCAGTAACTTGTCGGGCGGTCAGCGTCAGCGTCTGGCCATTGCCCGGGCTGTTCTGCTTGAGCCGTCCATTCTACTGCTGGATGATCCAACCGCCTCGGTTGACTCGCAAACAGAGGGTGAAATAATGGAGGCCATTGAAAACGCGATGGAAAGCAGGACAACTTTTATTGTGGCGCACAGGTTGAGTACATTGCGTAAGGCGGATATGGTTATTGTTTTGCGTGACGGCAAAATAGCACAGGCGGGAACACACGCGGAACTTATGAAAAGCCAGGGATTATATCAATACGCGGCCAAGATGCAGGGAGCTGACGAGGAAAGTCTGCGCCTGCTGAACATAACGGGAATTACATGATATGACGCTGAAAACACGGATTATAGCTTATTCTCATCAGGAGGAACGCGAAGCGGAGAAGCGGCCGTTGAGCTTCCGGCTGATCAGCCGTTTGTTCAGTTTTGCCCGGCCATACAGGAGACAACGTTTTATTCTGATTATGCTGGTGATCTTCAGGGCTATACAACTGCCGTGTCTTGCATGGGCGATGGGTGCCATTATTGGCGGGCCGGTAACGCGGATGGATACGCGCGGCATTCTTCTGGGCACCGCCGGTTACGGGCTTCTCGCGTTTATTACACAGCTTGTATTCCGTTACCGCGTGCTAGTGGCGCAGAATCTTGGCGAGAATGTTGTTGCTGATGTCCGCAAGAACATGTTCCGGCACATTCAGTGTCTGCCAATGTCGTTTTATCACAAAACGCGGCTGGGCAGAATCATAAGCCGGTTCACGTCCGACACTGAATCAGTGCGGCAAGGTGTTCAGGATGTGCTTTTTGTGACAATGGTTCAGACGGGACAAATGCTGATAGCCGCGTTTTTCATGATCTGGTATGACAAGGTTCTGTTTCTTGTGGTCGTTGCCATGGCCCCGATGTTATGGGCTTTGAACCGTTATTTTCATAGCCGCCTGAGCAGAGTGTACCGGGCATCACAGGAAAGTTTCAGCCGCGTGACCGCGGCTCTTGTTGAATCTGTCAACGGTATCCGCGTTACACAGGGGTATGTACGTGAAGATTTGAATGCCGATATTTTTCAGGAGCTGGTGACTGACCACTCAAGATACAACATGGATGCCGCCAGGGTCGCGGGAACATTTATTCCACTGCTGGAATTAAAGAGCCAGTTGTTTGTGGCTCTTATTCTTTTTATTGGCGGCTGGCGTGTTATGCACGGCTTCTCCAGCGTGGAAAGCCTGTATCAATTCCTCTTGATGGCGGGTAACTTTTTTGCCCCGATTCAGGGCATCGGCAATCAATATAATGTCGCGCTTTCGGCAATGGCGGGTGCCGAGCGGGTTTTTAATCTCATGGACACCTCGCCGGAATGGTCGGACCCGCCGGACGCGGTCGCTGTTTCAGACTGCATGGGAGAGGTTGAGTTTGAAAACGTCACGTTCGGCTACAATCCGCAGAAGCCGGTTCTGCATGACATAAATTTCGTCGCCAGTCCGGGTCAGACGGTGGCGCTGGTGGGGCATACGGGAAGCGGAAAGAGTTCAATAATTAATTTGATCGCCAAATTTTATCTGCCGACGCAGGGCCGGCTTTTGATAGACGGCAGGGATATCCGCGGGATTAACAGCGAATCACTGCACCGTAAAATGGGAATAGTGCTTCAGGAGAATTTTCTTTTCACCGGGACCGTTCTTGACAATATCAGAGTCGGCAAGCCCGACGCCACGCGCGAAGATGTTGTGCGCGTGGCAAAGGAACTGGATTGTCTGGATCTTATTGCTTCACTGTCCGACGGGTTTAATACTGTTGTGGGAGAGAAAGGGTCAGGGATAAGTCTCGGTCAGCGACAGTTGATATGCATAACGCGGGCCATGCTGGCCAATCCGCGGCTCCTCATAATGGATGAAGCCACAAGTTCCGTGGACACAATGACTGAGGCGCGCATTCAAAAAGCAATAGAACGCCTGCTGACAAACCGTACCAGTTTTGTTGTGGCGCATCGTCTCAGCACTATCCGGCATGCCGATGTTGTGCTGGTGCTGGAAGATGGGAGAATTGTTGAAACCGGGACCCATGAAGACCTGCTAAAAAAAGGCCGTCTTTACGCGGACTTGTACCGTGAATTTATAAGATCAGCCGAAGCCTGAAGAATGTGTTTCCGCAATTATTAGGCTTGGCTGGGGCCCAAAAGAAGATATATTGCACTACCACATGGAGCTTTGAATATGGTCAAAATATCAGATTTAAAGAAGGGTGACATTGTAAACATCAACGGAATGCCGCATATTCTGGAAGATCTTTCAATAAGCACGCCCAGCGCCCGCGGTGCCAACAGTCTGTACAGAATGCGTTTCCGGAATCCTGTAACAAAACAGAAGTATGACAATACATATAAAGGTGATGACCAACTGCCGGATGTGTCGTTTGAACGCCGCCCTGCGCAATTTTCATACAAGGAACACGGCCTGTATGTGTTTACCGATCTGGAGGATTACAGCGAAGTCAGGATTGCAGAAGACATGATGGAGGATCAGAAAAATTATCTTACCGACGGCATGGAGGATATTTTTGTTTTGTCCACTGAAGACCGTGTACTCGGCATTGAATTGCCTCCGGTGGTGGAGCTTGATGTTGTGGAAACCGGTCCATCCATAAAAGGAGCGTCCGCCACGGCACGAACCAAGCCGGCGACGCTATCAACCGGTCTGATCGTGCAGGTGCCTGAATATCTTTCAAACGGCGAGAGGGTCCGTGTAGACACGCGCACGGGCCGGTTTCTGGGGCGTGCTTGAACAGGAAAGGCTTGGGTTTTTATGGCGGATTTTTCAAAACCGGGTGTATTGCTGATAACTTGCGCAAAAGCAATGCCGTCTTATCTTTGTGCGGAAATCAAAAAACTGGGTTTCCGTGTTGTTGCCGAGCTTGACGCGGCGGTGCAGACAAAAGGCACGCTGAAGGATGCCATGCTGTTGAATCTTCATCTCAGAACGGCGCACAGAGTGCTTTACATGCTTGATGAATTCAAAGCGGAAAACGCCGATCAGTTGTATGAAAATCTGCATGAACTTCCGTGGGAGGATTATGTTCCGGCAGACGGTTACTTGTGCGTCAACTGCGCGGTGCTGAATGATACAATACGCGACACACGGTTTGCGGCTTTGAAATGCAAAGACGCCATAGTAGACAGGATCCGCTCTGTCAAAAAAATGCGGCCGGATTCCGGATCCGAACAGGACAGGTCTGTGGTGTTTCTTTACTGGCGCGGGAATGACGCGAAGATATATATAGACACTTCCGGCGAGCCTCTTTCCAAGCGCGGGTACCGGCAGATTTCCCTGAAAGCCCCCATGCAGGAGACTCTTGCCGGTGGTGTGCTTATGGCAACCGGCTGGGATGGGAATTCCAATTTCATCAACCCGATGTGCGGCAGTGGAACCATAGCCATAGAAGCGGCACTGCTGGCATCGAATCAGGCTCCGGGGTTTCTGCGCGGCAACTTCGGATTCAAACATGTTCCGGGATTTGATGAAAACGCCTGGAACAATATACGGGCAGGAGCCGAAAAAGAAATTAAACGCGCGGGTCTGCCGAAGATTATCGCTTCCGATATTGATCATGAAGCGGTTCTGGCCGCGAAAAAAAACGCGGCAAAAGCCGGTGTGGCCGGTATGATAGATTTCAGGACTTGTGATTTTGCTGAAACACCGGTCCCGGAAGGCGACGGCGTGGTGGTGTTGAATCCGGAATACGGCGAGCGGCTTGGTGCCGACAAGAAACTTGAAGAGACATATTTCAGAATAGGTGATTTCTTCAAGCAGAAGTGCCAGGGTTATCGTGGTTATGTCTTCACCGGCAATATGGAGCTTGGCAAAAAGGTGGGGTTACGCTCCAAGCGCCGTATAATCTTTTATAACAGCCAGATAGAATGCCGCCTTTTGGAGTTCGATATATACCCGGCTAGCAAGCGGAAGCCGCGCGAAAGCGCTGATTCCGGCGGAAATACTGCCGAATCCGATCAAAAATAAAAGCTGTAGGTCAGACTGTAGGCTATTTCAGAAGCCTTTTCACCGGCATCCTTCACGCCATTCTTTATTTCGGAATCCAGCAATGTCATATACTTGATTCCGGGAACAAGCTGAGCATTGTCATCTTTGCTGACGGGAATCGTCACTGATCCGCCCAGAGTCAAGTCCACCAGCGAGCTCTTGTCAGGCTGAAAAGCTTCTATACCTTTCTCTTCATCTGCGGGGAACGAAAAGATAGCGTTGTTATATTTCTCCTCTGCGGCGCCGACAGAGGCGCGAAGTTCAACCGGGAACTTGTCTTTAATGATATTAAAGTCATGTGAAATAGACAGCGTTGTATAGAAAGCTCCTATTTCACCGAAATCATAGTAAACGGTAAGGGACGGCAGTGCCGGAATGTCCAGAGCGTACTCTGTAAAAACTTCGAAAGTGTCTTTTGATCTGGAACCTGACTCATCCTGATAGATATAGGCCACAACTCCCGGTCTGAGCATATGTTTGCCGCTTGTCCATCCGTAATCCAAGGTGGTGTCAACCCTTGTGTCGCCGGCAGAATCTTCAACTTTTGTAAGGTCCCATGATCCGTTTACCGTAAAAGCCCAGGTATCACTGCTGAAAATTACGGCCGGCTGAACGCATGGTTCATCGTTAACAACCACTCCGCGCCAGATGTACGCGCTTGTCACCTTTAAATCCACATTGCCGTTAATGTCGGCTTCAAACGCCTGTGCCGTGGCAAGGAAAATCACGGATGCAACCAAACCGGACAGGATTGTTAAGAAGGTTTTTTTCATATTAATCTCTCCTGTTTATAGATTGTTTCCGAAAACAGAGTCTGCATAAGCCTTATTTGATAGGGAAAATAGTAAACATAGTCAAGGAAGCAATTAATGCTCCGTTATAACTAAAAATGGAAATCTTGTTTTTTTATTCCATAATGCTAGAATTTAAGAGTGGGGAAACAAGATTTATGAATAAGCGTGGCAAAGTATTTTTGGGCGGGTTGACGGCTGTTTGCCTGCTGATGACAGCAGGGCAGTCGGCGTTTGCCGGCTATACGAACCAGAATTTCGATAATTGGACCAACTTGGCCAGCTGGGGAACATATACCAATGTGGACGGTTGGATTATATTCAGCGGTGAAGTCAGAAACAAAACAATGTGGGAGGATCCGCGCTCCGAGCCATATTCCGGCTGGCTTAACGACGCCAATAACAACACAAACTCCAATCTGCGCACACCACTGCTGACAAACGGAGCCGGAACGATTGTCTGCTACTGTTATAACAAAGTTGATGGGGAAAATGTGTTTTCTGTACAGTATTCCACCAACGCGGTGAGCTGGACGACCGTGTCGACTATGACCAATTTTTCTTATGCCAACTGGGTTTGCTTTACCAGTAGAGTGGATGTTATAGACACCACGTATGTCCGGTTTCTCAAAGTCAGCGATATAGGATCAGGACAATATCTTGGTTTTGACGATATAACGATAGGCAACGCGCCCGGGGTGGAGTTTTCCAATCTTACCAATTTGCCGGCGGCGCCGACGGTGGATGATAGTGTTTATATATATGTCAACGCGCGACTACATCAGGCGGTATCGAATGTGGTGCTGACAGCCAGATACCGCATAGGGAGTATTGGGCCGTTTGCCGGCAGGACCATGGAGAATGTTTCCAACACATTGTACCGTACGAGTTATCCGATTCCTGCCGGATATATAGGGACGGTGTATTACTATGTTGAAGCGGAATACGACGGACTGGGTACATCACCAGTATTATATCCGCTGGAAGGCAGTGACAATCCGCGGTCGTATGTAAGTACCGGATCATCAGGCACTCCAGACACACGCCAGATGGGTCCCTCCAGCCGGATGACAGGCCTTATTGTATCCGAGATAATGTATAATCCGATAGAGCGGCAGGATGGCATAAATCTTGAATATATTGAGGTTTTCAACACTGAACCGGTGGATATTGATATTAGCGGATACAGTGTTGCCGGAGATATAGATTACACATTTCCGGAAGGTACTTTATTGCAGGCGAGGAAGCAATTGCTTGTAGCAAAAGATCCGGCTTCTGTGCAATTGCTGTATCCGGTAACCTTGGTGTACGGGCCGTATGACGGGTCGTTACCGAATGGCGGGGGGACGG
This sequence comes from Lentisphaerota bacterium, assembly GCA_041306605.1. Lineage (GTDB taxonomy): Bacteria > Verrucomicrobiota > Kiritimatiellia > UBA8416 > JAQBFJ01 > JBFZFB01. The sequence continues at coordinate 297 of JBFZFB010000023.1, read as the reverse complement.
TCCGGCTCAAGAACAAATGGGGTGCGCTATGGCTGGAGGTAGAATATGAAGACCAGATGCCGTGGCCGATAGAGGCGGATGGCGGCGGGCATTCGCTGGTGCTGAGCAAACCGGATTACGGCGAGAATGATGTGCGGGCATGGTCGGCCAGCGCTAGGGCGGGTGGATCGCCGGGCTATCCTGAATACACATACACCAACGTGCTGGACAGTGTTATGATCAATGAGATTCTTGCGCACACAGATCTGCCGCAGGTTGACTTTGTGGAGTTATACAACTACAGCACACAGTCGGTGG
>JBFZFB010000022.1:0-12667 GCA_041306605.1 Lentisphaerota bacterium | reverse complement strand
CTGACCCGTCCTCTGACCCGTCCTCTGACCCGTCCTCTGACCCGTCCTCTGACCCGGAAGGTCATCCGGACCTGAGGGGAAGGTCATCCGGACCTGAGGGGAAGGTCATCGCCTCGCCCCGGAAGGGCTCCGGCCCTGATGGCGGACCTGAGGGGAAGGTCCTATGGACCTGAGGGTAAATCCTGTTCATCCTGTCTAAAAATTCTCTTTCTTTTTGACCCTATTGTTTCCTGAACCCTGATACCGCGGAATGGATGGTTTTGGTACATATCAGATATTCTCACGATCGTGAGTTTAAATGATATGTCGAGTTTTGTGGAAAAGCTGTGTTTCCGGGAGTGGTAATGCAGGGATTATTGGGTTTTTGCGGTTATTCTTTCCTGTATTTTCCGTGCGATGGGAATAAGGGTGTCACGTTCTGATGAAATCTTTACGCGATCCATTCCTGCGAGGCCTTCGTTAAGTATTTCATCTTTTTTGCCGAGATAGAGGTCCAGATTAAATGCTGTTGGATTTTGTTTAAACCAGCGCGCTTCAGTGGTTTCTACGTATGACAATGCCTTTGAAAGGTATTGTTTGGCTTTTTCGATTTGTCCGGAATTTCTGTAAACCATGGCGGCAGTGTCCATTACGACAAAAGAATCCGGCCATAGTTCAATCAGACGCGGTAGCAGGGCCAGCGCGCGCGGGATGGTGGATGGTGTTGATGCCAGAGTGTAAACAAGATTGTTCAGTAGAATCCTGCTTTCAGGGTTTTTTGCATATGCAGATTCAAGGATTTTGACGGCCTGCTGCAGATTGGAGGCGCGGCGTGCCGCCACTGCGCCCAGTATCGCGGGTCTGATTCCAATGTTTCCGGTTTGGTCTGATATCAATTTGCTGAGCACGGTTAGGGCGCGTTCAGGGTCGCCCTGTTGAAGGTAGATATTGCCGAGGTTTTCTGCCCATACTTCGTCTTTTGGAAATTGTGTTGTCATTTTTTCCACGGCAGAGGCGGCATCGTTTTGAGTTTGCTGGAGGGTTATTTTCATTGAGGCGATGAATTTATTGAATGGCCACGGGTTGATGGCGATGTTAGCCGCCCCCATGGCGCTGGATATGGCCCAGTCTGTATCTTTGTTATCCAGAGCACAGCGCATGCCCAGTACATATCCCGGCAGAAGGTCCGGAGCTTTGTTCATTGCCGAGCGTGCGCATATTGACGGGCTTTTTGCAAAGGAGTTGCGCCGCATAAAATCGCCTGCCCTTATGATTGTGCCGGGTGAAAACATATCCTTGCTTGTGATCTCTGTTATTTCAGCGGCCAGGCGGTTGTCCAGTTCGGATTTGTCCTGTATCCGGCAGTCTCTTACTTGAGCGACAATATCAGCCAGCCATATTTCCGGGTCGTTTGGGCAGGCTTTTCGCGCCATATTGATTGTTTCGCTACTGCCTTGAGTGAAGGATATTAACGCGCGCCAGAGCAGGGGAGAATCGGGAACGATATCAACGGCCATTCTGGCGCATTTGGCCGCGTCTTCATATTTTTTCTGACTGGCCAGCAGCATGGTCAGTTCATACAGTGCGGATGCTTTTTCCTGATTATCGCGTCCGGCGGCGGCCCATTTTTCAGGGTATGAGCTTGATCCTTTTCCGTTTTTGCCATACCAGGTTGAAGTAAGAAGGTTTAAATCGCGCATGAATGGACTGACCGATGATGAAGCTTCCTTTTCGAGCGTTTTCGCGCTCTTATCCATGATTTCCTGTGAGGGCAATGGTTTCCAGTAACCGGTGATTGCCCATTCAGCATTTGGCAGTATGTGGCATTGTTTCTGGTTTGCCGGCAATTTCATGTCGGGCATACCGGCTATGCGCTGTGTTTTCTTTGCCGGTTCAAAGCGTTCCGTATAGAGGAATAGATTGGCTGCAAACGGTGAGACCATGAATTCATTGTCGTTACGCAGGAGGAATAGCGACTGTTCGTAATCGCCGATCACACTCCATACTATCGAGAGGACTCTTTGCGCTATCATGTTTCCCGGAAATTTTTGTACAGCATCATTAGCGGCAGAGAGCGCCTGCGAAACGAGATTCATATGCATCAGGGCGCTGATCCGTAAAAGGCAGATTGAAACCGGTTCGTACGGTGTGGTTTTTGAATATTCCCGGGTTGTTTCATAAACATCCTGCCAGCGGTTTTGCTGTTCGTAGAGTTCCGCGCGTTTGATAAGGGCTTCTCTCTTTTTTTCCGGATGTTTTTTTTCAATATCATCCAATTTCGCGTGTGCTTCGTTTATCATGCCGGCCATGGCCAGTACGGAGGGGTACATCATTAACATTCGCGTTGACAGCGCGTTTCTGGCGTCACGTTTTTTTAATTCGGAAAGGCATAGAGTTGTGTATTTTTCGCGTATTGTATCCGTATCATTTTTCAGCATTTCGTTGAGGAGGGGAACCTCTATTGTCACAGGTTGTTTCATTTTTGCGTAATATGATTTCATATCGATTATTTTATCGGTTTCTCCGGCGGCTATTCCGAGGTAATGTTTGCGGAAAGTGAACCATACATTGGCATATTGTGCCGGGATCAGGTATAACGAAGGATCTACAGGGTCGATCTGCTGTAAACGGCGGTAAGCGAGCCATGCGAGGTCTGGTCGGTACATGGAGAAGCAATTGTCGACTATTTCAGCCAGCTGGTCTTTGTCAAGTTTTTCCAAGGACGAGGTGATTTCCTTCGCGAAAATATTTTCCCATTCACTGCCGGGCAGGCGGATGGCAAGTGTTGTCATGAAGTTGATGAGTTCGCTGTTGCCCGGCCATGACTGCATGCCCTGTTTGATCAGTTCACCCGCAGTGGATAGTTGGTTCATGGTTATGTGCGCGCGGATTTCGATGAGCAGGGGCGTAAGTTCAAGATGAGGCACGGGTGAATAGCATTTCGCGATGGTTTTCCATTGTTCACGTGATGCCAGGTATGTGAACAACGCCCTTGTGCGGCCTATGAATTTGCGTGAGCCTACCATTGCGATGTTGTCCACGACGGATTTGGTGTCGTCGCGGCAGGCGGCCAGTTCGGCTTTCAGCAGGGCGGCGGCTGATGAACTTGCGATGGATTGCGGCAGGGAGTTTACAATGGCTTCGGCTCTTTCTGTCTGTTTCAGGCCGAGCAGGCATCTTGCTTCAAGAATTGTGCACCATTCATATTTTCCGCTTCGTGGCACCTGGCGCATTTCCTCAAGTGCGGCTTCGTATTTATTGCGTCTTAAAAGGACCTGCACTCGTTCGACGCGCAGATCCATGTCATTTGGAAGGATCCTTATTGTGTCGAGTGAAGCTTTGTCGGCAAGTTCAAGGTTGGTCCGAACAAGTCCGTCTATAACGCCGACCACCATCATGGCGCGGTGATATGGTCTGCTTCTGTAAACAGCGCCGGTTACGATTGTAATGGTGATGGTTGAGAGAACGGCAAATTTTGTGACCCGCGACGCATTGCGCCAGAAAGTGTTATGCATATGGGTCTTTTCATCGGGTGCTGTTTGGCGTTTATGGCGCCACGCGCGCAGGAATCCTGCTTCAATGTTGATCAGGAAGATGATAATTATGAGAAATATGCCAAGTGTATCGTGAAGAAAAGATGCGGCCCATTCCTCCGGCATTTTTGGCGCGAGTATTACCATAAGCGATATTCTAAAGATATTCAGAATTAACACTTGAATCAGGCCTGCCAGTTCAAGGGCGATGATATACCGCCATGTAAACCGGAATAGCATTCCAGTGCCTAGTCCGCATAACAGAACGGTTACGGCGGTTGCCATGCCACTGCATGATTCCGGCACGGCGAACATTCTGAAGCCGGTGTACAGAATGAGTTCATTGGCCCACACCCTCACATTGAGGCAGTGCAGAAGCCATTCGGAACCTTCAACTGAAAGTTTCTGCATAAAAATCTGCAATGCTCCAATGATACGGCCGGGAACGGGATGAATCCAGTAAAGGAAAAATAATGACCGTAAAATATCTTTGGAATAATTTGACGGCAGTGCCCAGTTGGCGCATCCGCCGAGTATAAACAGGATTCCCAGCCATTGGAATTGATGAACCTTGAATATGATGCCGGCAATATGGAGCAGTGCGCCTGTTGCACCCAGAACGGGGGGGATGTATGGCGCTGACTGGCTCTGTTCAGTTTCAGGTTTTGGGCGGAACATAATCAGGATGGAGAAAAGTAATCCCAGAACCAACCGTACCAATCCGTCTTGTCCGTTAAATAACCTTTTAAAATTGAATATCAGCCAGGCCGCAAACAGACAAGCCGTGATGGAAAAAACTAATTTGCGTAAACGTGTCATGGAATATAATTTATACAACTAACACGTGAAATGTCGAACATTGAATAAAGGCAATAAAATCGGGCGATGGATAAAGGCTGGATGCCCATAACTCAGAATTAAGAAGGCAAGAAGTCAGAATGGAAGTCTTCCTTTGTCCGGGTTTTCCCCGACGGTGGATGTCGGGGCTACGGAACGGGAAGAGAAGAGTTTCAGGCAGGACTTGTCATGTCGAATGACGTGATAACCGGAAAATACAGGGAGTTTTTGACAGGATGACAGGATAAACAAGGATTAAGAAGGGAGTGATCGTTCAAGAAATCCGGATAAAAATATCGCTGATTTCTTGAACAGTTTTCCTGATGGGGGAAACATTGTCATGCCAATAAGCCGATGGCGCGAAGACCGGAAGTTTTCATTTCCTGAATCAGAAACGGTCGTTGTAAATCCAGTTCATCCTGTCTGAAAATTCTCTTTATTTTTTGACACTATTGTTTCCTGAACCCTGATACCGCGGAAATGATGGTTTTGATACATATCAGATATTCTCACGATCGTGAGTTTAAATGATATGTCGAGTTTTGTGGAAAAGCTATGTTCCGGGAGTGGTAATGCAGTGATTATTGGGTTTTTGCGGTGATTCTTTTCTGTATTTTCCGTGCGATGGGAATAAGGGTATCGCGTTCGGGTGATATCAGCTTATGCTTCCTTTGATGTAATCGCGGGTTAATGCTTCTTTCGGGTTGGAGAAGATTGCTTCTGCCGGACCTTCTTCTATCATTTCTCCCATATAAAGGAATATGACATGATCGGCGAGCCTTTTGGCCTGGCGCAGGATATGGGTGACGATGATGATGGTGTAGTGCTCTTTCAGTTCCAGAAATCTTTGTTCAATGCGCTGACTGGATTTAGGGTCAAGAGCCGAAGTGGGTTCGTCTCCGAGTATGATTTCAGGTTCGACCGCCAGTCCTCTCGCAAGGCAGAGCCTTTGTTGTTGGCCTACCGACAGTTTTGACGCGGGTGAATGCAGTTTGTCATGAACTTCATCCCAGAGGCTTGATTCCTTGAGGTAATGTTCGACGATCTGATCCAGTCTCTTTTTATCTTTTATGCCGTGTATTCTCGGGCCGTAAGCGACGTTGTCATAGATGGACATGGGCAGGGGATATGGTTTTTGCGAGAGCAGGCCCATTTTTTTTCTGACGTGCGTGATTTCTGTTTTAGGGTCATAAATGTTTTCTCCGTCAACGAGCACCTCGCCGATAACTCTGATATCGTCGTTGTTATCCAGCAGGCGGTTGAATGATTTCAGCAGTGTTGTTTTGCCGCATCCTGATGGGCCGATGATGGCTGTTATTTTTTTATCGGGTATATCAATGGTAATGTTTTTCAACGCCTGTTCGGCGCCGTAGAACACGTTAAGGTTTCTGACGCTTATGTGGATTTTCGGTTCCATTTGGATCTCCTATTTTATCACGTGTTTAGCGGTTTTCCGCACAAGAATTCTAGAAATGATGCTGACCAGTAGTATGATAATTGTCAGAATAAGGGCTGACGCGTAGGCCCGTTCCTGAACGGCAGGGAAGGGTGTGCCAAGCTGGAAGAAAATGGCAAGCGGCAGTGTAGCGGCCGGCCTGAACAGCGAGCAGGGGATGGAATCGCTGAATCCGGCGGTGAATATAACAGAAGCGGCATCGCCGATTCCGCGGCCGAAAGCTATCAGCACCGCGGTCAGCAGGCTGGGAAGCGTCTGCCGGATTACAACTTTCATCGCTGTTTCCAGTCTTGTGGCGCCCAGCGCGTAGGATGCTTCCATAAGTTCGCGCGGGATCATTCTTATTACTTCGTCCATTGTTCTGCTCATGATGGGCATGATCAGCAGTGTTACTGCTATTATACCGGCCAGCAGGGAAGTCTGTATTCCCAGCAGAAGCATTATGGCGAACCCGAATGCTCCGTAGACAATGGAAGGCACGCCCCATAATACATCGAGCGAGAAGCGGGTGAAAACTGTGAGCATGGATTTTTTGGGAGCGTAGACGTTGATGTACATCACGACAGGCAGGCTGATGAGAAGCGCCAGAACTGTGGCGCCTCCGGCAAGATACAGAGATCCGATGATGGCGTTAAGTATGCCGCCTGCTTTGCCGAGGTAATAACCGCCTTTTGGTGTTTGCGTGATCATGGCCAGGTTCATGGCGGGCAGACCCTTGGTGATGATGGTTGTTAATATGAGCACCAGACTGGACAGGATTACCAGTGTGGAGACTATCATCAATATCACAAAAATAGTTTCTTCCATCTTTCTTCTGTACATTGTCATCTTATGCTCCGTTCGACCTTTATCAGTATTAACTGTGAAATTACGTTAAAGAACAGTACCACCAGAAGTAAAACAAGACATGCCAGAAGCAGGGCTGAATCATAGAGGGGGATTGACAGCATTTCCCCGTAATTATTGGCAATTAACGCGGGCAATGGATAGGCCGGGTCAAATACTGATGACGGTGTGCGTGCGACGTTGCCGGCTACCATTAGAACAGCCATTGTTTCGCCGAAAGCCCGTGATAATCCCAGAACAACGGAGGCTATAATACCCGGCAAAGCTTTGCGTACAACAACATGTTTTACGGTCTGCCATTTTGTGGCGCCGAGAGATAAAGATGCTTCTCTTATAGCTGAAGGAACAGACCTTAGAACTTCCAGTGAAACATGAATAATCACCGGAGCCACCATTATCGCCAGCACGATACTGGCGGCAAGAACGCAGTATCCGGTAGTGCTTGAATTTGTATCGAAGAATGGAGCGATATGTTTTTTTATTACAGGAACCACCACGAGAACACCCCATACACCGTATACTACGGAAGGAATTCCAGAGAGAAGGTCTATCATGGGGTTGGCCAGTTCTCTTATTCTTCTGTGCGCGTATTCAGAAAGATATATGGCCGTCAAAATACATAAAGGTACAGCTATGGCAATGGCCGTTCCTGTTACCCATAATGTGCCCATAATAAAAGGGAAAAAACCAAATTCCCCTTTTAACGGATGCCATGAATCTGACAGCAGAAGATCGCTCAGCGGTTTTACAGTGAGTATGGGCCTCGATTTGTAATAAAGGCCGGCAATCATAATAAAGACAACAAGTCCGGAAAGAACTGTCAGCAACAGCATTAGCTTTCCGGCAATTTTATCTTTAAGTTGTCTTGTATTTGCCATATTCCCCTGATCATTAACAAATTTCGTATCTATTTAGCCATCCGAAGAAAATATTTAGACAGGATGACAGGATAAATATTTTTCAATGTTCAATCTTCTTTACCATGTTTCGTAACTTTTACAGCGCCAACTCACCGAAAAAGCCTTTTGATCCGGATATTGCAGTACGGCGCAATATCCGCCCACAGGGCCGATCTTTCTGCGCAAAGCGCTGAAAATCGGGATTAACCCTGAGGCTGCGCTTTACCTGTAATATGCAGGTTAACATTTTGTTTTAAATCCTGCCCGATAAAGTTCGGGCAATAGACATTATCGTATACAGATGCCAGAAAGCCAAAGCCCATTTCATTATAGACCTTGTAAGCACAACCTATGATCTTTTCTGTTATATCTTTATATTCCATCCCTTTGGCTTTCTGTTTCAAAAGATTAACATGATAAATCCTGTCCTCGGACCCGGAAGGTCCTTCCGGACCTGAGGGTCATCCTGTCAAACTCTCCTTCTGCAAATGGCTTAATGCTTACCAAATTTCAGAGTTTATCGAGTTCCTCTTTCAGTTTTCCATCCGGCAAATTGATGTATCCTGCTTCCGGGACATATTTCTGACCGTCCGTCAGTACCCATTTGATGAATTCAATCACGATCTTTTTCCGGGGCTTTCCATTGCAGACAAAATGAAGGTTTCTTGACGGCGGTGAGGGGTATCTTCCATCCGCGATGGCGGCGGCAAGATTGTCACGTGTGTCATAAAACTGCTCGTTTGTTTCGATTATACCATTTTCATTTAAATCAATAGGCAGTACGCATATTCCCTGTAACTGTTTTTTGGTTGTCGTGTCATACGCGTAGTTTATGTTGTTGAAACCTATACCGAGTACGTCTTGCCTGACGGCTTCAGCCAGTCCGGGGTCTCCATACACGCCCACCCCAAGCAGATCTTCCTGTTTTTTGCCAAGGTATTTAGCCCATATCTCTGCGGCTCCGCAGGAATCGGATCTTGTGTAAACGTGGATGGGGCAGGGGTTACTGCCGGACTGCGCCAGATTCCAGTCCAGTCCTGTTCCTGTAACCCAGATGTTGATGAAGTCCTGTTTCTTAAGTCCGTTGCTTGTTAAAGTTTTAATAACGGGGTTGTTTGCATTTGCGGTCGGCACGACGGCGTCCTTGACGACCGAAACCCACCATGCTCCTTTTTCAATTTCGGGAGGCGCAATATCTCTGGACACATTTCCTATGTCAACTATGCCGCCAAGCGCGTCGGCGACTCCCTTTCCCGCGCCCCCGGCGGAAACGTCTATTTTAACTGCCGGATGAATTTTTTGAAATTCTTCCGCCCATTTCACAGCCATGGGGTAAAGAGCCCACGCGCCGGACATTGTTATGGTTCCGGAAAGTTCAGTTGTTTTTGTTCCGGTAGACTGTTTGCCGCATCCGGCTGAAAATATTAACGCAACCGAAAGAATGGAAATAATTACCCGTTGTTTCATAATATGCCTCCTGTGTTTTTAGTACGTTCTATCAAAATTTTTTAGCCTTTTGTATTATCAGTTTAGCTATCCCAAGAAAATACTTCGAATATTTAGACAGGATTAACTAGATGCGGATAAAAACTGTTCAAGAAATCCGCGATATTTTTATCCGGATTTCTTGAATTAAATCCTGTCTATCCCAGCCTATCCTTCTTCATCCTGTCAGCTCTTAACTTCTTCTCTAATATGCATTTGCCGTGCCAATGCTGGTTGTTAAAGCATGGTATATAGCAGGTTATGCTGAAAGCACCATAAAACGGCTCGTTTTCCATGCTTTTAAAAGGAATTATTTTAATATTTTATTGGTTTTAGGTTTAATGTCAGTCGATTCTTTCTGTTGTATAAAACGGAATTTCCGTTATATATAACAGTCTAAAACCTTTCCCTCATGAATCGTTCCATGTTAATTGTATCCGTTTAGAACACGGCAAACACGGAAATTTTCAGACAGGATATCGCGAAGTTTAGAACTCGACAGATGCGGGGAAATTTTTAGACAGGATTAACTAGATACGGATAAAAACTGTTCAAGAAATCCGCGATATTTTTATCCGGATTTCTTGACCCATCACTCCCTTCTTTACCACAGAGGTCACGGAGAATATCCTTCTCCGATCTACGCAGGGCAAGCAAAAACCGGAGGTTACATCAAATCCAGTATTGCCGGAGCCTGCCATGTCGAACCAGTCCTATCGAATGATGGGATGACGTGGCAATACCTGATTTGATGCAACGTTGTTGTCGGGGGAGAAAACATCCGAGATTAATCTCCTCTCCTCTAGATACAGGTTGTTGATTTAATTTGAGACGCCAGTCCCGAATTAAATCAACACTCTTCTCCGAATCACCTCTTCTCCTCCGTGCCTCTGTGTACTCCGTGGTGAATATTTTTTCTTACCATCCTGCCTGCCCGCATTGCCTGCGGCTTCAAGCGCTGCAGGCCGGGTCAAAAACCCCCTGTATTTTCCGGGAACCTTTTTTAGACAGGATGACAGGATTTACCGGGATAGAATAAGGGATTGGATCCGTTAAATATCAATAGACTGATAACTCTATTGATATTTAACGACCGTTTCTGATTCAGCAACTGAAAGCTTCGGCATTCCGTGCCTACATCCCTTTCCCTATCATGAAAACTGTTCAGTAAATGTGAAATAAAACAATAGTTTTATTTCAGATTTACTGAACGATCACTCCCTTCTTAATCCTTGTTTATCCTGTTATCATGTCTGAAACTCCCTGTATTTTCCGGGAACCTTTTTTAGACAGGATGGACAGGATTTACCGGGATAGAATAAGGGATTGGATCCGTTAAATATCAATAGACTGATAACTCTATTGATATTTAACGACCGTTTCTGATTCAGCAACTGAAAGCTTTAGGTCTTCGCACCATCGGCTTATTGACATGACATTGTTTCTCTCATCATGAAAACTGTTCAAGAAATCTGAATATAAAATTATTATCCCTAGACCCGGAGAGAAACAAGGGTTTTATGCAGATTTCTTGAACCATCACGTCATCCGACATGACGGGTCTCTCTTGATCTGCAATCTTTTCCTATCCAGTAATCCTGTCAAAATTTCTTCCCATCTTCTCTCTTCTTCCCGTCTTTCTTAGCCCTGACATCCGCCGTCGGGGGAGACCCGGATGGAGGAGGGCTGTCTTAAGTTGCTGTTTTTTCGAGTAGCTTTTGAAACTTGCTTTCCAGCATTGATTTTCTTTGGCTTGATTTGAGATGGGCAATCATATGTTTAGCCCGTTTCACACTGAATTTCCGGGGGAGCTCCAGTTCCGGCAGGGCGCAAAACAACTTGGTCTTGCCGGGGCTTAAATATAAAAAATCAAGAAGAGCCTTCTCCGGTGTAGCCATTCTTACGCCACTCTCTGTTTCATCATATCCATAAAAAAAATCGCTGGAAATGTGATGAATCGAGAAAGCTCCTGCCGGAGTGCCGTATCTGCGTGTTCTGGCAAGGGATACACAATATATTGTTGATGAAATCTGTGATATCATTCCGTGATAATAAAGCGCGCTTTGCAGGGAAATGTAGCACGGGAACGGAGCGGTCAGATATCCGGAGATTATTAGAGGATCAATTGTTTCCGTAAAGGCCCATAGCCCTCTCTTGAGTTTTGCCAGATGGCCTGACTGGGACAGGCGTGACAGTATCTTGCTGGCATGGTCTTTTTTTATGTCAAGTAGCGCCATGACATCGGTAGTGTGCAAAACACGCTGATTGGTCTGTTTGATCTGCCAGAGTATTTTATCAAGCTTCATGTTTTACCCTTTTCCAGAAATTGAACCACATTAAGCACCATATCGTTCCATATGCCTTCGTCGTTATATCTGGCTTGATAATCTTCATGCAGGAATGAAAATACCTGTGATTTGAAAATGTCGAATGTTACCGACAAGGCATTTGATATGGCTTCATCCAGACGTTCTTTTAGATTTTTATTGCTGATGCTGTGCAGGGCGCCCATGCCAAGAAGAATGTACAGGTCGAAAACATCTCTTGCCTGAATGGCGCTTCTTGTTATCAGAGCTTCTATTTTTTGTTCGTACGCCGCTTGCGCGTCATAATGATTGGCCATAATAGGAGTCAGTTGGTATGTCCTTATCAGTTCAGAATCCACGGTTTCAAATGTCACATGTTGTTTCATGCCTCTTCTTGAAAATTCGATTTTTGTCGGAAGCAATATATCGGAAGAGTGGATTTGCAGGCCGATTTTCCATCTTTGAGTTGTGTCTGTCTGTTTCGGGGTGGACCATTTGTTTATTGCCATGCCTTTTGCTTTTAATATTTCCGTGAAAGGTTTGGATTTAAGAATGCCGGTTACAATGTCCTCCAGTTTTTCTTTCGGTATCTTTTCTACATCCAGATCCATATCCTCTGAATAGCGAAAGCTTCGCATGTAGAAGCGCAGGTTGCATCCGCCTTTCAAGGCGTAGAACCGTTTGTCCACTTTACGTCCCAGAAAATCGAGGAACAGCAGGTGGAATAATTCGACATACTGTTGATTGTTATAGGTAATCATACTCTTTCCTTATGTTGCAAGTATAATACCAGTAGTTGACATATGTGTCAACTACTGGTATTATACTTGCACTGAACGATCAATCCCTTCTTTACCACAGAGGTCACGGAGAATATCCTTCTCCGATCTACGCAGGGCAAGCAAAAACCGGAGGTTGCATCAAATCCTGTATTGCCGGAGCCTGCCATGTCGTACCCGTCATGTCGAATGACGTGATGACGTGGCAATCCCGGATTTGATGCAACGTTGTTGTCGGGGGAGAAAACCTCCGAGATTACCTCATCTCCTCCAGATACAGGTTGTTGATTTAATTTGAGACGCCAGTCCCGAATTAAATCAACACTCTTCTCCGAATCACCTTTTCTCCTCCGTGCCTCCGTGTACTCCGTGGTGAATATTTTTTCTTACCATCCTTCCTGCCCGCATTGCCTGCGGCTTCAAGCGCTGCAGGCCGGGTCAAAAACTCCCTGTATTTTCCGGGAACCTTTTTTAGACAGGATGGACAGGATTTACCGGGATAGAATAAGGGATTGGATCCGTTAAATATCAATAGACTGATAACTCT
>JBFZFB010000021.1:0-27424 GCA_041306605.1 Lentisphaerota bacterium | reverse complement strand
AGGGCAGGACTGAAAACAGAATATTGAGAACAAGGTTATTGTGGAACTGAAGTCTGCGAAAAAGATGGTCAAAGCACATGGGATTCAGTTGGTCAACTACCTTGTTGCAACTGGCATACCGGTTGGTTTATTAATTAACTTGCCAAGGTTGAGGTGAAACGAAAAGTCGGGCAGTTGACCAACTGTAAAGAGGTGGATTTACAGGATAAAAACAAAGTATCCTGTCATCCTGTCTCTGGACCCGGAGTGCACGAGGGTCTAAATATTTGAAATATTTTCTTCGGATGGCTAAATAGATACCAATTCTGCGGGTGACAATAAAATGACAATAGATCGTATACAGCGCATCAATGAGCTTTTACGCAGGGAAATAGCCGGAGTGCTGTTTCGCTTGATCAATGAGGAAGGCTTCGACATTTCAGCGATTTCGATAACGCACGTTATAACCAGTCCCACCTTAAGGAATGCGCGGGTGTATGTCTCCATAAGGGATCACAAAGATCAGCGCAGAAATATGCTTTCTGTGCTGAGGAGTCACAGAGCTGAAATACAAAGACATATAAGTCACACGGTTATTTTGAAATATACACCGCGTCTTTCTTTTGAATTGGATCAATCCATTGAAAAAGGTGATCATATTCTGGATGTTCTTTCCAAAATGGAAAATGAAGATAAACCACCGGTATCAGGGCCGGAATCCGGCGCGGAAGACGCGGACGGGGAAGTCTGATAATGCCTGCAGGCATCAGGAGATAATACGATATGAAATTTGACAGCAGACAAAGGGGTATGCCCCCGGCGCCGCCTCAGCAGATAGATCCGTTTGACGGCGTGCTGGTTGTTGATAAACCGTCAGGTCCCACTTCTCATGATGTTGTGGACATTATCAGGAGAGAGTTTGGCTTCAAGAAAGTAGGGCATGGCGGAACGCTTGATCCTCAGGCGACCGGTCTGTTGATTATTCTAATAGGAAAAGGGACAAAGCTTTCGGAAAAAATCATGGGGCAGGACAAGGAATATGAGGGGACGGCGAAGCTTGGCGCGGCCACTGATTCTCAAGACGCGCAGGGAAAAATCATCAGTGAGGCCGGTTATGATCATATAACAAGAGAGCAGGTGGAATCCGCAATGGTCAAGTTTACAGGCGACATAGAGCAGATTCCTCCGATGGTATCCGCGGTAAAGGTGGACGGCGTGCCTCTTTACCGACACGCCCGCAAGGGCAGGACAATTGAGCGTCAGCCGAAACTGATACATATATATGAATTCAGGATGACCGGTTTCAGGCCACCGGAGATTGATTTTGTGGTACGCTGTACAAAGGGTACTTATGTGCGCACGATATGCGCCGATATGGGCGAGATGCTGGGATGCGGGGCGTATTTGAACAGTCTTCGCCGTACATGTTCAGGCAGTATCAGGATTGACAAAGCGCTGGCGCTGGATGATGTTCTCAAGATGAAGAGAGAGGAGCTTGTCGGGCATATTATTCCATTACGGAATTTCATAGCGGCGGGAGTATGAGAAGATAAGGCCGGATGAATAAGGATCAGCCTGAGGGGCGGACGATTTGAAAGTTCTCAAAGACATAGCCAATTTTAAAAAAGAAAAACGGCCGGTTATACTGGCGGCTGGTTTTTTTGACGGTATTCACGCCGGGCACCGTGAAATAATACGAAGAACCGTAAAGGCGGCAAAAAAAGTCAAAGGCCGTGCGTGGGTGCTCACGCTGGATGTTCACCCGCTTAAAGTCGTAAAGCCGGGTTCGGAGCCATGTTTGATTACATCTGAACGGCACAAAGTGAAACTGCTTGAAAGGCTGGGGCTGGACGGGTGTTTGATTATGCCGTTCTCGCCGAAGCTGGCGCGGCAGGCGCCGGAGAAATTCATTTCAGATCTTGCGTTCAACATACCGTTACTTTCGCGGATCATATTCGGGCAGAGCTGGCGTTTCGGGGCGAAAGGCGCCGGAGATGCAGCGATGCTTGCGAGGCTGGGGAAAAAGTTCGGGTTCAAAACCACGGTTGTCAGGCCCGTGATAAGGCAGGGCCAGCCGGTTTCGAGCACCCGTATACGCGGCCTGATAGCGCGTGGAGATCTGCGCGCCGCCTCTATTTTGCTTGGCAGGCCGGTAAGTATTATGGGTACAGTTGTGAAAGGAAAGGGGCTTGGCAGGCGGCTGGGGTTCCCTACGGCCAATCTGGACCTGCATAATGAGGTAATTCCTCCGCCGGGGGTGTACACGGCGGTTGCCATGCTTATAAAAGGAAACGGGGCAAAAGAAGGAGAAAAGGCGTCAGGCCGGATGCTGAAAGGGGTATTAAACATAGGGCAATCGCCCAAAAACAGGCCTGATGTGGAAATACATCTGCTTGATTTTAAAGGAACCTTATACGGCCGTGATATGGAAGTGGTCATTGTTAATAAGATCAGGAATGAGAAAACATTTTTTTCACAGGAAAAATTGAAGGAACAAATCTCCCGGGATGTTCAGCGGGCCGCCGGCGAGCTGGCAGGGGTAAAAGAAATTTTCAAGAAAGGCTTTACATCCGTCTTGGATCAATATTATATTTCTTCCGGACAAACAAAAAAAGGAAAAAACAAAAAAGTAAAAAGGTAAACCGAGAGGGATATGAGCAAGATGGATAAAAAGACAATTCAGCAGAAGTTTCAGCATCATAACAATGATACTGGATCGTCAGAGGTGCAGGTTGCCCTGATCTCCAAGCGAATTGAATTGCTCACCGATCATCTCAAAACGCACAAAAAAGACCACAGTTCCCGTATAGGACTTCTTAAGATGATCTGCGCACGCAGACGACTGCTTGATTATCTTAAGAGAAGTGATAAGTCCGCATATCAGAAGGTTATCGGAGAACTGAATATCAGCCGGTAAGAATACCGGCGGTTTCTTGTCAGAAAATTAATCACTCTTTCTGTCTGATATGTGTCTAATCGCAAATACATTTCCCAACGGTTTCGAAAGGTAAAGGAAAAAACATGAAGAATGCAACATCAGTAGAAGTAACAGTCAGCGGTAAAACAATAACCATCGAGGCAGGCTTGCTTGCTCAACAGGCAGCCGGCGCCGTAACGATTAGAATGGATGACACGGTCCTGTTTTCGGCCGTCACCAACACAAAAGAGCCGAAAGAAGGCGTGGATTATTTCCCGCTTCAGGTGGAATACAGGGAAAAATTTTATGCGGCCGGAAAATTTCCCGGCGGTTTCTTCAAGCGCGAATCGCGTCCCTCGGAAAAGGAAATACTCACAGCGCGGATAACAGACAGGCCAATCCGTCCGTTGTTCCCTAAAGAATACAGGAACGATGTTCAGATCAATAACATGCTTTTGTCGGCAGATGGAGAAAATGACGCTGATATGCTCAGCATTATAGCATCAAGCGCCGCGCTTGTTCTTTCAGAGATCCCGTTTCTGGGCCCCATAGCCGGCGTCCGCGTCGGGAGAGTTGGCGGACAATTTGTCATTAATCCCACTCACAAGCAGAGGGAGGAAAGCGATCTGGATCTTATATACGCGAGCACGAGAGATCTTCCTCTTATGATAGAAGGCGGCGGTAATGAGGTGCTGGAAGCGGATCTTGTTGCCGCAATGAAGCTGGCTCACCCCGAATGCGTAAAGCTTATTGATGCCCAGATTGAATTGCGCCGCAAACTCGGCCTGCCTGATAAAGTTATTCAGAAAATGGAAAACGAAAAGGCCCAAACACTGCTTGCATCAGCCAAAGAAACAGCCGGCGCCAAAATGGCGGAAGCCATGCTGGTGTCGGGCAAACTGGACAGAATGGCCCGTGTTGACGAGGTAAGAACATCTCTCAAGGAAACTCTGATTCAGAAATTTCCCGAGATGACCGACGAGGAATTCCGTCAGGCATTTGATGATCTTGAAATAGAAACAGTCCGCTCGAATGTGCTGGAAAAAGGGCGGCGTATTGACGGCAGGGCATCCGACGAGTTGCGCAAGCTGAACGGCGATATCAGGGTTCTTCCTCGTACGCATGGTTCGTCTTTATTCAGTCGCGGCGAAACGCAGTCGCTCGGAACGGTAACGCTCGGAACGAAGTCAGACACGCAGAGCATGGACGCCATTACCGGCGGGCCGGTTGAAAAGAAATTCATGTTTCATTACAACTTTCCGCCGTACAGTGTGGGAGAATGCGGGCGGCTTGGTTCCACGGGCCGCAGGGAAATAGGGCATGGCGCGCTCGCGGAGCGTTCCATAGAGCCGGTTATTCCCAAGGATTTTCCGTACACCGTACGTCTTGTGTCGGACATTATGAGCTCGAACGGTTCGACGTCCATGGCCAGCGTTTGCTCAGGCACACTGGCGCTGATGGATGCCGGAGTTCCGATCATCAAGCCTGTGGCCGGTATTTCAATAGGCCTCTTTTCGAACGAGAAAAAGAGCGTGCTTGTAACGGACATCATCGGTACGGAAGATCACTGCGGTGACATGGATTTTAAAGTTTCCGGAACGCGTGACGGCATTACGGGTTTTCAGGTTGACCTGAAAATTCCGGGATTGAAGTGGGAGCTGGTGGAAGGTGCTTTCGAGCAGGCCCGCAAGGCGCGCTTGCGCATTCTTGATTTCATGGCCGGAATTATCGCCGCGCCCAGACAGGAAATGTCACAGTACGCGCCGCGGATTCAAAAGATCGTAATACCTCAAGACAAGATAGGCGAATTGATCGGGCCGGGAGGCAAGAACATACGCCGTATCACAGAACTGAGCGGGGCACAGATTGATATTGAAGAAGACGGCACCGTCAGCATCTTTGCGGTGAACAAAGAGTCCATGGATATGGCTGTCCGCGAGGTGAGCATGATTACAGCGGAACCGGAAGAAGGAAAGCTGTATCACGGCGTTGTGACAGGTGTTAAGGAATTCGGTGCTTTTGTCGAAATACTGCCCGGCAAGGATGGTCTTGTCCATATCAGCGAACTGGCGGAGACACGTGTTAGAAGCGTGGAGGATATCTGCAAGGTAGGGGACCAGATGTGGGTCAAGTGTCTAGGCGTTGATGATAGAGGCAGAGTCAGGTTGAGTCGCAAGGAAGCCTTGCGTGAAAAAGACGCTTAAGCCGGCATAAAGCAGGGTAAAAGCGTCTTGCGGATGGAACAATGACGCAGAAAATAAAGCAGTATTCATCCATCACATGTCTTACGGCATTGGAGACGGTTCGTCAGCCGATATTTCTCCTGCTTGCCGTAACCTGCGTTCTTTTTACAGCGCTTACCCCGCAACTGCTGATGTTTCAGTTCGGAGAGGAAGGCAAGCTCGCGCGGGACAGCGGGCTTGCTTATCACTTTGTCTTCGGTCTTTTCATTGCCGGCTATGCCGCGTGTTCGTCGCTGGCCCGTGAAATAAAAAGCGGAACCGCGTCGGCTGTACTCAGCAAGCCGGTCGGCCGCGGAACATTCTTAATGGCCAAGTTCACAGGTATAGCCGCCGCGATTGCGGCGTTTTCAGTGTGCGCCATGATCACCACTTTATTGAGTGAACGCGTTGTTATGAAGTTCTATGAGAGCGGGGAACTGCAGGGATATTTGAGTGACAAATTGATCGGCAGTCTGCTGATAGCCGCTCCGTTTATAGCGCTTCTCGCCGCCGCCGGAGTGAACTACTGGAAAAAACGGCCATTCGGGTCCGCGGCGTTCGGATTTCTTTTCGTTACGCTTGCCTTCGTTTTTGTTACAGCCGGTTTTTTTGATATTCGCGGACAATTTAAACCGTTCGACTGCCGCGTCATGTGGCGTATTGTACCGGCAAGTCTTCTGGTCACGCTGGCTCTTGTAATGTTGTCGGCTGTTGCAGTTGCGCTGTCAACAAGACTCAGCACCGTGCCGACGATGGTTATCTGCACTGCTGTTTTTGCGGCAGGTCTCATGTCGGACCATTTGTTCGGCCGGTACGCCGGCATCTCGGCGGTTGCGTCTTTTTTTTACTGGATATTGCCTAACTGGCAGAATTTCTGGGTTGCAGACGCGCTGGACGGGGGCGGGAGTGTGTCTGTATCATACATTATACATGCCGCTCTTTACATGCTGACGTGGTCAGCCGGTATCCTGTGTCTGGGAGTGTTATCTTTCAGGCACGCTGAAATCAAATGAGAGGGTCTGTTATATGAATAATAACACGGATAATAACATTGCGGTTAAAGTGGAGGGCCTGACAAAAACATTCCGCGATTTCTGGCGCCGTCCGAGGGTTCGTGCCGTGGATGGTGTGGATATGCAGATCAGGCGCGGTGAAATATTCGGACTGCTTGGTCCCAACGGTTCGGGAAAAAGCACTACCATCAAAATACTGCTGGGCCTTCTTCATCCCACGTCGGGCAGTGTGACTGTTCTTGGCGCGCCGCCGTCCGCGGTGAATACCAAGAGCAACATAGGCTACCTGCCGGAGGAATCATATCTCTACCCGTATCTTACGCCGCGCGAAACTCTGGACTTTTTCGGGCGGCTGTTTGATATGAAGGGTGATGTGCGAAAAGAGCGGACGCGACAGCTTTTGGATATGGTTGATCTGGCGCATGAAGCCGACAGGTCAGTGGGTGAGTTTTCCAAGGGCATGGCCCGCCGCGTGGGGCTGGCGCAGGCGCTCATAAATAATCCACGGCTTGTTATTCTGGATGAGCCTACTTCCGGATTGGATCCGATAGGGTGCCGGCAGGTCAAAGACCTGATACTTGCTCTTGCCAAACAGGGCAAGACAGTTATTTTATCGTCGCATCTGCTGGCGGATGTGGAGGATGTATGTGACTACATAGCCATTCTTTACAAAGGCAAAATACGCGCGTGCGGAAAAGTTAGCGGGCTTCTGGAGGAACGCGATGCCATGCGGCTTACACTGCCGGTGCTGGAGCCGGCAAAAACCAGACAGGTCCTTGCGGCTGTCAGGGAAATAATAAATGCCGAACCTTCGATTGACAGGCCTTCTAAAAATCTCGAACAGTTTTTTATTGAAGTTGTTCAACAGGCGCACAGGGAAACAGAGCGGACAGGCGACGTTTCCGGGACCCGTATGGTGGCGGAATATTTAAAAAATGAATAAGATTATTGCCATAGCAGTTCTGGCATTGAGAACCATGACGCGTTCCCGTCTTTTTGTGTCGTTAATGGCGGTTCTCGCGGCAGCAGTTGTTCTTCTGCCGCTGACCGTAAAAGGTGACGGCACTCTGGCGGGCGAGGTCACGGTGCTTCTCCATTACACGCTTGGACTGGCTGCCATTATTCTCGGAGCCGCCACGCTATGGTCGGCATGCGGCTTGATAGCTTATGATATCCGCGACAAGCAGATACAACTTGTAGTTGCCAAGCCGGTGCACAGATATCAGATATGGCTCGGCAAATGGCTGGGCCTGCTGTTGATGAACGCGATACTTCTGTCGGCGACAGGACTTGCCGTCTATTTGTCGGTCCGGCGCGGTGTGGAGAAATCAAACTGTTCCCCGGAAGAACGGGCCGCTGTTTACGATGATATACTCACCGGCCGGCGGCGTATTGTTCCTCTACCGGAATCCGTGGATGAGGAAATTCACCGGCGCATTAATCAAATGGCGGACGAGGGGAAAATGATCCCTGATATGCCGCATTATCAGGTTTACGCGGAGGTGAAGAAAAGAGTGCTTGCTGAAAGATCAACCGTGGCGCCCGGCCAGTCGAAAAAATGGACATTCGCCATAATGTCGGCTCCGCGCTCCGGTCAGCGTGTCACGCTCCGTTTTTCCTTTGCTTCAACGTTTAAGGAAAGAAAAACAGTGAGTGGAACATGGTTTGTGGGAACCGAAAAACAGCCCGGCCTCTTCAGCGCGCCGATGACTGGTTGTCTGGATGGAATTCATAAGCTTGTTGTTCCGGCTGAATTCTTTTCGCCGGGCGCGCCGGTGGTTGTAACTTTTCAAAACGCTCCGCGCGGTCAGTCGAATACAGCCATATTTGACATTAACCGCGGGATGGAAGTTCTTGTTCATGAAGCCGGATTTAAATCAAATCTTGTCCGTTCGCTGGTTATGATTTTCTGTCACATGATGCTTTTGTCGGCGTTGGGGCTGACCGCAGGCGCGTTGTTTTCATTTCCGGTGGCGGTGTTTGTTTCATGTTCGATCCTGATAATGTCGCTTGTCGGGCACTATTTCACGCTTGCGGCGGGCGAGCCGCCGCATCGCTGTGGAATCAATCATGGCGAACAGGAAGTGTCTGCGCTTCAGGAAGCGTCCGGCAGGATGGTGAAATATATTGATTTGATAATCGCGCCCACAATGGGCAGAAATCCTCTGCCACTGCTGGCCGATGGAATACTTGTGTCGTACGGATTTATGGGCAGAGCGTTTCTACTGCTGGCGGTTATTTATCCCGGTGTTATGGGAATTATCGGCGTATATTTTTTAAATAAACGGGAACTGGCAATGCCGATGTGAGGAAGCGGGAAGAGGATTAATGATGGCGAGACGGATAACAACGATAATTCTTATTGTGGCGGCGGTGGTGTGTCTGCGGCTTGGCGGCGCGCAGAATGCCGCTTTGGCCGGAATGCGTGCTCATCCCGGAATAGGAGTTGCCGCCCTGCCTGCTGATGCGCCGCCGCTGATGGCGTTCACCACGATAGTGCTGGGCGGATTCAGAGGACTGATAGCCGATATTTTGTGGCTCAGAGCTACATATCTGCAGGAGCGCGGCGAATATCTTGAGCTGGTCCAATTGTCGGATTGGATCACAAAGCTGGATCCGCGTTCCACCGAAGTGTGGTCGTACCACGCGTGGAATCTTGCGTACAACATAAGTGTCATGATGACAGATCCGGAAGACAGGTGGCGATGGGTGAACAACGGTATCAGGCTTTTGCGTGATGAAGGACTGCTTTACAATCCCAACGATCCTGATTTATACAGGGAGCTCGGCTGGTTATATCAGGACAAGCTGGGGCGCGACATGGATCTGGCGGGTTTTTATTACAGGAAAATGCTGGCGCAGGAAATGACACAGCTTTTTGGCGGGCCGAAACCGGATTATGATCATATCACGCCGGAGATGGAAGCGCGTATGATCAGCGAGTACAAGCTGATACCTGCGGTGATGCGTGAAGTTGATGCCAAATACGGGCCTTTAAACTGGCTTGAGCCGCAGACTCACGCGATATACTGGGCGTATAGGGGTTTGCTTTGTGCCGGTAAGGATGGTTCCAAAATGTGCGAGGCAATGATCCGCCAATCTTTAATGATGATGTCGGACAAAAAAGAGAAATAGAAAAATCAGCAGGATGGTACAGGAGAGAAAATTATGAATAACTGGTATGCCGCATTAAACAGGCCGGCGTTGACTCCGCCGGACTGGATATTTTCACCGGTCTGGACTGTATTGTATATAATGATAGCGGTTTCCATATTCATGTATTTCCGGGCGCCGTGTAAGAATCATCTTTGGCTGACGGTTGTTATTCTGGTTCTTCATCTTGCGTCGAATTTTATTTGGACATATCTTTTCTTTGGTCTTCAGTCGCCGGTTATGGCTTTATGGGATATTATCTTTTTGGATCTTTCACTGGTGGTGCTGATGATTTTCTTCTGGCAGGCGAGCCATATTGCCGGGGTTATGCTGGTTCCGTATCTGCTTTGGGTTTCATTTGCCACATATTTAAATTACGGTTTTTTCCGCCTGAATTAATGTTTTTTCAGTGTACAATTTGAAATTTTGAAATTCATAAAGAAAGATTGGAATCAATATGCGGCATCGGTATAATACCTGCGAAAGAGATGCTTGTTTTGGATTATTATGATAGTTCTGGAAACAACCGATATCAGAAAAGAATATGGCACATTGGTAGCCGTTAATAATGTTAACCTGTCTATTGAAAAGGGGAATGTGGTTGGACTTATTGGCCCCAATGGCGCAGGCAAAACAACTCTCTTGAGAATATTGGCAACACTTCTTTATCCAACAATGGGGCAGGCCCGGTTGCTAGGTTTTGATTTGGCGAAAGATCGCCTGCAGATACGTGAGCGCATAGGATTCCTTCCTGATTTTTTTAATCTCTATAATGATCTGACTCTTAGAGAGTGCCTCGAGTTTTTTGCGAGGGCATATAAAGTTGAACAGGGTCAAATACCCGGACGGATAGATGATGTCCTGAAATACGTTGACCTTGAATATAAAAGAAATGACTTCGTGCGCAATCTTTCCCGCGGCATGGTTCAGCGGATGGGGCTTGCCGCGCTTCTGGTGCATTCGCCGGACCTGTTTCTTCTGGATGAGCCGGCATCAGGGCTTGATCCTAAAGCCAGAATTCAACTTCGGGAGGTACTGCAGAAGCTGAGGCAGGAAGGCAAAACCATAATCATCTCTTCTCATATATTATCCGAGCTGTCAGGTTTCTGTACTCATATAGCAATAATGAATAAAGGGCACTTGGTAATGTATGGCGGGGTGGAAGATATACAACAGAAAATTATTGGCTCAAGAAAGCTTGTCATATCTGTTCTGAATAATTGTGATAAAGCCGTATCTTTTATAGAAAAATATCCCAATAGCAGAATAATTACAGTTCAAGATAACAGGATAACAGTGGAAATAACTGCCGGGAGGGAGGCTCTGGCGGCGTTAAATACAGGTTTGGTATCCAGCGGTGTAAAAGTTGCCGAGTTTTATGAAGAAAAGACGAATCTGGAAGATCTGTTTATGAAAATATCTTCCAGCGAAGGAATGTAGATTTTTAAAGGATTGGAGATTTAATGTTTAGCAATCCGCTTATAGACAGATATCGTTTCAGCGCGTTGAGGCCCAAGCAGTTGTGGGTGTTCATTGTGATCTATTTTGTTGCAGTTGTGTTGTTATTGCTTATCAACGCGTCTCTTTTCAAGTATCAGCAAGTCTTTGCTGACAAGCAGGCGTTTTTCAGGAGCGTTCATTATCAATTGCTTCTTTTCATGTTTTTCATGCTGTGTCTGCTGGGATGGCATAATACAGGTTCTGCTATAAAGGATGAGATTGCCGATAAGTCTTATGATTTTTTCAGGATGCTTCCGTTGTCCGCGGTAGGTAAGGCAATAGGTATTCTTGTCGGCAAGAACCTTTTGGTGCTTTTGCTTGCGGCAATTACTTGTGTACTTCTTTTTGTTTTCGGTTATATGGGAGAAGTTTCTCCATTGCTTCTGGGACAGGTTTTGCTTTTACTGGCTTCCTTTACGATGTTTATAAATTTTTTCACATTGTTAAATTCTGCGATGTTGGCGAAAAAACAGCAGAAAAGCTCCGGTATGGTGGGTTTTATGCTTTTAGCGGTGTTTTTATTGCCGTATATATTCAGCATCATCATGTCCATTTCGGAAATAAATTCGCTAGAGAAGTATTCTGCTTATTTCTTTTATTTTAAAATGCCGATACTGGTGCTGATCAGCGTAATAGCTTTATATTTCAGCTGTTGGATTTTCAAAGGAATATTACGAAGATTTGATCATGAAACGGAAGCATTGTTCACACGCGGCGGGGCGAATCTGTTCATGTTCGGATATGTATTGGTAATACTGGGATTGTTCTGGTCTTATCTGGACAAAGGGAGCGTGCAGGTCTGCTATGTTTATTGGTTAGTGTCGTTTTTTGCTCTTGTTGCAATACCTTTCGGGTCGCGGAGAACGTTTGATAAGTATGTTGAATTCAGCGGCATGATTAGCGGGAAAATGAAATCTCAACGGCAAAACTTTCTTGCCCTGCTTAGGTTTTCAAATCTGTCTACATGGGTGCCCCTTTTTGTCACTTGGGCGGTGTTTGCGGTTGTCGCAGGCTTTTTGTCGGGGCAGAGGCCGGTTGATATCCTGCCGGTCATCATGGTGTTGTTCTCTTTCTATGTTTTTATACTGTTTCTGATAGAACTTCATGTTGTCTACAATGCTGTTAATAACAAGATAAATATTCTTCTGGGCTTCATTGCCATGATCTGTTTTGTTCTGCCTCTGATTTTTTCACCCATCCTTGGAATAGAAACACTCTATCAGCATAGTATAGTCGGCTTCTTCGGGGAAATGCTGGGGAACGAGACAATTATGCGAGTTGAGCATAGCATCTGGATTGTTAATATATTGCTTTGCGTGCTCCCCGTGTATTTTATACGGAAGAGATATCTTTACGTGCTGACTGTCCGGCAGAATATGCAGGGATAAAAGAGAATAAGCGTGGTGCTGGATCAGTCAGCCGGCGACAGTGGAGCTGTTAGGGCTCTATTTTAAAGACAATATCCTCTGTTCTCCATTTGTTTGTATATGTATTATCTCCAAGGTTTTTTTCTGAACCGCCGGAATCCTTCAGATCCTCTCCTATGGAATAGATCAGTCTTTTTTCCGGTGAATATCTTATCGGCTTTCCGTCGTAGGTGTCTGTTAATACCTCTTCCAGATAATCAGGCGTCAGATTTTCCAGTGTTTCCGGAAATTTGTTGTGATCTTTCCTGTAAGCCTTGATGGCCAGAAGTGTCCGGGTTGCATTAATAAAGAGATCATTCTCGCATTTTCTTGTTATGACACCAGAATAAGGCGCAAGCCATCTGCAAAGCATTTTTCCAAGCCCATTGGGTGTAAAAAAGAGTTTCGATATCGGTTGCTTCAACTTGTTTAGAGTTATCTCGGCCGGATGGTTTTTTATATCGGACACATTGTTTGGCATATTCTGAATATAGCTGACGTACATTTCGGCAAGCATCTTTTTTGTCTTTTTGGGCTGGAAAAAGTATGAAAATCGGGACAAGGAGAAGATAATTTTTTCTGTCACCTGCGGCGACCAGGGGTGAATCTCATCGCCAAAATTTCCTTTTGAAACCTCGTCAATCTTTTGGGATTGTATCTTGTAATCAAGACGGAAACTGTTTTTTTAGCGCTTCATTATTTGCAGGATATTGATCAAGTGATTTGGAGTAATACAGTAGGTCTTCTGAAGGCAGGGTGGTTGTGGCAATCATTTCCTCTATTCTCTCCAAGCCGTTCTTTTTAATGCTTAAGCCGTTTGCGTAAAAAACTGAATCTTTACCGCAATCCTCAATCATATGTCCCATTTTTACGATGAGCAATGCCAGCGAGAACGCTTCTTTTTCTTTTCCGGTTTTAAATAACAGGCGTACTTTTATGGCCATTAATCTTGCCATTGCCCGGAATTCTGTGAGGAGATAATAGTCGTCATTATAATTATTATCAAAGAGTGAGGAACGATGTATGTATGTATCTTCTGGCATCAGACACCTTGAGCATGCCAAACCTTTTTCGATATAGGAAAAGCATAAGGCATTAGTCTCGATTATTTCGCTGATTAAGTTTGTGTCCCAATCTTGTCCCTCTGTCATGGTTTCTATATCGTACTCGTTGTAAGATAAATAATTTATATTTGTTGCCATCTGGAAGTATGTAAAAGCGTTTTCGGCTTCAGGGATTTCGATACGAATGACTTTTAATGCATCTTCTTGAGGAGAAGGAGTGGTTTTGGTGGGAAGTCGAGCCAATGAAAAAGATATTATCCAGAAAGCCGCTACGGCTCCAATTGCTAGTTTAAAGAATTTTTTCATTTTATTACCAGCAGGTTTATTACCATGCTTTTCCATTCAACACATAACATTATAACCTGCGGTTGAGACAAAGCAAGGCTTGGTGGCGGCCATGTTTTTCAGCTTGAAATCATGGGTATTTATACTTGGAAGCGACGGCGGTAGGCGCTGGGGCTGAGGCCTGTATGGCGCTTGAACCGTGCGCAGAAATATGGAAAATCACGGAAGCCCACCGCGTAACATACCTCCTTCACCGTTAAACCGCTGTGGGCAAGAATATCCTGCGCCTTTACCATGCGCTGCTGAATAAGAAATTGAGCAGGCGAAGTGTCAAGATAACGCCTGAACAGCAGATGTAGATGTGAACTGCTTATACCCGCTTCTTCCGCCAGCCGGTCAATATTCAAATCATCTGTAAACTGTTTTTCAATCAGCATTTGAACCCGCCGCAGACTGGCCGGCAGTTGTTCCTGTACTCCGCGCCGCAGGTACTCCTGCGACTCCCAGAACAGACGCGCATACAGGCTGACCACCTCGGCCGGCGAGAGCTTCACCGCCATTTTAAAGAGTTCGAACGTCCGCCGGCAGAAACGGACGCAATCACCGGTCTCAGCCCACGTCGAGTACGATGGCGGAACAATGTCCGGGCGTCGCGTCACGCTGAAATGGAACACGATCGTCTCGTATGGATCGCTCTCGTGTGCTGTGACAATCACTTTGTCGCCGGGCTGATACCACAACGAACTTCCCGGCCCGGCATCAATGACTTCTCCCGCCACCTCGAAATAGCCGCGCCCGGAAACGATGACCTCGATTTCCTCTATCCCCGGCTCAATCCGGCGCGGCGCATGCCTTTGATCAGGCTTCGCCTGGTAATACCAAAAGTGAAGTTGTCCGGTAAGATGCTCAAAAGCCATGGCTATTCCTTAAATTCAAGTTTTGCAACATGAATAATAGTATTGCAATATATCATGCCATTGCAAGCTTGTAATACACGTAATATCTTGATTATCAGGAAAAGATTGATAGGAGTAATTTCACATGACAGTCGGATCGAAGGTGACAATGAATCCACGCATAGCCCAACTGTGCAATGTCGTTATGAAAGAGGAACAAACATGAGTACGCTAGTTGAATTCGATAAAAGGAACCGTTCGTCATGACACAGCAACGGACAGCGCTCACACGAAATCCGGCCACGATCCCCGTGGCGGCATTCGCCTACGCCATGGAATGGGTCGGCCCGATACACAACGATGCGCGCTTTTACACCTGGGGCAGTTGCGCCCTGCAGGCGCCGGATGGCAAGTTCCACCTTTTCGGCGACCGCGTCGAGGCAAGCCGTATCGCCGCCAGCCAGGGGCACCCTTGCTATGGCGGAACCATCTGCTGGGGCCATGTCCACTGCGCCGAAATCGCGCACTGGGTTGCTGATGACCCTGAAGGCCCGTATCGCTTTGCCGACGTGGCACTGCCGGCCGGACGTGAGGGGGATATCGACCAGTCGCACATCTACCCGACCGTCGAGCGCGACGGGCATCGCTGGGTGATGCTCTACAGGGGGCAGGAAACCCGGCCGGATGCGGACGGAAACTACTCGAATGCACGCGCGTGTCTGGCAGAAGCGCAGAGCCTGGATGGCCCCTGGCGCCCGCTCGGCATCGTGCTGGAACAGTCTCCCGATCCGAGCCATTGGACGCATGGCACCCACGGCATTCATATTCCCCGGCTGGTGAAGTTCCGAGGGCGATGGCACCTCTACTTTCTGGCCGGTAGTCCATGGTTGCCAGACCGCCCGCATGCCGATTACCTGGGCGTCGCCGTGGCTGACCGTCCGGAAGGCCCCTGGCAGGTGATGGAGACGCCGTGCATCCTCCGGGATGGGCGGCATGTGGGTAACTACATCGAGGATCTGCACCCGTTTGTCTGCGATGATCGCATGTACCTGCTCGTCGACGACAACTTAGGCGCCGTGACCGGCGTGCGTGGCGGCGTGGCGCTTTTCGAGTCGGACGACGGCCTGGTCTTCCCCTTCGCGAAGGCCCGGCTGGCGGTCGACCGTATACGGGCCTACTACGCCGGCGACACCAGCCGCGCCGTTCAGCACTGGCCTCCGCCACCATGTCACCCGGACGACACGTTCAAGTTCGAGGCGCCGAGCGTGCTCTGCATCAATGGCCGCCCCGCGTACTTCCTGGGCAGCTCAGGCACCAACCTGGCTGGCGATCCGATGACGACGGTCTACATGCTCCGCATCCCGGAATGGCGGGTGTGAAGAAATAGAGACTGATTGGTGTCAAGACTGATTGGGGGCAGGCACTGGCTTGCCTTCAGAGATTAGGGTGAAAGACGCGGATTATGTCGTAATCAAGACAGGAGGAGAGAAGCCATGAAGGAGGAACAAGCATGAGTACGCTCGTTGAATTCGATACCGGGACCCGCACAGAGCGTTTCCTTGCCAAGGCCCGCCAACGGGCATTGGCGGCGCGGCCAGTATGTGGGATCTCGACTCCGAATACGCCAAGCCAGCGACGGTGAAGGCCATTCTCAAGACTTTCTTCGCCACGGGTGGCCAGATGTATCAGGGCAACATGACCGACGTGAAGACGCTTGTCAAAGCGAAGGACGCGCCGGACGATTACCGGAATCTCATGGTCCGTGTCGGCGGTTTCTCGGGTGTCTTTGTGGAATGTGATCCGGCATTGCAGGACGAGATCATCAGCCGGCGGCGCCATAAAAGATGATTTTGTTAATATGCGGATTCAGGGATGAAAAAAGACAGCTCAATAAAAGGCATGGTTTTTGACATACAGAAGTTCTCGATCCATGACGGGCCGGGAATCAGAACAACTGTTTTTCTCAAAGGTTGTTCTTTAAACTGTCTCTGGTGCCACAATCCTGAGTCCAAGGATGAATCTGTGGAGATTTCGTTCATTCCCGACAAGTGCATTCTTTGCGGCGCCTGTGTTCCGGTTTGCCGGCGTGGTTGCCATACGATACGTGATAAGATGCACGTGTATGACCGGTCTGCTTGTATCCATTGCGGGGCCTGCGCGGCGGTATGCTACGCCAAGGCGCTGGAAGTGATAGGGCGGGAGATGATGGTCGGTGAAGTTCTTGCGGATGTTTTTAAGGATATGCCGTTCTATGAGGTTTCGGGCGGCGGCATGACCATATCGGGTGGTGAGCCGATGATGCAGTTCAGATTTACAAAGGCGCTTTTAGAGGCGGCGGCGGAAAACAAACTTCATAAATGTCTTGAGACAAGCGGTTTTGCGTCTTTCAGTCAGTTTAACCAGATCAGGCCGCTTGTTGATATTTTTCTGTATGATTTCAAGGAGAGCGATCCGGCAAGGCACGAAGAGTATACTGGCGTTCCGCTGGAACTGCCGATGAAAAATTTGATGGAGCTCGACAAGCTGGGGGCCAAGATAGTGTTAAGGTGTCCCTTGATACCGGGTTTTAATGACAGGCCGTCTCATTTTCGGGAGATAGCAGGCCTTGCCGGCAGGCTGTCGAATGTAATTGAGATTAATATATTATCATATCATCCTCTGGGCAAATCCAAGAGCCGTAATATCGGGAAAGAATATCCGTTGGGTGATAAAGGTTTTGCTGACGAATCCAACGTCAAGACATGGGTTGATGAGATTCAGAGCATGACAAAGGTTCCGGTGAAGGCGGGCTGATACTTAAGAACAAAGTTTTGGGATGACTGTGAAGATAAATGATATCTAAATGGATAAAACCCAATTTTAAGGGAATATTACTTTATCTGGCAGTTCTTCTGGTGTGCCTTAACTTTATGCCGTCCCCGACGTTTTCATACTCATTAACTGATGGGAAACAATCCGTGTCATGGCCGTGGCTGGGTATCGGTTGCGTGATTTTGTTTTCTGTTTTACTCTATCCGGTATGCATCAGGATCGGATCGCTTATGCCGAAACAAGGGGCGGCAAGATTATTGACAGGACCTTTAATGATTATTCCGCAGGGATTGATTGTTGCCATTGCAGTCGGCATGTTCATTTATCAACCGCCGGAAATGCATCTTCAGATGGAACGCCATATTTTTCTGCAGGGAAATACCGATTGGGGTGGCGGATGTTTATTTGCAGGAACAATAGCGCTTTATGTTGTGTTCGGGTTCACATCAGCGTGGTACTTGACGCTCATGCTGGCTGATGTTGATAGAAAAACCGGTTTCGGAAGAAAACTGCTGAAATCTTTCTGGATATTGAAATTTCATATCGCGGCTTTTTTGCTTGGGGGAATGGCCGACATTAGCAGTGACGCGAGTGTTACGCCAAATGATTTCAGAAATATGTTTCTGTTCGCAGGGATGATCTATATTTTCAGTATTCTATTCATCTGTGTGCTCCATAGATCATCACTGAAAACCGGAATAAAACTCGCGCTAGCGCCTTTGTTCACTGTTATCTGGCTTATTATCGGTTCTGATGGCAATACCCAGAGAGCGGGCCAGCTTGTTCAGTCGGGGCAGGATCCTCAGCCGATCATCAGAGGCTATCGGCATGCAGTTATGGTGTCATGGCACAGGCTGTGCGATTCGGTGCTGGGCGATATTAAAGAGTGAGATTGCAGAAATTGGAGATTTCATGCTTAAGGAAGTGCAGAATGTAAGGCAGATTTCGGGAGAATTGGCGCGCAGATGGTTTTCCAGTAGTATTTTTGATCTTATTGTGTGGTATTCAGCAGAAGGCGGGATGCATGGCTTTCAATTGTGCTACCGGGAAAGCGCAAACCATAAAGCGCTGACATGGTTCAAGGAAACCGGATTTTCACATCAGAATATTGACGACGGAGAGGGGCGGCCGTTCCGCCAGAAGATGGCCCCGATTCTTGTGCCTGACGGCAAATTTGAATCGGATCATATTCTGGAATTATTTGAAAAAGAAAGCAAAGAGCTTGAGCCGGAACTAACTTCCGCTATCATTAAAACGATAAAAGAATATCCGGGCAAGAATACATCAGCAAGAGAAAGAATATGAGTAATACGACTAGAATGGATTTTCAGAGATTTTTCTTGGGCTTATTGGTGTGTCTGGTGTCTTTTTCCCGTGGCGCAATATGAATTGCGGTGACAGCTCGTTTCTGTTATAAATAAGCCATGGATAAAAATGTAACAAAACTTGGCAAGATCAGCGATGCAGAGAGTGATGGTTTTGTTCCCGGTTCAGTAAGTTATCGCATTTCTCTCGTCTGGCCGCTGACAAAAGAAGTAGCATCTCTAAGCAAGGCACACAATGTTGAACGAAGACTACAAAGAAATGTTACAGTCGTTAATCGGCGAGAACGTTAAATTTCTCATCATAGGCGCTTATGCTTTAGCTGTACACGGCTATCCTCGCGCTACTATGGATATTGACATCTGGGTCATGCCCTCACCCGAAAATGCCGATGCTGTTTTAAGGGCGTTAGGCAAATTTGGGGCACATCTAAACGGTTTGACGTCTGCAGACCTGCAAAAAACAGACACTATCTTTCAGATTGGGGTTGCTCCCCGTAGAATCGACATTATTACAGGGGCATCCGGTCTTGATTTCAACAGAGCATATACAAATTCGCAGGAAACGGATATTGAAGGCATCACCATTCGCACGCTTTCGCTGGATGATCTTATTCGCAACAAAAAAGCGTCTGGAAGAACCAAAGACCTTGCAGATATTGAAGCACTTGAGAAACTCAGGAGTTTAGAATAATAAACGTGTGAAAAAAGAGTTCGGGCCTCATAGCAACTAATATTTCAAAGGAGAATGAGGTTTATGAAGAATAAGGTGAAGCCGGTTTACGGCAAAACAAATCCGTCTGCCGGTGAGAAGAAGAAAAAAAGAGTTAAGCGTTTCGGTTCGGTGATAGGATTGAATCCTGAAAAGGAGCAATATTACCGCAAACTGCATGCCAATGTCTGGCCCGGCGTTGTAGCCCGCCTGCGTAAGTCAAACATCCGCAATTATTCAATCTACATGGCTGAAATAGCCGGCAAGCGATACCTGTTCAGCTACTTTGAATATGTGGGCCGTCACTTTGACGCCGATATGCGCGCCATGGCGGATGACCCTGTAACCCGGCGGTGGTGGAAGGAAACAGATCCATGTCAGCGGAAACTGCCAACCCGCAAACCGGGCGCGCAATGGAGCGACGCGGAGATGGTTTTCCTGATGGAATGAAAAACAGAAAGCGGGTCGATTAATTGAATCCATCCAATATTATCAAAATGGCTTCGGCATTTTATGATTCCTGCGTGCTGTTCGCGGCGTCTGATCTCGGAGTGTTCGCGAAACTGGCGGAGCTGGGGAAGGCGGATGCCATTCAGATAGCAGACTCGTGCAATCTTGATCCGAGAGGAGCGCGTTTACTGCTGGACGCCTGTGTCGCTCTTGAACTGCTGGTCAAAGAAGGGGAAACATACAGGAACAGTCAGGAAACAGCCATGTTTCTTGTTCCGGGCGCGCGCGGTGATTTAAGCGGCGCCATAAGGTACAACAGGGATGTCTATAACGCGTGGGGACAACTCAAAAAGATGGCGCAGACCGGCAAACCGGTCGAAAAGCCGGAAGTTCATCTTGGCGGGGACAGGGAGAGAACGCGCACTTTTGTCATGGCAATGCATGGCCGGGCGATGGGTATTGGCAGAGCGGTTGTGCCGCAGGTTGATCTTGGCGGCTGTGAAAAACTTTTGGATATCGGCGGCGGACCGGGCACCTATTCCGTGCTGTTGGCAAAAGCAAATCCCGGCGTGAAATGCGTTGTGCTTGATTTGCCCGAGATCGTCAATATCGCTGATGAATTAATTCGCGGACAGGGCATGCAGGAGCGTGTGACAACCCTGGCCGGAGATTATCATGAAGCAAAATTTCCGGGCGGTAACGACGCTGTTATTTTGTTTGGTGTTCTG
Organism: Lentisphaerota bacterium; assembly: GCA_041306605.1. GTDB lineage: Bacteria > Verrucomicrobiota > Kiritimatiellia > UBA8416 > JAQBFJ01 > JBFZFB01. The sequence continues at coordinate 6,966 of JBFZFB010000021.1, read as the reverse complement.
CATCAGGAATCACCGGAATCCATAAAAGATCTGCTGGCGCGGGTGTATGATGCTTTGGTTCCCGGCGGGCGGGTGTATGTGCTGGATATGATGACGGATGACACGCGGACCCGTCCGGCGTTCTCGGCCATGTTTGCGGTGAACATGGCGCTGACAACAGAGAATGGATGGGTTTTCTCTGATCGTGATATGAACGGCTGGCTGAGCGAGGCAGGGTTTGTCAGTTTTGAATGCCAGTCGTTGCCTCAGCCGATGCCGCATTGGCTTGTCATCGCAAAAAAGCCATAATAACATTGGTTTAATCGTTTCCTTTTTTGGTTTACACTCTTTCGGATTGTAATTAGAGGCTTAAACGCTTTAAAATGTAGGGTGGATAGATACGGATGTATCTCAGGGGGTAAGAGATATGACTCGTTATGTAAGACAATTTAGCGCGATTTTTATGGTTCTCGCGGTTTTTGCCTGCGCCAGCTACGGGCAGGATGTTGTCATTAACGAGTTCATGGCGGTGAACACCACTAATCTGATGGATCAAAATGGAGAATATTCCGACTGGATTGAACTCCAGAATGTTTCATCAAATATTATCAATCTGAACGGCTGGAATCTGACTGATAAAATTGACGACCTGCGGCAATGGTCGTTTCCCGCCACAAATATAGGGCCGGGCAAATTCATTCTGGTTTTTGCCTCTGGCAAGAACCGTGCTGTTTCCGGTCAACAGCTTCATACGAACTTTAAACTTACCGGCAACGGAGAGTATCTTGGGCTGATTCGGCCGGACGGTGCAACCGTTGAATATGCTTATGATCCGATGTTTCCGCCGCAGGTGGCAAATATTTCTTATGGTCTCTGCACAAACGTGCCCGGCGGATTCGGCTATTTTACAAATGCCACACCGGGTTTGACCAATAAACTTGGTTACCTGGATCTGGTGGCAGACACAAAATTCGAACCGGACCGCGGGCTCTACACCAACCCCATAGTTGTTTCCATAACCTGTGTTACCGATCAGGCCCAAATCAGGTACACCACTGATACCGAAGTTCCATCGGTAACATCCCAGCTGTACACGACAGCATTGTCTATAAGTAACTGCACCGCGCTCCGTGTTGAAGCTTATAAATCAGGGCTTCTTCCCAGCGGAAAGGACGCTCAGACATACATTTTTATAGACAAGGTCTTGTGTCAGTCGAACACGCCTGCCGGCAACTATCCGGCAACATGGGTCGGATATGCGGCTGATTATGCGATGGATTCTGTCATAATAAATGATCCTGTTTACGGCCCAATGATGACAAACACGATGAAGTCATTGCCGTCCCTGTTTATTGTCACAACCAGATCCAACCTGTTCAATGTGACAAACGGCCTTTATCTGAATACGGACGGTACAACCGAGACATGGGAAAGGCCTGCAACAATTGCGTGGGTTGGCACCAACAATAAAACATTATTCCAGATAGATTGCGGCCTTCGTATACAGGGTGGCGCGTTTCGCAGCCCAAGCATTCGCAAGCATTCCTTCCGGGTGCTATTCAAGTCCGACTACGGTCCGTCGAAACTGAACTGCGACCTGTTCGACGATCCGACCGCCGTGAAGAGTTTCGATACGCTGATCTTTCGCGCGGGCGCCAACGACAGTTGGAGTTGGTCGCTCGCCGGCGCGAAAGCGCAGTACATCGTGGATGAATTCACGCGGCGGTCGCATATCGCAATGGGGCAACCATCGCCGCACGGCACGTTTGTCCATCTCTATCTCAATGAGCTGTACTGGGGCGTCTACAACGCGGTGGAGAAGCCTGCCGAAAGCTTTGCCGAAGCGTATTTCGGGATTCCAAAGACCAATTGCGATGTCATCTCCGTCGGCCAAGCCATCGAGGGCTACATCACGGCGTGGAATACGCTTGTCGCCATGTGCAACGCAGGTGTCAGCGATAATACAAGCTATCAAAAAATACAGGGGAATGACGCGGACGGAACGCGAAACCCGGCCTATCCCGACTACCTGGACGTGGACAACTACATTGACTACGTGATGGTGCGCATGTGGACCGGAGACACGGACTGGCCGCACAACAACTGGCAGTGCTTTCGGACCCGGGACAACGCGACGAGCACGGGTTTCAAGTTCGCCGTTTGGGATGCCGAGTCGGGGGTGCTCATCTGGAACGACGTGAACACCGACCGGACCGGGGCTTCAGTCGGCGTCTGCCAGCCTTACGCCAAGTTGCTTGAGAATGCAGAGTTTCGCCTGCGGTTTGCGGATCACATTCAGAAGTTCTTCTTCAATGACGGGGCCTTGACCACGAGCCAGGCCCTGCGCCGCTACCAAACGGTGGCGGAATTGGCTGAGCGGGGGATTGTCGCGGAAAGCGCGCGCTGGGGCGACACCACCGGAACCCGCTACACCCTGAATGAGTGGAGAGCCATGACCAACACCGTCATGACGACGTTCTTGCCGTATCGATCGGCCGTTGTGCTTCAACAGTTTCGAAATTGCGGGCTCTATCCCTCGATTGACGCGCCGGTGTTGAACCACCACGGCGGGTCGTTCACAAACGGTTTTCAACTGACATTGACCGCGTCAAACTCAATCTACTACACACTGGACAGCAGGGACCCGCGCGAATACGGAACAGGATCAGCAGTAGGAACGCTTTATACCGGGCCCATTACACTGTCAAACAGTGTGCTGGTCAGGGCACGTGCTTTTATTTCAGCCAGTCAGTGGAGCGCGCTTGATGAAGCGTATTTTGTGCTAGAAGAACCATGTCCGTTGCGTGTCACGGAAATCATGTATAACCCGCGCAATTCCACCAGCACCAACTATACGACATCCGATTACGAGTTTATCGAATTCAAAAACACGGGTGATAAAACCATTGGGCTGGCAGGTGTGAAATTCACCGATGGAATCAATTTTGATTTTACAATTACTAACGCAGTTAATCTTGCCCCTCAGACGTATGCAGTAATCGTTGAAAACCTTGCGGCATTCAAGAGCCGCTACTCGAATTGGGCCTCGATAAATATAATAGGTGAGTTTCAGAGGTACAGGGAATTTCCGATTGCCAACCTTGATGACAACGGTGAAAAGATAGAAATTGAAGACGCGCTCGGTTCGAACATTCTGTCGTTCACCTATAGCGACGGGCGGGACTGGCCACAGGCGGCTGACGGGGCCGGTCACTCACTGATACCTTTGGTACAGGACAATTCCCAGACCAATAACGGACTGCTTGACTGGGGCGGGAACTGGCGTGCTAGCGCGTTTATAGACGGGTCCCCCGGCGAAGCCGACGATGAACCGGTTGTTGATATATTACTCAACGAGATCATGGCACATACAGATTATACCAACGAGGCGCATCCGGACTATGACTCTGACGACTGGATAGAGATTTACAATACCACAGCATCACCGATGAGCCTCACCAACTGGTACCTGAGCGATGATGCCGGCGAACTGAAGAAGTGGCAGATACCGGCTACGAACACGATAGCGGGTAAAGGATGGCTGTGGTTTGACGAGGTTACCGGATTTCACAGTCCGATAACGAACGGATTCGGGCTGTTCAAGGGCGGTGAGCAGGTGTTTTTGTCATATCTGCCGGGTAATAGTCAGGATAGAGTGGTGGACAGTGTGACGTTCAAAGGACAGTCAAGAGATGATTCACTGGGCAGATATCCGGACGGAGATGACTATTGGTACGAACTTGCGCTGACACCGGGGACGACAAACGCACTGCCGGGAGAAAGGGTGATAATCAGCGAGATAATGTATCATCCGTCTCCGACGGTTGCGAATCCGGAGGACAATACGAACGATGAATACATAGAGTTGTACAATCAGGGGAAAGAATCTGTTACCCTGATGTGGGAAGGTGGAGCGTACCGTATAGACGGCGGGGTGGAATATACGTTCCCAAGCAATACAGTTATGGGGCCGGGCACGACGATACTGCTGGTATCATTTGATCCGGAGACCAACCTCGTTGCCAAGACCAACTTTCTGGCCGCTTACGATCTCCAATACACACCGGTGTTGATGGGCCCGTACGACGGTAAGCTATCGAACGAAGGAGAACGGATAGCGCTGGAGAAGCCGCAGTTACCAGATTTACCGGGCGAATCTGTTTCATGGATAATAGTGGATGAGGTGATATATTCGGTGTATTCACCATGGCCTGCCGGCGCGGATGGTACAGGGTTTTCGATAACACGTCTGCCGGGGATTATGTCCGGCAATAATCCTGCAAGCTGGACACTGCCGCTGGAGCCGTCGCCGGGGTTGGGGCCGGCGAGGATGGTGCTGACAAGGCCGGAATACGGCATGGAATACCTGACGCCGTTTTCACTGACGGTACACGTGGAAGTGGACACCTACAGTGTAAGCGGCAGTGTGCATAAAGTGGAATTTTTCGATGGGGCAAACAGTATATACGTGGACACGAACGGAGTTCCGTATGAATGCGTGTTCAGTCGAACGAACAACGAAGGCAGTCATACATTCAGCGCAGTACTTACGGATGACGGCGGGGCGTTCACTTCCGCCGCAACCATGGTCAGCGTGGTGGGGCCGATGAGCGTTTATAACACAGGAGTATCCAATATTACTGATATTTCAGCCGCGCCGAACGGCTTGTTCACAGGGGTAGGTATAGACTACGGAACGGTCACGCTATACTGGGGCGATACAGACGGCACTTCCAATAAAGGGTCGTGGGCGCACAGTGAGTATCTGGGCAGGAAATACACAAACGGTACCGGAGGGTTGGTAGTTACGAACATATACGGGTTACAGCCGAATAAGGTTTACTACTATCGCTGGTACGTGACGAGAGCGCAGGGAGAGAAGTGGTCGGATAGCACGGCAAGCTTCATGTCGCATTCATACACTCAGTATTGGTCGCACAAGATGAAAGTGATGTTCAACGGCTATACGGGAACAGACACATTAACCAACTTTCCTGTGCTTGTGGTGCTGAACACCAACATGACGCTGTTTTCGTACGGAGAATGTCAGGCAGGCGGTACGGATATAAGGTTCAGTGATTCTGAAGAGACGAATGAGCTGAGCTACGAGGTGGAGTCATGGAATTCTCTTGGCAAATCGTATGTATGGGTAAAAGTTCCGGAACTTACGCCGGGAAGTGATTATGTATGGATATACTGGGGTCATCCGATTGCAGACAAATATCCGGTACAGGCTACCAACGGTACAACATGGTCAGGTGGATACCGGGGAGTATGGCATTTAAATGACCGATTTGATGATTCCACGAGTAACCGGACAGAGACGGTAAATCACGATACAACGGGTACGAACACACTGACGGCAAATGGCAGAGTGTTCAGCGGGACCAATCAGTATATAGAGATCCGCATACCTACCAACTGGTACGGGGCCAACATGAACAACATGACGGTCAGTATGTGGATGAAATCGAAAACGTATTCCGGGTATTCAGGAACGCTGTTTGGAGAAGGAGACGGCACCAACAGGCCGTTGCATATCAAACGCAGATCAACAACAGTTGGTTGGGTGGAGTTTGGGGTGAATAACGGGACTAATGCTTTGCATAAATGGGCGTCCGAAACATGGGTATATGTGAATATGGTGTTAAAGAACGGGCAGGCGTATGGCTGGAGTAACGATGTGGTTAAAGGGCCGTTTGTTTATACGCCATTCACGCCGGCGTATGAGCCGCATATAGGATATATGAATGGGCAGACAACTGACGTGTATTACTTCATGGGAATCATAGATGAAGTGAGAGTGGCAGGAGAGGCGAGGTCGGCGGACTGGATCAAGGCGGAATACAAGAATGTGACATCGAATAATGTATTTGTGTCATTTGAGGCGCCGCCGGAACCGCCTCCTCCGGAGTTGCCGCCCCCGCCGGATAATGATGCGGATTCCATGGCAGACACATGGGAGACGGTGTATTTTGGCGGGACGAATGTGACAGATGGTGGTCCGACAAATGACTGGGATCATGATGGTATAGACAATGAGAGTGAGTACATAGCGGGGACATGTCCGACGAGTGCAAACAGTTTATTCATGCTGACGATATGCTATACGAACGGTAAGCTTGCGGTGATGTTTCCGGCGTTGGAGCCGGGGACGAATCATTATGGCGGGTATGACCGGTTATATTCACTTGAGAACAATACGAATCTTACGCTGGGTTTATGGACAGGGATCCCGAATTACACGAACATACCGGGTGCCGACCAGACGGTGAGTTACACCAATACAATAAACCCGCGATCATTCTTCAGGGCAAAGGTAAAGCTCCAGTAGGCGGAAGTTATCGGCGTTCCTTTGAGCAGGTCAATAAAAAGCTTGCATTAAGCGGGCAATGGGGCCATTATCCGCGTCTTTTTATGAAACAAGGAAACAGAGGGAGTTGAGGGTAAGTATGTCTTTAGAACTTTCAAGAGTGCGGAACATAGGGATCATGGCGCATATAGACGCCGGCAAAACGACTGTAAGCGAGAGAATGCTTTTCTATTCAGGCAAGATTCACAAGATAGGTGAAGTGCATGACGGGGAAGCGGTGATGGACTGGATGGATCAGGAGCAGGAACGCGGGATAACCATTACGGCGGCGGCTACTACAATGGAGTGGAAAGACCATCAGATTACGCTGATTGACACTCCCGGACATGTTGATTTTACGGCTGAAGTGGAGCGGAGTCTCAGGGTGCTTGATGGCGCGGTGGCCCTGTTTTGCGCAGTTGGCGGTGTACAGCCGCAATCAGAGCAGGTATGGCGTCAGAGTGAAAAATACAATGTGCCGAAGATAGCGTTCATCAACAAGATGGATCGTGTGGGCGCGGATTTCTTTGCCGTGGTTGAAGAAATACAGAAGGAGCTTGGTGGCAATGCTGTGCCTATGGTTGTTCCGATAGGCAAAGAGGAAAAGCTGGAGGGCATCATTGATCTGGTTACGA